>JBBRBN010000118.1:0-7688 GCA_038205755.1 Lysobacterales bacterium | reverse complement strand
ACGGGGGTGGGGGGCAATACTACCTTGGTTGAAAATTCCTTGGCGCGTAAATTATAAATGGTTGGGTGTTTTTTTTAATTTAATTTGGGGGTCTTGGGTTTGGGGGTTTGGGGCTTGGGGCTTGGGGCTTGGGGCTAGGGGCTAGGGGCGCTGATTGCCTGCAGCAGCAGCTCGACGCGGCGGTTGATCTGGCGGCCTTCGGCGGTGGCGTTGTCGGCTTTGGGCTGCTCGGCGCCAAAGCCAACGGCCATGACCTGGCGGGTCGGAACGCCGAGCGCGACCAGCCGGCGAGCGACGGTGACGGCGCGCTGTCCGGACAGCCGGCGGTTGACCTCGGCTGGGCCGCTGGCGTCGCTGTGGCCGTGCACCGAAATCAGCAGCGAGCGGTAGTCGGCCAGCGGCTGCAGGATTGGCGCAAGCACGGCCTCGGCAGCCGGCGCGAGACTGGCGCTGGCCACTTCAAAGCTCACCTGGGGTGGCAACACGACGCGTATTGCGCCGCTGCTTCGAATGACCTCTGCAGCCGGGCCAAGCAGCTGCCGAAGTTGGGCGTAGAGCACGTCAAGATAGTAGCCCTGCTCGCCGGCCGGCAGCGCCTGCGGGCTGCTGGCCAGCTGGCCCAGTCGGCGCTCACGCTCCTGCGATTCCTTGTCCTGCTCGACCAGCAGCGGGTCGGATGCCGGCGTCGGCGCGGGTGTCGGAGGTTCGGGATTGGCGCGCGTGGTTGCCGCCGCCGCAGCGGCTGACGTACTGCCGGGAGCGGGGGCAGGCAGCGTGGCGCAGCCGCCAAGCAACGCCAGCAGACCCACAGCGATAACGTGTCGTGTCGGGCCCGGCATCATGGTGCGATCTCCTTGGCAGTGGCAGTGGCAGTGGCAGTGGCAGTGGCAGTGGCCGCAATGGTCCCTTCGCTGGCCTGCAGATAAATGTGAAAGGCGGCTGCCGGCAGCGCCGGGCTGTACAGGTAGCCCTGGCCGTAGCGCACGCCGTGCTGCGCCAACCAGGTGGCTTGCGCCTGCGACTCTACGCCCTCGGCAACCAGATCGAGGCCCAGCGCGCGCGCCATCTCGATCACGTGGACAATCACCTGACTGGTGGCAGCCTCGGTGCCAATGGCGTCAACGAAAGTCTTGTCGATCTTCAGGATGTCGAGCTCGAACGACTGCAGGTAGGAAAGGCTGGAGTAGCCGGTGCCGAAGTCGTCCACCGCCACTTGGTGGCCGTTGTGACGAAAGCGTCGGATCAGCGCGCGCGCGCGGTCGCTGTTGACCAGTCCGCGTTCGGTGATTTCAAGCTTGATCGCTGACGGTGGCAGGCCAGTGCGGCGCAGCCCTTCGTCCAGGAGTTTTCCAAACGCGTCACTCTCCAGATCCTGCGGGGCGAGGTTGAGATTGATCGTTGCCTGCGGGGCCAGGGCAAGTAGGGCCGGCAGGTCGACCAGCACCGCGTTGAGCATCGAGCGGGTGATCGAGCCGGTCAGTCCGCACTGCTCGGCCACCGGCAGAAACGCGTCGGGGCGGACCAGGTGGCCGTCTTCGTGCTCCCAGCGCGCCAGCGCCTCGGCGCCAACGCAGGTGCCGCTACTGAACTCGATGACCGGCTGATAGTGGGCGACGATGCGGCCGCCGCGCAGGGCCCGGCGCAGCGCGTGTTCCGGGCTCAGACGCCAGCGCAGCGTTCGCCACAGCATGATCAGCCAGCCGACCAGCAGGATCAGGGCCAGCGCAGACCCCACCGCCAGCAGCGAGCGCTGGCGCGACCAGAACTGGGAAAAGGGCTCGACCGCGACCACGTCGATCGGAAACACTTCATTTTGCGAGAAGCGCGAAACCAAGCGCTGAGTGTCCGCGTCCACCAGCAGGCCCTGCTTCAGCGTATCCGGGTGCGGCAGCACGGCGCCGGCCGGTGTGCTGATCATCTGCAGCCCTTCCACCCACAGCGCGGCGCTGCGGTCCTGGAGGATGGCAGGGTCGATCAGCTGGCGCGGATCGATTGCCGCGTCATGCTGGCCGAAGCGCATCAGAAACAGCGGGACGCCGCCCACCTCGGTGTGCGGTCCGGGCCACCACGCGAGCACGCCGGAATCATAGATGCGGTCGGCCTTTGGCGGGCGCAGGCCGGCACTGGCGACAAAGCCCACGCCGCACAGGCGTTCGGTGGCCCGCCAGTGACCCAGCGCGCGCAGATGCGGCCGCGTGATCGCCGCTTGCTGCAGCGCCTCCAGGTGCTCGATCGAGCAGCGCGGCGCGGTCAGCTGGTCGAGCCGGGCCAACAGGTCGCGGGTGTCAACCAGGATGGCTTCCGTGTGCTCGCCAAGCGTGGTCGCGAGGTTGCCCGCGCGGGCCTTTTCGGCGTCGTAGGTCTCAATCCACAGCAGCGCAAGCAACCCGGCCGACAGGGCAACGGTGCCGAGCACAGCGAGTCCGACGCCCCACAGCGTCACCCGCCTGCGGTAGCCGGTCTGGTTTGAAGATCGATGCGCTTTCATGCGCGCAAGTCTGCCGCAATCGGCCGTCTTTCACGGCGTGCCAGCGCACGCAGCGCGGCGTTGTCTAGGCCGGCGAGGCGGCTGCTTGCCTGAGCCGCACATAAAGCCGCTTGCGCACCCGCGCGACCGGCTCGCCGTCGAGACTTCTGATTTCGGTATCGAACCAGCGCAGCACGTTGCTGCCATCGGCCGCCGCTTCGCGACGCTTGTCCAGCACGGCGTCTTCGACGCGAAACTCGGCGATCACAGCGCCGCGCTTAGGGGCGACAAATTCGACCTCCCCGGCTTGGTCCCAGACCCGGTAGCCGCTGCCCAGCGACTCCATCACCAGAATCATCCAGAACGGATCGGCGAGCGCGAACAGGCTGCCGCCGAACGCCGGCATGCATTCCGCCATCGCTGGACAGCGCCGCTGGCGCTGTTTCTGCCGGCCAGCGTGCTGCTTCGGTCGCTGCAGTGCCTGCTGGCGCTGGCCTCCGCGTCGATCAGGGCGGCGGTCGGCGCATGGCCGCAGTGTCGGAGAGCGGAAGTCCTGACCTGAGACGTCGCAGCAGGCGCTCGAACTCCGCTGCTTCGGGGCCATTGCCGGCAAGTTGAACACTTGCCTGCAGCAGCGCTTCGGCCGAGGCGGCCTCACCCAGCCGGTCAGCCAACAGTGTGGCCGTGCGCAGCGCCAGGGCCAGTCCGTCGTAGCGCTTGGGAAAGCGGTTGCGGTAGTTGCGTGCAATCGCGCTTGCCGCCCGCAGCTGCGCCGATGCGTCTGCCGCGTCGAGCAGCGCAGCGGTTGACGGGGCGTCGGGCAGGGCGAAGGTGGGGTCGTCGGCATACGCTTCGGCGGCCAGCGCCAGCGCCGGCTTCGGCTGGCGCAGCACCAGCAGCTCGCAGACCCGTACCTCGGCGTGCTGACGCAGACCCTGGGCGTTGCGGCTGGCGCGCAGGCAGCGCCGATACTCACGATGCAGTTCCTCACTCGCACCGCCGCGACGAATCAGTGGATCGAGCGCGGCAGCCTTGGCAGCGGGATCCTCGATGCCGGCGGCGGCCGATGCCTCGCGCGCCACCGCCTGCAGCTCGCGGTCGCGGGTCAGCACGGGGCGGGCGACGCTGGCCTGTTCCAGTCCCAGCGCCACGGCGTGCTGATGCAGGCGAGTGCCAATCAGCCGGAACGAGGCGAACAGCGCGGCGTGAACGGCAAAAAAGTACAGCAAGTCGCCCAGCACCTCGGGACGCAGCGCCCCAAACAGCCGCTCGCCGGACAGCTGCAGAAGCAGGGTCAGGCCGATCCCGAGTGAGAGCAGAAAGTAAGCCGGACCGACAATCCTCAGCACCGCGATCCACGCCGCAGGATTGAATGCCGCAAGCAGGTTCTGCGCCGCCGCCAGCGCCAGCAGCGCGCCGGGCAGCACCAGTGCGGCGCCAACCAGCAGCAGCATGGCTGACACGGGCCCGAGCAGATTGGCGGCGGCCACCAGCCCGATTACCACCAGCGCGTGCAGCCACAGGTGGCTGCGCGCGCTGCTGGCGTCGGTCAGCAGCGCGCCCTGCGGTGGGTCCCTGCGGCCCTGGCCGCTGGCCGTCATCACTTCCAGCGCATAGCGATAGGCCGAGGCCCAGACCACCAGCTGCAGAAAAATCCCGATCAGCGGCAGGTACCCGACCACGATCTGTGACAGCGTCAGCGCCACGTTGGTGATCAGCGCATCGCTGGCCCACGGGTAGCGCAGTGCGTCGCCCACTGCGTGCGCGTCGGATTGGCGTCGCGCTGGTATGGGGGCGAGGGACATCGGATCGGGTCAGGCTGGCGCGGCGAGTCGGGTCGGGTCGGGCAACGCGGGTGCCGACAGGCTGCTAGAACAGCATCGACGCCATCTTGCGCCGATAGCGGCCGACCAGGTCGGCGTCGTCGATCACGGTGAAGGCATCGATCAGGCTGCGCTTGGCCACGCCATCGCCGAATTGGCGGTCGCGGCGCAGCAGGTCGATGAACAGCTCCAGTGCGGCTTCGGTGTCACCGCTGACCAGCGCATGGACGCCCAGCAGATGGCGCGCTGCGTGATCGGCGTCGTCGGACTGCAGGCGCTGGATCAGTTCGGCGGCCGGCGGTGAATCGCGCAGCAGTCTGGCGAAGCCGAGCGTGGCGCGCGCGCGGCGCGCGCGGTCGTCGGTGGCCAGCTTGGCCGGGACCGCGTCCAGCAGGGTCTCGGCCTCCTCGGCCTCACCGACCTGGGCCAGCGCCAGCGCCAGGTCCAGCGTCAGCTCCGGCTTGTCCGGTTCGGCGGCAATCTGCTGCCGCAGGCCGGCGATCAGCTCGTCCATTGCCACCGGCGCGGCGTCCAGCGTCGGCTCATCCGCGTCGCCGTCATTGGCCGCCGGTGTGATGCCGTGCTGGGCCAGGAACTGCCTGAGTACCGACTCCGGCTGCGCGCCGGTGAAGCCATCGACCGGCTGGCCGCCCTTGAGCAGCATCACCGTCGGCAGCGAGCGGATGCCGAACATCGCGGCCAGCTGGCCCTCGTCGTCGCTGTTGACCTTGGCCAGCACGAAGCCGCCGGCAAATTCGTCAGCGAGCTTCTCGAGCACCGGCTTGAGCTGCTTGCACGGTGCGCACCACGGCGCCCAGAAGTCGATCAGCACCGGCGTCGTCATGGAGCGCACCAGCACCTCCTGCTCAAAGGTGGCGGCGGAGGCGTCGAAGCTGTGGCTGGCGGCGGCGGGCAGGGTCATGGAGAGTTCCGAACAAAGGCAGTGGATCGCGATATGGAGGCAGCTGAGGCCGAAGCAAGCGGGACCAGCGGCCTGTAAACCACGCCCGCCGTGACGTCGACCCTCCGGATCAGCGCTACCGCCTCTCCCACCAACGCCCGACAGGCCGCCAGGCGGCGGCAACGGGAAGAAGACGCAGGGCGGGCAGCAGGTTGCAACGCATGGTGAGGTCCCGGGCTTGGCGGGCGCGGGTGGCGCTGCCGAGCGGAATGATACCTGCCGACTTCAGCCGACCGTTCGACGCACCTGCGCGGTGCGTGCAGATCGAGTGACGATCCAACCGGGTGCAAGGGCGTCGCCTGCTTGTGGGCCACTCCGGCGCAAGTCGTTGTTGCAGCGCACAAACCGCCCTCGGGCCTTGGATTGGCACGAAATCGGCATCCGGTAGGCCGGGGGGAGAGTCCGGCCACCGGCTGCTGCTCGCGTGCTGCGGGTCCGGATTCCCAGTCATCACTGCGCAGCGAGGAGAGTCATGAAACTGATCACCGCAATAATCCGACCATTCAAGTTGGACACCGTGCGCGAGGCGCTTGCGCAAGTCGGTGTCTCCGGGCTCACGGTTACCGAGGTCAAAGGTTTCGGTCGACAGAAGGGCCACACCGAGCTTTATCGCGGCGCGGAGTATGCGGTGGACTTCCTGCCCAAACTCAAGATCGAAACCGCGGTGCCGGACGAGCGGGTCGAGGTGGTGATCGAGGCCATCATCCAAGCCGCCCGCACCGACAAGGTCGGCGACGGCAAGATCTTTGTGTTGCCGCTGGAGGGCGTGGTGCGAATCCGCACCGGCGAACTCGATGACTCCGCTCTTTGATTTCCCACCCCAAGGACACGCCATGACCATCCGAACGAGCACGTTCCGGCGCGCCGCCTTTGCGGTGCTGCTTTCCTGCGGCCTGCTTGCAGCCGCTCCTGCTGTTTTCGCCCAGACCGATGACGTCCCGGCAGCCCCCGGTGTTGCCGAGACAATCGCCGAGACACCGGCCGAGGTTGCGCCGGCAGGTGCCGAGCCAGCCCCCGCTGCTGCGGCGGCGACCGAAGCGGTCGCCGAAGAAGAGGCCGCGCCGACGGTCGACAAGGGCGACGTGGCCTGGATGATGCTGGCCACACTGCTGGTGACCATGATGGCGGTGCCCGGACTTGCGCTGTTCTACGGCGGCCTGGTGCGCTCGAAGAACATGCTCTCTGTGCTGATGCAGGTGATGACCGTGTTCTCGCTGATCGTTGTGCTGTGGGCGGTATATGGCTACAGCCTGGCGTTTGTAGGCGGCGGCAAGATCTATGGTTCGTTCGACGCCTTGTTCCTGCAGGGCATCACGATCGACTCGCTGGCTGCGACCTTCACTGCGGGCGTGTTCATACCCGAGTTGGTCTTTGTCGCTTTCCAATCGACATTTGCGGGCCTCACTTGTGCACTGATCGTCGGCGCCTTTGCCGAGCGCATCAAGTTTTCCGCCGTGCTGATCTTCTCGGTGCTGTGGTTCACCTTCTGCTACATCCCGATCGCGCACATGGTGTGGGCTGGCCCGGGTTACCTGTTCGAAGCCGGCGCCATCGACTTCGCCGGCGGCACCGTGGTGCACATCAATGCCGGCGTGGCAGGTCTGGTTGGCGCCTATTTCGTGGGCAAGCGGCTGGGCTATGGCAAGGAAAAACTGCCGCCGCACAACCTGACCCTGACCATGGTCGGTGCGTCGCTGCTGTGGGTGGGCTGGTTCGGCTTCAATGCCGGCTCCAATCTGGAAGCCAACTCCGGCGCGGCGCTGGCCGTGATAAACACCCTGATGGCGACCGCCGCCGCCGTGCTGTCGTGGTCGGCGGCTGAGGCGCTGCTGCGTCGCAAGGCATCGATGCTGGGTGCAGCGTCTGGCGCGGTGGCCGGTCTGGTCGCGATCACGCCGGCATGCGGGACGGTCGGCGTGATGGGTGCCATCATCATTGGCTTGGCGGCCGGCGTGCTGTGCTTCTGGGGTGTGTCTGGACTCAAGCGGCTGCTGGGTGCGGACGACAGCCTTGACGTGTTCGGCGTGCACGGTATCGGCGGCATTCTTGGCGCGCTGCTGACCGGCGTCTTCTCGGCCGGCTGGCTGGGTGGCGTCAAGGGCGACGACTACTCGATCAGCGCGCAGGTCCTGATCCAGGCGGAAGCCGTGCTGATCACCATCGTGTGGTCGGCGGTCGTGGCCGCGGTGGCGTTCCTGATTGTCAAGGCCGTGGTCGGCCTGCGGGTCACCGAAGAAGAAGAGCGCGAAGGCTTGGACATCTCATCGCACGGCGAGTCGGCGTACTCGTAAGAACATGCGGATGTGGGGACGCGGGGGCGGCGGGGGGGAAAGCCCCCCCCGCGAGTTATTTTTGTTGAACTGGGGGGAAAAACGGGGGGAGGGGCCCCCGGAAACACACCCCCCCCCCCCGCCCAAGCGCCCCCCCCCCCCCCCCC
>JBBRBN010000117.1:0-7743 GCA_038205755.1 Lysobacterales bacterium | reverse complement strand
CTATCGATCTCGCCGCAGGGCAGGGTGCGTTACCAGCTCAAGACGCCGTGGAAGAACGGCACGACGCACGTGGAGTTTGAGCCGGTGGACTTCATCGCCAAACTGGCGGCGTTGGTGCCGCCACCGCGCGCCCACCTGACCCGCTTCCACGGTGTCTTTGCGCCAAACGCGACGTGGCGCGCGCAACTGACGCCATCGGGGCGCGGCAAACGGCCAGCCACCGACGTGGCATCGGCCGGGGCCAACATCGACGATCGCAGCCCCGACGAAAAGCGCCGCTCGATGACCTGGGCACAGCGCCTCAAGCGCGTCTTCAACATCGACGTGAGCACGTGCGTCCACTGTGGCGGCACGCTACGGATCGTGGCCAGCATCGAAGAACCCACCGCCATCCGAGCCATTCTCGCCCACTTCGAAAAGCATGGCGCGCGGGAGAAAGCGCAATACCGACCCGCCCCGCGCGCACCGCCCGCCGTGGCCGCGTGACTCGCCGGCCACGACGCCGAAGGCGAAACAAGGCAAGACCACACGAAGCGGCAACGAACCCACAGGACCGTGCTCAGCCCGCTGTCGGGAATCAGCGAGAGTGGCCACGGGCGGCGAGGCGGCGCGTCCCCGCGATGCCGAAATCCCACGCGCGAACGTCCGGATCCGCGCTCAACCCAGCGCTTGCGCGACCACCGCCTGCCCGCCAGCCTGTTCGAAAAGGGCGTTTGTAGTTCCTATACTTCACGGCCACGCTTGTCAGAACAAGCCGTAATGCCAGCGCCTCACCGCGCCAGCGAGACGCGAGCGCGCATGATCAGGGGCTGGCCGGGCAGTCCAGACCGGCAGGCAGGGTGATTCTGCGCAAATTCATGCTGCCCTTCCCGAAGCCAATAACCGAGTCGAAATCGACACGGCCGTGCTGGCAGTCGGTGAAGCTGAAACGGAGTTCGCCCCATTCCGTGCTCACAATGGTGGAGGGATCGAAATTCGGAATGAAGCGTCCGCCGGTGGTTTGGGTTGCCTTTACCAGCGCGCTACTGCCAACGATCGGGCCGACACCGCCAAACCACGCCTGTTCGCCTGTCGGTCCAAAGGTGAGCCAGTAGGCCAGCAATCGGTTGTCCGGCAGAATCTCGATGAAGAAGCCATGGCCACTCTGCTCGGGGTCGTACCAGATGCCGCTATAGCCGCTGCCAAGTAAGGGCTCGCCTTCGACGGTGATCACCCCGGCCATGCCGGAGCCGGGTGCGCCATGCGGTTCGCAGTAGATATCGAAGTCACCAAGCGTGTCGAAACGCCGCGTCACCGTCCAGCTGGCATTGCTGGCATTGCCGTTGCCGCCCGTGTCGTCGCAGCCATTTGCACAGCGGAATTCGGCAGCGTCTGAACGCACATTGTGGAAACCGCCATTGTTGCGGAAGGTCACCGTGTCGCCGGGCGCTATGAACACGCGCGAGGGTTCGAAGGCAAGACCGAAACCGCCGCCAAGCTCAACCAGATGATCGGCGGCATGCAGCGCGGGCGCCGAGACCAACAACAGAGAAGTACCCATAAGCAGTCGCGCTATATTCGACATCTTCATTCCTCCACAGCCGCAACGTTCCCGTAAGCAATAACGCTCGCGGACCCGTTCGGTTGACGTCAAGTACCATTGCGAGGCCAGATCTCTTCTGTCAAAGCACAGTAAATCGACAGCACTTTCCGCCCAGTAGCTTACGCACACGCTTGGCCAAGTGCGTGCTTCGAACGCTGGGCAGTGACCGATTCGGAGGCGTTCTTGGCGGGTCGCGGATCGGCCTGCGGCAGTTCGTTTCACTCGCCCGGGTGAAATGTGTCAACCGTTGCCGTTCTGGATCGTTGTCTTTGTCAAACCATTGGCCGGATCAGGTCCGCCAAGCCCGTCAGGAGACCGTATGAGCGCGCTGCAGAAGCTTTTCGTATTGATCATTGGGCTGGCCTCGGCCTGCTTCGGAAGCATCGCCACTGCGGCAGATTCAGCCAGCAAGGCCGACTACGTGATCGGCAGCGACGTAAGCGGGACCTTCTACGACCCCGCCCAGAACGGCCAGGGATTTGTGTTTCAACATATCGTCAGCAATGGAAAACCACTGCTGCTCGCCGCGTGGTTCACCTACCTTGATGGCAAGCAGCGCTGGTTGTTCGGCGTCGGAGCCGCCACTGGCGGTCAAGCCACCATCCCCTTATCGATCAGCAGCGGCGCCGATTTTCCGCCGCGTTTTGATCCGAGCGCTGCGCAAGTTGAGCCTTGGGGCTCGCTCACTCTGAACTTTACCGACGCGAGCCATGGCACGGCCACTTGGACAAGCAGCTATCCAGGCTTCAACGGTGGCAGCATGCCGATCGAACGTCTGACAACGCCAGCTAGCAGCTACGACGCCAATGTGGGCCAGATCGCTGCCTGTCACAGCGGATCTTGGTATGACCTGGCGCAGAGCGGCCACGGCATCGTTACCGAGGTGCTTGGCAGTGGCAGCCAGCGCCAGATGGTTGCCACCTGGTATGTCTATTTGAACGGCGAGCAGCGCTGGATTACCGCGATTGGTTCGGTGGTGGGCAACAGCGCAACGCTCAGCGCGACAATTACGTCTGGAGCGAATTTCCCACCTTCGTTCAACCCGGCCAGTGTGGTCAGTGAACCTTGGGGCACGATGACCTTTGCCAGCATCGATGCCGATCACGCCACCTGGACCTGGAACAGCACGCAGGCGGGCTTCGGCAGTGGCAGCCTCAATTTGACTCGACTGAGCGCGCTTAGTGGCAGCGACTGCGGCCCGACCAGCAACAAAAGCGCGGCGCGCTTTCTGACCCAGGCCAGCTTCGGGCCGACGCCGACCGATGTCGCCAGCGTCCGCAGTCTTGGCTACGCGGCGTGGATCGACGCGCAGATGGCCGTGCCGCCCACGCTGCAGCGCCCGACGATTGAGCAGCAGATTGCAGCGCAGGTGCTGATCGACCCGCGCAATGCCCAGTTCTACCGCGTTTATAGACAAGAGCGCTGGTTCAACTCGGCCCTGTATGCACCGGACCAGCTACGTCAGCGTGTGGCCTTCGCGCTATCGCAGATTCTGGTGCTGTCCGAGGTGGGTGCGCTCGACAACAACACGATTGGCGTAGCCGAATACAACGACATCCTGCTGCGCAATGCCTTCGGCAACTACCGCACCCTGCTGCGCGATGTCAGCCTGAGCCCAATGATGGGCACCTTCCTGACCCATTTGCGCAATCAGAAGACCGATTGGACCGTTAACGATCGAGGCGAGCTGCAAGCTGGGCTTATCCAGCCCGACGAAAACTACGCTCGCGAAGCGATGCAGCTGTTTTCCATCGGTCTGGTCGAACGCAACCGCGATTTCAGCCCGATCCTGAGCAACGGCACACCGGTGCCCACTTACACTCAAGACTTGGTCACGGCCACGGCGCGGGTGCTGACTGGCTTGAGCTACTCCTGCTCGGGGCCGGCGAGCGTGAGCGGCGTGATCATCAATCGCAATTGCGGCACAGCCACCGGCACGGCAGCAAACTTCTCGAGCAATCTGTTCTTCTCCACACCGGGGCGCTATGCCGCTGCCGGCAACGTGACAGCGCTGGCGCATCCTGACACCTATGCACCAATGGTCTGCTACCCGCGCTACTCCGACACCGGTCGTTCGGCCACGTCGGCTAACAGCTACGCCATCTTGCCGGCGCCGAATGACAGCAAGACCCTGCTTGCCGGCATCACCGTCAATCCGAGTCCAGTTGCCTGCCACGCCTCGACGCCGGCCAGCGATCGGCAAGCCTGTCTCAACTACTGCAACACTCAGCTCGACACCCTGTTCGACACCCTGTTTCTGCATCCCAACGTGGCGCCGATGATGGCCCGTCAGCTGATTCAGCGGCTGACTACCAGCAATCCCTCGCCCGGATATATCGAGCGCGTTGCTGCAGTGTTTGAGGACGACGGCAGCGGCAGCCGCGGCAATCTGGGTTCTGTCGTCAGGGCGATACTGCTGGATGCCGAGGCGCGCGCCGCGGTTCCGGCCAATGATTTCGGCAAGCTGCGCGAACCGATCTTGCGCCTGACCGCGATTCTGCGCGCCTTCGGTGTGCAAAACGGCCTCAACGGGTCCACCGGCCTGAGCACCGCCGAGCGCGGCGGTCTCAGTCAGGCACCGCTGCGCGCCGACTCGGTATTTAATTTCTACGCGCCCGACTACCAGCAGCCCGGCGAGATCGCCGATGCCGGCCTGTTTTCGCCGGAGTTCCAGATCCTCAACGAGTCGACCTTTATCAGCATGTCGGACGAGTTCTGGAGGCGCATCCTGAGCGGTTACAACACCTCCAGCCCTACGACAACGAGTTTTGCCACGCCCGGCAACACGTCCTATCTGGCGCCCACCACCATCGACGCCATTCCGAGCGCACATGCGGCCCTGGTCGAGGAGCTCAACCAGCGAATGTTGTACGGAGCGATGAGCGAGGTAATGCGCGGCAAGCTGGTGGCATTGCTGAACAACGACATGGCCAGCGCGGATCACCGGCGCAAGGTCCTCAGCCTGATTCACCTGATTGCGATCTCGTCTGAGTTCGCTGTTCAACAATAAGGAGCCGCCGTCATGGGTTACGACACCAGCAACAACCGTCGCGAGTTCCTGAAGAAGCTGAGCTGCAGCTTCGCCGTGGGATCGGTCGCCAGCCTGATTCCGCAGCTGGCGCTGATGCCGCGCGCAATCGCGCAATCGGCCCCCGGGTACAAGGCCTTGGTTTGCGTTTATCTGGCAGGCGCCAATGATTCCTACAACTGGCTGGTGCCGCGTGACAGCGAGGCTGCAGGGAGTCGCTACGACACCTATCGCAGCGCCCGCGGCGGCGTCTACAGCGGCACCAACAGCAGCGGACTGGCGCTCGGTTTCGATAATCTGCTGCCAATTGCGCCGAGCAACCAGTCCAGCGCGTATGGCCTGCATCCCGCGCATGCCGACTTTTCGGCAACCAATGGCAGCAATAGCCAGGCGCACAGCGGCATCCAGAGCCTGTTCAATCAGGGCAAGGCCGCCTTCGTCTGCAATGCCGGCACCTTGGTGCGCCCCATCAACAAGACCGAATACGAGGGTGGTGTAGCGCGACCGCCGCAGCTGTTCTCACACAATGATCAGGAACTGCAGTGGCAGATCGGCATGGCGGCACCAAGCAACCCGCTGGCGCGCTATGGCTGGGGCGGGCGAGTAGCCAAGCTGGCCGCCGGCGGGCCGTTGGCCAATGGATTGTCGCCGACGATTTCCGTGGCTGGCGCCGCACGCTTCTTGGTCGGCGATGGCGTGTTGCCGTATCAGCTGTCCAGCGCCGGTGTCGATCTGATCGACAACTACAGCGCCAGCAGTACCTCCAATTTCAACAGTGCGCGCCGCGCCGTGCTTGACGATTTGCTCGACGACGCGCAGGCCCGCCCTTTCGCACGCGGCTACTCAAGCATTGCGCGTCGCTCGTTGGACGTAGGCGAGAGTCTGGCCACGCTGCTCGATTCTGCTGACGGCAGCGGCGATGTCACCAGCGTGTTCCCGGCCGGCAATTCATTGGCCGATCAGCTGAAGATGGTCGCGCGAATGATCAAAGTCAGCCGCACGCTTGGCGCTAATCGACAGGTCTATTACGTGCGCGTGGGCAGCTTTGATTTGCATCAGGGCATGTTTGAAGCCGGGGGCAATATTGCTACCACGGGCCACGGGGCACTGTTGACGAGGCTGAATCAAGCGCTCGGTGCGTTTTGGAGCTCGCTTGGCGAAATCAACGCCCGCAGCGAGGTGACCACCTTCACCATGAGCGATTTTGGCCGCACGCTGAGCGGCAATGGCAGCGGCTCAGACCATGCTTGGGGCGGCAACATGCTGGTTCTCGGCGACTCCGTGCGTGGCAACCAGCTCTACGGCAAGTACCCCAAGCTGGTGCTCAACGCCAACGACAACAGCGATCAGGACTGGAGCCTGTCGCGCGGACAGTACATACCGACCACGTCGGTCGACCAGGTGGCCGCCACATTGGCGCGCTGGATGGGCGTCACCGATAGCGCCGCGTTGAACTCGATCTTCCCGCTGCTGACAAATTTCAGCGGCAATGATCTTGGCTTTATGGCTTGAGGTGGCGCTGCGGAAAATGCGGAGCACGCCGTAAGAGGTCGGCGGCCGAATGGCACGGATTAAAGGCGAATCCCTGTGGCGGCAGGGCTCCAGCGGCGCACGCTATTCGGATTTCCCCTCGGTTTCAGCGCCTCTCTTGATTCGCTTGACGCTGTCGGCGAAATGCTGACGCCGTTCCATCCGGGCGCGGCAAACGTCCTCCTGCGGACGAGGAGTCGACTGGGGCCAACAGCGACCACCGCAGCCCCGATGAAAAGCGCCGCTCAATGACCCCGGATCAAGTCCGGGGAAGGCGCTGGGCACAGCGCCTCAAGCGCGTCTTACTCCGGGCATCCTGCCTTCCGCCCTTCGGGCCAGCCTTTCTGCTGTTCCAAATCGCTCCAGGCGATTTGGTCAACATCGAAGTGAGCACGTGCGGCCACTGCGGCGGCACGCTACGGATCGTGGCCAGCATCGAACAACCCACCGCCATCTGCGCCATACCCGCAAGGGGTCATCCATGCCTCGTCCACTTCGAAAAGCTCGGCGCGCGGGAGAAAGCGCACCACCGCCCCGCCCCGCGCGCACCGCCCGCCGTGGCCGCGTGACACCCCGCCGGCCACGACGCCGAAGCCGAAACAAGGCAAGACCACACGAAGCGGCAATGAACCCGCAGGGCCGTGCTCCGCCCGCTGCAGGAAATCAGCGAGAGTGGCCACCGACGGCGAGGCGGCGCGTCCCCGCGACGCCGAAATCCCTCACGCGAACGTCCGGATCCGCGCTCGAACCAGCGCTTTCGCGACCACCGCCTACTCGCCAGCCTGTTCGAAAAGGGCGTTTGTAGTTCCTATACTTTGGCGCCAAGCTCATCGTCTGCTACCGCACAGACCAAATTCCTTTTTAACGCGGACAGTCGCGAGATGAAACTATCTCGTATCCATACTTTCGACGATCACCGCACCGCCCAGCTGCCGATAAGCACGGGCCGCAGGCCGGCCAGCGCATCGTCGGCGCTCAGGTGGCCGACCCGCCGAGTGAGAACCAGCTGGTCGCGCTGGACAAACACCTCGCCAAATACGGGCGAATGGCTGCCAGGCCAGCGCACAAGTGAGCGCCTCGAAAACGCCCGCTCGCGCCAAGACGGCGATCATGATCAACAGCGGCCAAACGGCGCGCTGACATGAACCTAACCGACGCGCACGCCCGCCCTACGGCCACATGCCTAGCCGAACTAGATGCCAGCCCTGAGGGACTGAGCGCGCAGGAGGCCGCGCGCCGGCTGGCCGAACATGGACCGAACCGCCTGCCCGATGTGCGGTCGCGTGGGCCGATGCTGCGGTTCCTCATGCAGTTTCACAACGTGCTGATCTACGTCTTGCTGGGTGCCGCGATGGTAACTGGGGCATTGCAGCACTGGGTCGATACCCAATCCACCCAACTTAAGCATTCCAAGCCGGGCTAACAGCTCTTCTGTGTCATCGGTTTGTGTGGCTTGATGCCGGGTTTGCGCGGTTTCGACTTGTTGGGTCGATGGCGGTAGGTGTGCTTAGCAAGCAGGTGCAGCAGGTTCTGGAGCAGCTTAGTGACCTTCCTACCGAGCAGCAGCGCCGGCAGCAAGGGCTTCATTGCGGTATGGGCGTAG
>JBBRBN010000116.1:0-7763 GCA_038205755.1 Lysobacterales bacterium | reverse complement strand
CCTTCGTCACCAGCGGCCCCTCGAACCGGAAGGCGTTGCGTCCGGTTTTTAGCAGATAATCCAGTCGGCCGGCCCGGCGTGCCGTCAGGGTGTGCTTGAACTGGCCGTCGCGGTTCGCGCTGCCCAGCTTGGTCAGCGCGGCGGTGATAGCGGGCGTCAGCGCGCGGGCAAGCCGCGGGTCGGCCATGACGGATCCGACGCTGCGCCGGGAGAGCTGCAGCCGAGTGGCTTCCGGCAAAACCGCAAAGACCCGGCGCAGGTCGCCGAGGCTGGCGTCCCTGGATTCGAGCAGGTCGGCGATGGAGCGGTGCGCGACCATCGCCGGATTGAAAACGCGCTGCAGCCGGCGCTGCGGCGGGGCAGTCCGGAACAGCATCTGGCCTTTTATGGCCTCGCCGGCAAAGCCGCGAAAAGGCACAAAGCTGCCCTCGATCGACTGGCCGCGCTTCAACTGGGCCACGGCGGCGCTGGAAAAGGCGTCCAGCGATGTTCCCGCTGCGTCCGTGATGCTGTCTGTCTCACTGTCTTCGGCAAAAATGATGACCGGGCCCGACAGCAGCAGCAGGATCGCGTCCCATATGGGGGTGCGCGGGCGCGAACAAAGCTCTGAATAGGGCATGAAGTGGAAGCGCCCACCGGACCATTCCTCGCCTTCGTAAAGCGCGTCCACCCCCTGATAGCGAAAGCGGTTGGTGGAGCCTTTGACGGTCAGAGGCCGTGTGTTGCCCGGATCATTCGGGTCAAGGATGTCCATCTCCCAGTTGCTGCCCGACTTGTGCCAGCGGACCGGCAGGATGCAGTGCGGTTTGCCGGAAAAATCCGAATTCTGGGCGATGCAGATAACGGGGTGCTGGCCGCGCTGGAAGGCCTGGTAGGATCGGTCGAACACGTCCTTCGGGTCATGCGTGTTGCCGGACACAAACTGCCCGACGAACCACCAGATCGCGTTGGCCCCGACCTGGTAGCATTGGCGGATGTTGAACTCCTGTTCCAGCGTGGCCCATGTCGTGAAACGGTTTAGCGGCAAGCCGAAGATGCTGCGATCCTTCCGCGCGTAAATGCCCTCCAGCGACATTCCGAAGCAATTGCCACCGGCCGCCAGGTCCTTCACCACCAGTTCGTAGAACGCCCTTTCCAGCCAGTCGGTCAGATCCCAATCCTCGGGATCGCTATCGACATCGGAGAAAGCCCGAGAGTAGCGCAGATAGCTGATGTCGTCGGTGGGATCATTGTCCTTGCCCCACCATTTCTGCGGTTCCGACAGGCTTTTGATATCGACCGTTGGTTTCACCGACCAGGTCAGTGAATTGATTTTTGCAACCGAGTCGTTGAAAATGCCCTGGCTTATGCGCAAGCCCCAGCCGTTCGCAGCGTTCAGCTCGCGCTCGAAGGTACCAAGATTATAGTCGTTCCCAGGATCGGCGTCCATCGCGCGCAGCCGGAAACTGACGCGATAGCCGATGCTGGTGGGCCGGAACGTGTTGGGGATGGTTAAGTTGAGTTCGCGGCTGTTGTTGCCGCCCCAGTCGCCGGAATTCGGGTGGCGCTGGTCATAGGTATGGCCGCCGTCCGAGGCGCGGATGTAGCAATAAAGGTCGTTCTGGCCCATGGTTGGGCCTTCGGATTCCTTGGTCGCGAGGCGCCCGACGAAGATCTTGAACGGCCGTGCGACGATGATGCTGGCAAGATTGCCGTACCAGCACAGGCAGCCGTTCTGGAACGCGCTAATACGCCCGGGGCCGGCTTCGCCCGGGATGTCGCTTTCGTCAGACGTCGGGAAGCCGAGTTCGCCGGCGGGGCCGCCCAGCTCCAGATATTTGCGGCGGATGTCATCATGGACCTCGAACGCGCCGGTGCTGCCGGACCAGTACCAGGTAGAGCCTTCGAATTCGGATGCGCGGCCGATGGGCTGGGGTGTGCCGCCGGTCGTCCGCGCCAGCACATCATGCTCGTGCGTGACCGGGAACCCCCAGGTGCTGGTGCCGCCGGTTTCGAGGAACCGGCGCAGGATTTCGCCATGCACTTCGAATGCCGAGACGGCGCCGCCGCGGTGATAAAAGCGGGCGCTCTGGAACGTCTGCTCGAAACCGCCAGGGATGGCACGCTGCGGACCGACGGGGAAGCCAAGCCCGCGTGCCTCGCGAAGATCCTCGTACGCAAGATAGATGCGCCCAGTGACGGCATGGGCACCGCTGGCGCCCGACAATTTTCTGCCGCCGTTCTCGAACTTTGACTGGCGGCCGCGGGCGCGCTGCGCGGCGATCTGGTGGGTGACTACAACGCCGAGCGAACGGCGGTCGGCCAGGCCCTTGTAATAAGTCCAGATGGCGCCGTGCATTTCATAAGCCGCCCCGCTGCCATCGTCGTACATGATCACGCCCTGAGTGTGCGGCTGCACGTAGACGCCAGCGGCGCTGTCCCACGCGACCGGGCCGGCTTCGTCCCCCAGATTCAGGATGCCGGCGAGCGAAAGGCGTTTGCGGCTGATGAACCACATCGGCTGCCGGCGGACCTCGGCCACGTCGGCGGCGAGATCATCGGGGATGCCGGCGTGCAACTGCACGGCTGCGATCCTGCCCGTGAACCGGTCGCGCGTGCCATCTACCCAGGACCCGACAAACAGCCGGGACCCGCCCATGTTGACAAGGTCGGAGCGCGGGAACGCCTGCACATCGGCAACCGCGCCGTCGATCAGCATGATGAGGGTATCGCCATCAAAGACGACATCAAGCACGACCCACTCGTCGAAAACAGGCGGCCGCGCAGCAAAGCGGCTGTCGACCCCGCGCCAGCCATAAGCGCTGCTGTTGACGGCGGCGTGGATGGTGTAGGGTTGACCGGCCACTGCGGGCCGATCCACGTAAATGGCGAAGGGAAAGCGGGTAGATTCGACCAGATTGCCACGCGCGGTGGCCACCCCCAGCTTGAAAACGATCCGCACCGTCCAGCGTTCTTCGGTGAAGGCAATATCGGCAACTTCGGTGCTAGCAGCGCTGTTACCGCCCAGGTTCAGCGCTTTAGCAAAGGCGCCGATCGCGGTGTCGCCGGGGCCATCGACGGGCGTGGCACCCCTGAAAACGAGTTCATGACCGCCGGTTTTTGAAGCGACGATTGCATCATCGAATGCGTAGTCCAGCAGGATAATCATAGTATCGGCCCTCTGGTTAATTGCATGCGTGGCGAATGCAGAATTGACACAAGGCAAATCTATTTCTGTGCCTCAAGCGCCGGACTTCGACTTTCTCTTTGAACACTATCAGAGATTATCCGGCGTGGCAAGCCGTCGGTCAATAGCTGAACCGGCTGTGTGTAGCGAACGTTGGTGTCGTACAAAGTTGCATGCAACGAGACAGGCTTTTCAGCGCCATGGAACGCCTGCGTCGCCTGCACTCGGGTTAATTGGCTTGGATGCGGCGGTACAGAGCTCCGAACTCAACAGAGGGGAACGCAACCCAGCGGCTTCAGCACGGGTGGCGTGTCGAACCAGGCCACCCAACTCCAAGGTCGCATACCCCACGCCCTCGAAGCCCCGCCACGGCCCGCGGCGGCGGATGACCTCGGTCTTGTAGAGACCGATGCGGCAGATGCAGCAGTATCGTAAAGCGCGTCGTCCGCTCGACCAGCGTACCAATCGCTGAGTTCTTGAGTCCGAGGATTAGGTCTCCCTCCCAGTGCCCCGGTAAGGCGCGGTCGGCAATCTCCGGCGGCCGCTCGCTGATCATCAGTTCCGGCGTCACAAACTGTTTTCCACGACCGCGTGTTCGTGCATGCGGCACGCGGAGCGGACGCCCGGTGCGCAAATACGCCGTCAGTTCTCGACGCAGTGCGCCGCGGCTTTGCACGTATAGCGCTTGATAAATCGCCTCGTGACTGATGCGCATGAAGAGATCGTGCGGGAAGTCGAGCCGGAGTCGATGGGCAATCTGCGCGGGACTCCACGCCGTCGCCCAGCGTCGATGCTGCCGACGGCCCTGACGCCGGCCGCTCCAGTCGACGCTGGGGCCTGGAATTGCTCCGGCGCGGGGGGCTGCGATGAGGCCGGATAGCCGCGCTTCGACGTACGCGCGCAACGCGGGCCGCGCCACCAACTTCGCGATTTTGGAACGGCGCGCGGAGCGCTCGGCGTGCCACTGCGCCGGTAACGCTCGATAGTCGAATCGACCGCTTCGCGTCGCGGCATTGCGACGCAATTCACGCGAGATCGTCGACGCGGCACGGCCGAGCCGTCGCGCGCAGGCGCGCACGCCGACGCCTTGCACGCGCAGCAGCGCGAGCTGCTCACGTTCCACGAAGGACAAATACCGCGCGGAGACCGGCGTGGCCGACGCGCACAAGTGAGAAGGGGGCATACCCCCAGACTGCCGGAACCAGCGCGCCGCCACCGCCATCGAGATGCCGACTTCGCTCCCCGCGCTTTCACTGCTGCGCCCACGCGCGATCAGCCCCCAAAACGCGCTCCGTGTTTCGCGTCGTGCGACAGTCGGCGCGCCAGGGGATCGCAACTTCGGCCGGCCCGCGCGCTCTGACCTCCGTTTCCCTGCCAACCAGCCACATCCTCGGGGAGGTGTTGCAACGACCGATTGAAACCACCGCGACTTATTTACATATATCGCCAACGGCGTGACGACGGTGCGGAACATGGCGGGCGACACCAGCCACCTCGGCATGCGTGCACGCGTCGCGTCGGGACGCATGATCGGGCCTCGCATCATTACCCCCGGGCCGGTCGTGGAGGCGGCGCCGCTGTCCCACCCTGACAACGTGCTGCTCGAATTCCCGTGGGCCGTGCGCGCAGAGAACGTACGCCAGCGCGCCGCGGGGTACGACTTTGTGAAGGTCTACAACCACCTGTCACGGCCCGTCTACGATTCCGTCGTCGCGGTGGCGCGTGTGCTTGGGGTGCAGCTCACCGGGCACGTGCCGCTCGAGGTCGGGCTCGATGGCGCGCTGGCCGCGCGGCAGGCATCCATCGAGCACTTTCGCGGCTACATCCAAGCGCTGCTCCCTCCCGCTGAAACGGTGGCTGTGTAGACCGGCAACAGCGCTCCGCACAGCTCCAGTAATGACCAAATTGGTTCAGCAGCTTCGTGTAATTCGCGCTTCTCTTCTGGCGTCTCCGCCAGTTGCACTCGCGGAATGAAGAGATCTGACAGCAATGGCGCGCGACCAGCGATCAATACTGTCAGCGCATACGCGCGCAGAAGCATGTCGAGCTTCGCTGCCTCAAAAGTGTGTCGTCTATTGATACAACGAAAGTCAGCAGCGAGAATCATTTCGGTGATCCGCAGGGCTTGGTCGGAAGCCGAGTAAGCCGTTCGCCCCGGAGGTGCGGGAGCGGGCGGTGCGGCTGGTGCAGGAGCAGCAGGGCGCACACCCCACCCAGTGGGCAGCCATTCGGTCCATCGCGGAGAAGATCGGCTGCAAGGCGGAGACGCTGCGGCTGTGGGTGCGCCAGACGGAGTGGGACATCGGGACGCGGTCGGGGATCACGACCGACGAGCGTGAGCGGCTGACGCAGCTCGAGCGCGAGAATCGGGAGCTGAAGCGGGCCAATGAGATTCTCCGCGAAGCCAGCACGTTTTTCGCGGCAGCGGAGCTCGACCGCTTCACGAAGTAACCCACGCCATCATGTACGCGTTCATCGATGCGCATCGGGAGGCCTACGGTGTCGAGTCGATTTGCCGCGTGTTGGAGATCGCACCGTCGGCCTACTACGTCTATCGCCGGCGCCTGGCCGATGCCACGCGGCACACACCACGCGCGCCGCGTGACGCAATCCTGCGCACCGAGATTACGCGCATCTACCGCGACAACCACGAGGTCTATGGCGTCCGGAAGGTGTGGCGCCAGCTCCAGCGCGACGGCACCACCGTGGCGCGCTGCACGGTGGAGCGCCTGATGCGCGCGGCGGGTCTGCAGGGCGTCGTGCGCGGACAACGCGTGCGTACGACGCAGCCGGACGACACCGCGGCGCCGTCGGCCGATCTGGTGCAGCGGCAGTTCTCGGCGGCGCAGCCGAACCAGCTCTGGGTCGCGGACTTCACGTACGTCGCGACCTGGCGCGGCTTCGTGTACGTCGCGTTCGTCATCGACGTGTTCTCACGTCGCATCGTCGGCTGGCGGGCCAACACCACCATGCGCACGGAGCTGGTGCTCGATGCGCGCGAGCAGGCGCTGCACGACCGGGAGCTCGATGGGCGGCTGATGGTGCACACGGATCGCGGGTCGCAATACGTGGCGATGCGGTACACGGACCGCGTGCTGGCGGCCGGCGCGGCGCCCTCGGTTGGGAGCGTCGGCGACGCCGACGTCAATGCGCTCGCCGAGTCGGTGATCGGGCTGTACAAGACGGAAGTGATTCGGCGCCGCAGGCCGTGGCGGGGCTTCGAGGATGTGGAGTACGCGACCCTCGAGTGGATCGCGTTTTTCAACACGCAGCGCTTGCTGGAGCCGCTGGGCTACCTTTCACCGGCGGAGTTCGAGGAGCAGTACCACCGCACCCAAGCCACTCAACCCGAGTGCTTGGCAGCCAACTAAAAGAGTCTCCTGAAAACTCGGGGCGGTTCATTCTCACGATAGGATTCCAGGGAGACGCCGCGATGGTCCACATGGGCGCTTGTCTCGAGGATAAAGGCGCCTCCGAAGATCTCGGTCCTGCTTGCCTCTGCACCCACGCCTCATTCCTTCTTCAGCCCTGCGGGCATTCTGTGTGTATCGGCAAGAGCCATCACGGTTCGGACCGGGCGAATCGGCCGGCTAGGGAAGGGCGACCGGACCATTCTATACGACTGACCTCCAGTTGCTCCTCTGCGGCACTGGGAACGGTGAGAACTCGCCCCAATGGCGCTGATCCGGACCTCGCTTCTGCAAAACCGTGGTACTCGGCGCCGCTAGGTGCGCCAGCGCATAATCGGGTCGATTGGCGCGTATATAGCTGATTGCCGTCTCGATCGCAGGAAACCAAGCATCATCAAAGATAATAAAACCGCCGTCACAGCACAGTAAGTCCGCAAGGCGGAAATCAGAAATTACGGTTTCAAAATGATGGCCGCCATCAATCAAGGCCAGTCCGACAGAATTACAGCCCTGTGTGCTCAACAACTTTCCCAGGCCAACCTCAGACCTCTCGTGACAGCGGCAGAATTCGTCAAACTCCGCTTCAAGGTATGACTGGACTACCGCGCCACGCCGGTCCGGCAAGCCAAATGGATCGAACGCCAGATGCTGGAAGGAATGGCCGACGGACCGGCGGGAGCCAAGGATCACTGCGGTTGAAGATCCCATTCCGAAGCCCGTTTCGATCGAAAGAGGCGTCGGGCAGCGTTGAGCGAGATAGGCGATGAGCGCCGCCTGGGGAGGCGAAAAAGCTAGCCCTTCCAAAGGATCGCGGCGACCATCCGGATGGCTGAAGTACCCTGTGTCGTTCGCGTCCAAGTAGCGATCGACGGCATCAACGCCCCGAGCGAGTTCAACCAGATTTGCCATCAGCGTTGCCTGATCAGGCAAATTCAAGTCACGGCTGGAATTGGAGTTCACCCTAACCTCTGCAACCATGAAAAGATGTTGAATCCGCTAAGGAAGCTCTGCACAGGCAGCCCGTGCAGCGCATACAGCGCTAAATTTGCTTCGATTGCAGTGATTTAGTCGAGATTATGCCGATATTCGGTGTCACTGCGGCGCTGTTGGGCCGCAGTGGGGGCGTTTTGCCCCGTCAGCGCGGTTCGCGCCGTCCCTTCGTGCCCTGCGGGGGTAGGTTTTGGCGC
>JBBRBN010000115.1:0-8062 GCA_038205755.1 Lysobacterales bacterium | reverse complement strand
CCAGCGAGAGATCGCGCAGGAAGTAGTTGTAGAAAATCCGCTTGCCGACGTTGCGCGCGTGCTTGTAGAGGAACTCGGTGAGGATGCGACTGATCTTCAGGTTGCTCACCTCATCGCCGTAGCGGGCGTCCATTGGCACATCGACGACCACGGCGCGGAAGGTATTCAGGCGGAACAGGATGTCGGTCTCGAAGAAGTAACGCTTGCTGATCCGGTCGTATGGCAACAGGCGGGCGGCCTCGGCGTGGATGGCGGTGTAGCCATTGGTCGGATCGAACAGATCCCAGTAGCCGGTCGAGAGTTTGGCCATGAACGACAGCACGGCGTTGCCAAAAATGCGCATTCCGGGCATGCGGCCGATCTGGGCCAGATCGTAGAAGCGGTTGCCCTTGGTGTAGTCGGCTTCGCCGCGCACGATCGGCGCAACGAAGACAGGTACGAGGCTGGGGTCCATCTGGCCGTCGCCGTCGATCTTCACGATCACATCGCAGCCGTCCGCCAGTGCCTGTCGATAGCCGCTCATGACCGCGCCGCCGACCCCCTCATTGACCGTATGTCGCAAGACGCGAACGCGCGAATCGCTGCAGTTGCGCTCGACATGCTCGCCAGACCCGTCCGGGCAGGCATCATCGACTGCGTAGATGCGCCAGACTTCCGGGCCGATCGCCGCAATCACGTCGAGCACGTGAGCCGTGACGCGGTAGCTCGGTATGACGACAGCAATGCGCGGCGTGGGGTCTGCTGGCGGCACGGGGGCATCCGATTTCAGGGGCATGAGGCGGGTTCCGCAGCGGTGCTGCCTAGCAGCCTGTCGGACGTATCCCGCCGAGGCGATTGCTGGCTGCGTGAGGACAGACAACGACGATTCGCAGGCCCATGGCAGCGCTATGGGCCAAGAATTGGCGGCGTGCGATTCTTTTTAACACCTGGGCCGCGCAGACGGATTTGCAGCCCGGCCGACCTACGTCCAACTAGGATGGCGCGGCGCCAGCGCGGCACGCATGCGGAGGCTCCGAGTCAGGCCGCATATACTAGCTCAGCCCTCTGCCCTACTTTTCCCTGCATGCTGATACTGCGGCATTTCGCTCTTGGCTTGGGCCTGCTGCTGCTGGCCGCCGGCTTCGCTTTCTTCAACCCGTGGACGCCCGCGCACGGCGAGCACGCCGTCTGGCTGGGTCGTTGGCTGCTGCTCGCCTTGGCCGTTGCGCTGATCGGCGGACGCATCGGCCGGCTGCCAGCGGCCGTCGTGCTGGGGCTTATCGGGCTCGGCGCGTTGCTGCATTTTCACGGGCTGGCGGCGGTTGCCGCGTGCGCACTGTTCCTCACTGCTTCGCTCGGACTGGGCAGCAAGTTTTGCGATGACAACCCGGACTCGCCCTGGCTGGCGCTGCCGCTGGGCGCGGCGCTGATCACCGGATCGGCGGCGTGGCTGCTGTTCCTGCCCATATATTCGCCAGCCAGCATCGGCGGCGTTCTGTTGTTGCTGGTGGCCCTGCTGCATCGGCGCATCAGCCGCCAGTTCGGACGGATGCAAAAGGGGCTGCGCGAAGCCTACCGCGGACATCCCTGGTGGTCGACGCTGGTGGCGCTGACGCTGCTGACTGCGCTCATTCCGGCATGGCTGCCGGTTCTCGCGGCCGACGATCTTGCCAGTCATCTGCAGATCGGCTGGCAGCTGCAAACGCTCGGCTATTACCGGATGGACGTCGGCTCGCAGGTCTGGTCGCTGGCCCCGTGGCTGGTCGACGTTGGCTACGGACTGCTGCAGGCGCTGGCCGGGGCGGAGGTGGTCGGCGTGCTCAACAGCGCCTGGCTGCTGATCACGGTGTGGCTGATGGTGCGCATTGGACGGGTGCTCGGGCTGAGCCCAGGATTGGCCTGGCTGGCAGCCCTGCTATACGCCTCGGTGCCGCTGACCAGTGCGCTGACCATGAGCATGCAGACCGAGACCGCCTCGGCGGCGGCCGTCGCGGCGCTGGCGCTGCTGATCCTGCAGGCACCCGCCGTGCCGGACCGCCGAACCCTGTTCGCTGCCGCCGTTCTGGCGGCGTACCTGGTCGGAATCAAAATAGTCAACCTGACGGTGATCGGTCCGCTCGGCCTGCTTCTGCTGTGGCAGTGGCGCGGCGCTGTGCCGTGGCGCGCGCTGCCGGCCGCACTCGGGCTGGCGCTGCTGGTTGGCGGGGCGAGTTACCTGTACGCCTGGGCGCTGACCGGCAATCCGGTGCTGCCGCTGTTCAACGGTCTGTTCCAGTCGGCCTGGTTTCCCACCGAGAACTCGGTCGACGCGCGGTGGTTGAAGGGGCTCGACTGGCGGCTGCCGTTCTGGATGAGCTTTCGCTCCGGCGATTACTACGAGGGTGCGCCTGGCGTTGCCGGGTTTGCCTTTCTCGTCATGGCGGCGGCTGCAGTTCCTGCCGCGCTCGACGCCAGACTGCGGCCGCTGCTGCTGGTGGGATTGCTGGCCTGGCTGCTGCCGCTGACCCAGCTGCAGTACCTGCGCTACACCCAGCCGGCGCTGGCGCTGCTGCTGCCGGTGCTGCTGGCCGGCCTGGTGACCCTCAACAACCGACGCGCGCTGCTCGCCATCGGCAGTCTCCTGGTGCTGCTGCAGCTGGCGTTCCTGCCTTCGGCATCGTGGCTGCTGGGTGCTCGCGCCCTCCCGACTCTGGTGAGGGACGGCAGCGCGGCTGTCGTTCGTGCGTTCGGCCCGGAGCGGATCATTGCCCAACAGGTGCGCGAGCGGATGCGCGACGACGACCGCGTGCTGGTTGCGTCGCACCACTTCGCGGCGATGGCCGAATTCGCTGGCGCCGCGTTTGTCACCAACTGGTACGACACCGAACTGCAGCAGCTGCATGCGCAGGCCGGCGGCGGCATGGGAGGCTGGCAGGCAGTGATTGAGCGCAGCGGCGCCAGTCTTCTGCTGATCCGGCGCGACCCGCTCGATCCGGGCCTGAAACAGTGGATTCAAGAACGCGACGCGCGACTGCTGATGACAATCAACGATGCGTCGCTGTACCGCATTGAATTCCCGGCCCAGCCCGGGCTGCCGCTGGAAACCACTGCCGGCTCCGTGTCGGTCCGCTTTGCAGCGCCGGAACCGGCGCAGGCGCGACTTTCGGCGATCAACATCACGCTGGAATGCGCGCGTCCGTTCGAGCCATTCGCCATTGGCTGGGCGTTGCAACGTCGGCAGGGCGACGTCGCCTGGGTACGGCACGCCTGGGTCTCCTGCCCGGCCGGCGGTCAGGCCCGAGTCGAACTGGGACTGTCGCTGCCGTCTGAGTGGGGCGACCTGGTGTTCGAGGCCCGCCCGGTCAGCGCCGAGTCGCAGCAGGTGCTGACCCTGCTTGACCACGAGCAGCGGAATCGGCGCGACTTGGCTGCCGAACGCAATCTCTCCGGCGAAATCCGCCAGGTCATCTGCCGTCGCTGGCGGATGTGTCGAGAACTCGCCCGACCTGCGGTGCTGCACGCGGTCGAGTGATCGGGCTAAGCGCCGAGCGCGTGCTCCAGCTCGTTGCGCAGATCAGCCACATCCTCCACACCCACGCTCAGTCGCACCAGATTGTCGTGAATGCCAAGGCGCTGGCGCTGCTCCGAGGGCACCGAGGCGTGGGTCATTATCGCCGGGTGGTTGATCAGGCTCTCGACGCCGCCGAGTGACTCGGCCAGCGCAAACAGCTGGCAGCGCTCCATCATCCGCCGCGCGGCCGGCAGGCCGCCTTTGACGTACACGCTGAGCATGCCGCCGAAGCCGTCCATCTGCCGCTTGGCCAGGGCGTGCTGCGGGTGATCGGCCAGGCCGGGATAGATCACCTTCTCGATCGCCGGGTGAGCCGCCAGCCACTCCGCCAGCTGCTGCGCGTTCTCGCAGTGAGCGCGCATCCGCAGGTGCAGGGTCTTCAGGCCGCGCAGGGCGAGAAAGCTGTCGAACGGACCCTGCACGCCGCCCACCGCGTTCTGCAGGAAGGTCATCTGTTCGGCCAGCTCAACATCATCGCCAACCACGATCATGCCGCCGACGATGTCGCTGTGGCCGTTGAGGTACTTGGTTGCCGAGTGCATGACCAGATGCGCGCCGTGCTCCAGCGGCCGCTGCAGCATCGGCGAGCAGAACGTGTTGTCGACGCCGACACGGATCCCGCGCCTGCGCGCAATCGCGGCGATGGCGGCGATGTCAACGACCTTGAGCATCGGGTTGGTCGGCGTCTCGATCCACACCAGCCGGGTGTTCGGCCGGATCGCCGCCTCGAAGGCCGCCGGATCGGTCAGGTCGACAAAAGTGAAATCCAGTCACGCGCTGCGTCGGCGCACGCGCTCGAACAGCCGGTAGGTGCCGCCGTAAACATCGTCCATGCAGATCACATGGCTGCCCGAGTCGAGCGTCTCCAGCACCGTCGAGGTCGCCGCCAGCCCCGAGGCGAAGGCATAGCCCTGCGTGCCGCCCTCCAGCGCGGCAACGCAGCGTTCGTAGGCGAAGCGCGTTGGATTGTGGCTGCGCGAGTATTCGAAGCCCTGGTGCACGCCGGGGCTGCTTTGCACATAGGTCGACGTCGCATAGATCGGCGTCATCACGGCGCCGGTTGACGGGTCGGGAGACTGGCCGGCGTGGATGGCGAGGGTGCCGAGAGCGTGTTTTTGGGTCATTGGGTTTGGGTCAAGGTGAAGGTCGTTTGGGCTCGGCGCCTGGCTGACGCGCCGCCCGATGTTCGGGGAGGCTGGAGTCAGACGGCGCCTCCAGCCTCGCCTTTCGTGCGGCGGACATCGCCGCCGCATGAAAGGCGAGAGAACTCAGTATTCCAGCGGCGGCAGACGCGCGAGCAGCGCATCCCAGGTGATGCTGACGCCCGGCAGCACGCCGACCGCAGTGGCGCCGGCAAGCTCCTGCACGTCGGCCTTGCCAAAGCCATTGTCGCCGAGGCGATAGACGCTGAGGACGCGATCGGTCGGGTGGACCAACCAGTATTCACGCACGCCAGCGCGCTCGTAGATGCCAAGCTTGCGCACCTGATCGTGGCTCGAGGTCGAAGGCGACAGCACCTCGACAACGAAATCGGGCGCGCCGCGCACACCGCGGCGGTCCAGCCGTTCGAGTTGGCAGACCACCATCACGTCGGGCTGAACCACGGTATCGACCAGCTCATCGCGCTCGCCGCCCTTGGGCAAGCGCACATCGAGCGGGGCGATATAGGCGCGGCAGGGCGAGTCGCCCAGCGCCTGACGCAACTGGTAGTAAATTTCGCCAGCCACATCCTGATGCGCAAGGTCAGGGCCGGGCGACATCAAATAAGCAACGCCGTCGATCAGCTCGTAACGCACATCTTCCGGCCATTGCAGATAGTCGGCGTAGGTGTGCAGAACCTCGTCGCGCTTGGCCAGGGACATGATTCGGACTCCGCAGAGAGTGGCTACAGGATACGCGCTTGATGTTCCGGCCCCGCCCGCCGCCGCCGCCGCTACTGCACCCGCCGGCGCAGGAAATTGAGCAGGTCGATGCGGGTGATCAGGCCCAGGAAACGGGCGTCGTCCATCACAATCGCGACGTGGCCGGCATCGAACAGCGGCAGCAGCGCCTCGATTGGCGACTTCACGTCGAGCTTCTCCAGCCGGCTGACCATCGCCGTCGACACCGGGTCGCGGAAACGCGACTCGTCGCCATAGACATGCAGCAGCACGTCGGACTCGTCGATGATGCCGACGATCTGGTCGCCGTCCATCACCGGCAGCTGGCTGACGTCATACAGCTTCATCCGCTGGTAGGCGACGGTGAGGGCGTCGGTCGGCGCCACCACCACCGTGTCGCGCTGCGAATAGGGCCGCAGGATCAGATCGCGCAGATCGCCATGCGCCTCGCGCTGGGTGAAGCCGTTGTCGAGCATCCAGTAGTCGTTGTACATCTTCGACAGATACTTGTTGCCGGTATCGCAGACAAACATCAGCACCCGCTTGGGTGTGGTCTGTTCGTGGCAGTAGCGCAGCGCCGCCGCGAGCAGGGTGCCGCTGGAGGATCCGCCGAGAATGCCTTCTTTCAACAACAGCTCGCGACCGGCCATGAAGCTGTCGCGGTCGCTCACCGCATAGGCTTTGGTCACCCGGCTGAAGTCGGAAATCGGCGGCAGGAAATCCTCGCCGATACCCTCGACCATCCAGCTGCCCGACTTGGTGCTGAGCGTGCCCTCATTGATGTACTGGGTGAGGATCGAGCCGACCGGGTCGGCAAGAATCAGCTCGGTATGCGGCGAGTGCTCGGCGAAGCAGCGCGACAGCCCGGTCATGGTCCCAGACGAGCCGCAGCCGAACACGATGGCGTCAAGCCGGCCATCCATCTGCTGCAGAATCTCGGGCCCGGTGCCCTCCTCGTGGGCGCGGGGATTATCCGGGTTGCCGAACTGGTTGATGAAATAGGCGCCGGTCGTTTCGCGGGCAATCCGTTCGGCCATGTCCTGGTAGTACTGCGGATGACCCTTGGCGACATCCGACCGCGTTAGCAGCACCTCGGCACCCATCGCCTTGAGGTTGAAGATCTTCTCCCGACTCATTTTGTCGGGCACCACCAGCACCAGCTTGTAGCCCTTTTGCTGGGCCGAGAGCGCCAGACCAATGCCGGTGTTGCCAGCGGTGCCCTCAACCAGCGTGTCGCCGGGCGAGATGCTGCCGGCCGCTTCCGCCGCCTCGATCATCTTGAGGCCGATGCGGTCCTTGATCGAACCGCCGGGATTATGACTTTCGAGCTTGAAGAACAGCTCGCAGATCCCGGTGTCCAGCTTGCCGGCGCGGACGATCGGCGTATTGCCGATCAGATCGAGAACGCTGTCGTGTATGGCCATGCGCTGTGTGCAGAGCGCCCTGTTGCGGCAACGCGCTGCGGACCCCGGTGGGAAAACGCGAGTATAGCGACTGGCCGCAACGGTCCGCTCTGCACGGCGGCGCTGCGCGGGGCGCAGGCCGCCCCGCGCAGCGCCGGTGGTCAACGAGGGTGCGGTCAGTGCAGCCCGTGCTTGCGCTCGAACATGCGGGTGAGACGATCCTTGGCGTGAAGCTTTTCCTTCTTCATGCGCACCAGGGTGGTGTCATCAAGCGGCAGTACGCCCAGTTCGGCGTCCAGCACCTGCTTGTCCAACTCCTGATGCCGACGATACAACTGGCGAAACTCGGTATCGCTCTTGAGCATTGCTTCAACGTCAGTCGCGGGTTGGCTTTCAAACATCGGTAGTCTCCTGTGGCTGCAAACGAAAACGCCCTGCTCGGGGTCACCGGGCGGGGCGTTCGGGAGGGCTTGGTTGAGGGTTCTGGAGACGGGCGTCGCGCGTGCACTGCGATCCCGCCCCGACACTTGGAACGGCGATCTCATCGCTGGCGCTGGCTCGATTCATCGGCCCGACTCCGGCAGGCCGTGCGGAAAAGCCCACACGGGATAAGGACACTACGCCTGTGCGGCCTGAGCTGCAACTTATCGGCCAAGAAATTGATTCTATTGTACTTTTCAGGAAGCGAGCCGGTGTGCTTCGCCACTTGGAATGGCCGTCGAGGCTTGGACATCCCGCTGCTCCCGCACGTCGCGACGCTGCCGCACGTCACGACGCCCGCGCCCCGCGCGACACCCGCGCCCCGCGCGACGCCCGCGCCCCGCGCGACGCCCGCGCCCCGCGCGACGCCCGCGCCCCGCGCGACGCCTTCGTAGAGCCGAGCTTGCTCGGCTGCCACTGCGGGGGGTTTGCGCACCGATCAGGCCTTAGCGGAGCAAGCTCCGCTCTACGACAGCCCTGCGCATCCCGACGCTCCCGCACGTCGCGACGCTGCCGCACGTCACAACGCTGCCGCACGTCACAACGCTGCCGCACGTCGCGACGCTCGCGCCACGCGCGACGCCTTCGTAGAGCCGAGCTTGCTCGGCTGTCGTTGGATCGGCTGCCACTGGATCGGCTGCCGTTGGATCGGCTGCCATTGGATCAGCCGCCCGCAGCGACCACGACCTCCACCCGTCGATTGCGCGCCCGACCCTCGGCGCTGCTGTTGTCGGCAACCGGGCGCGTTTTGCCAAGGCCAACCGCCCGCA
>JBBRBN010000114.1:0-8742 GCA_038205755.1 Lysobacterales bacterium | reverse complement strand
CGGAATCGTTCGCGATAGTCTTGTGGTGTCATCGTCGTTGCCCGCTTGAACAGCTTGCGGAAGCTCGACACGTCGGAATAGCCGCAGCGGCCGACGATCTCGTCAAAGCTCAACAGCGTCGACTCCAGCAGCGCTTTGGCGCGCTCCACGCGCAGATGCTGGATGTGCTCCAGCGGGCTCACGCCGAAGTGGGCGCGGAAGTGCCGCAGCAGGCTGCGTTCTGAGGTGCCGCAGTGGTCCGCCAGCAGGCCGACGCTGATGTCGCCATGCAGGGCCTCGTTGATGTAGCGCTCGGCCTTTTCGGTCAGCGTGTGCCGTGGCCGCTCGCGCAGCGCCATGCTGACGTAGGGCGCCTGGCTGTTGCGCTCGGGGTCGACCAGCAGAATGCGCGCGGTAAGCTGCGCCAGGTCGTCACCGCCGGTACGGCTGATCAGCTTGAGGATGTAGTTGACCACCGCGCTGCTGCCACCGGTGGTGGCGACGGGACCGTCCTCGATCAGCATGGCGTCGGCATCCAGCTGGACCCGCGGATAGCGCTCGCGAAACACTGCATCAAGCCACCAGCTGACCGTGGCGCGACGGCCATCCAGCAGTCCGGCCTCGGCCAGTAGAAAAGCGCCGCAGCAGGTGCTGGCGATCACTACGCCGCGCGCGTGCATGGCCCGGATCAGCTCGATCTCCGGCCCCATTGAGTGCAGTGTGCGAATGAGGTCGTCGGCGCTGCCGTGCATGAAGCCAGGCACCAGCAGCACGTCCGGGTCACCGCCGCCACACACCACGCCCTCGATGCGCACGCCGCCGGAGCAGCCCATGTTGACCTGCTGGCGCGCCCCGATCAGCTGCGCGTTGAAGCGTAGCGGGGTGGTCGGATCGTGCAGGAAGGCCAGCTTCTGGGCGATCCGCAGCGTGTCGATCGGATTGGCCAGACTGGACAGGATCGCCCCATCCATCGCCAGCAGGCCGAGCGTGAAGACCCGCGGCTGGCGGTCGATCTGCGCGGCGCGCACCTCATCGCTCAACCGGCCCGGCGTGCTGCCGTCGGCCGGCGTGGCGCGCAGCAGCGACGGTGAGCGCTCGCTGCGCGCCTCTGTGCCTGGCGGACGCTCGCGGGATCTAGCCATCGACCAGCACAGCACCGCTGTGCGCTGCCAGCAGCTCCAGCACGCGTTCGGGGACGCCGAAGGCGGGACCGGCGCTGGCGTCGCCGCTGACCTCACAACTGCGCAGCGCAATGCGCCCGCTGTGGCCCGCCGGCAGCAGGGTTGCCGATGGCGCGATCAGCTCGATGCCGCCCTCGGCATCGCGGCCGATCACCCACAGTCCTTTGCTCGGAACAACCTGGTGCGGGCACGGTGCGATGCTGCGGATCTCGACATCGCTGCCGATCTGCGGCGCCAGCGTCCAGCGCTGCAGCTGCGGCTGCAGGGTTGCGGTGTACTGGCTGGCTTCGAGATATACCGGATCAAGCGGGTTCTCTTGCTGTGCGGCACTGACGTTGGACAGCAGCAGCGCGGCGAACGCGGCCAGTGCAATGCGGGAGTGGCGATGGGTTGCGCGGTTCATGCGGTGACTCCTGTGGGTGCCCGGTAGCGGGTAGGCCCAGATTGCGCGTCAGCCGCGGTGGCGAAGAGTGGCGGATACGCCATTGTAGTGGCTGATTCAGCCAATATGTCTGGCGCTAATGACATTTGGGGGGCGACTTCCGCCATTTGGCGGAATCGCACCCGACGTGCGCCTTATCCGCCACGCTGGCGCCGTGCCTCCGATCAGTCGGAGGCATCCGCCGCAATCAGAAAACCGGCCAGGCCCGCGTCGACACCCGGCACATTGCGCCAGTCGATCCGATCAATCTGCTGTGGACTCAGGAATCGTTGGGCGTAAGTCAGATAAACCCGCTCGCGCAGAAAGACATCGAACAGGTCCGGATCAATGTGGTTGCCCACCTTCATGCGCCCAAGGATCTGGATCGACTCCGACAGCGTCTTGGCCGACTTGTAGGGCCGGTCCGACGCGGTGAGTGCCTCGAACACGTCGGCGATGCCCATCACCCGTGCCGGGATGCTCATCTGTTCCCGGGTCAGCCCGCGCGGGTAGCCCTTGCCGTCCATTCGCTCATGGTGGCCACCGGCGTACTCCGGCACCTTCTTCAGGTGCGGTGGCCAGGGCAGCGCCTCCAGCATGCGGATGGTGCTGACGATATGGTTGTTGATGATCTCCCGCTCGGCGTCGTTCAGCGTGCCGCGGCGGATGCTGAGATTCATCGTTTCCTCGGCACTCAGCAGCGGCTGCAGCTGGCCGTCCGGGCCGTGCAGCATGTACTGGGCGATGCGATCAATCTCGGCGATCTGGGCGTCGCTCATGAACTCGCCGCCCTTGTTGCTCTGCCGCACGATCTCGCGGTCGGCGCGCAGCGCCGCGACCCGCCTGGCGTAGTCGGCTTCGCTGAACTGGCCCCGCAGCAGCGCAATCTCGGCATCGCGCAGCAGCACCTCGATACGGGTGTCGAACACGTGGATGCGGTCGAACAGGGTCTCCAGCTTGGTGGCCTTGTCGACCACGTGCACTGGCGTGGTGATCTTGCCGCAGTCGTGCAGCAGGCCGGCGATTTTCAGCTCGTAGCGATCACTTTCGCTCAGATGAAAGCCCGCCAGCGGTCCTTCGCCGGTGCTCGCTGCGGCATCCGCCAGCAGCATGGTCAGCGCCGGAACGCGCTCGCAATGGCCGCCGGTGTAGGGCGATTTTTCGTCGATGGCGCTGTTGATCAGGGTGATCAGCGACTCGAACAGCTCGGCCATCTGCTCGATCAACTGGCGGTTGTTGAGCGCGATGGCGGCCTGCGAAGCCAGCGATTCAACCAGCTGGCGGTCTGAGTCGGAAAACGCGCGGACCTGGCCGTCGGCGCCCTGGGCGTTGATCAGCTGCAATACGCCGATCACGGAGCCGGCGTGGTCCTTCATCGGCACGGTCAGGAACGACTGCGAGCGGTAGCCGTTTCGGGCATCGAAGGCGCGGGTTCCGGAGAAGTCGAAACCGGGCTCGTCGTAGGCATCGGCGATGTTCACCGTGCAGCCGGTGAGCGCTGCATGCGCCACCACCAGCGAGTGATTGGGCGTGCCGTCGTCGTGCGCCAGCCGGATCGGCGGCAGGTTGATCGGCGCCCCGCCAAAGCCGCCCTGAAACAGCCGCAACGAGCTGTTGCGCAGGACGTCGAAACTCAGCGATTGCTCGTGCTTGCGATACAGCGTCACGCCGTCGGCGAGGGTGAACTGCTGCGCCGCCTCGACGATCCGCTCCATCAGACGGCCGATATCGCGCTCAGACGACAACGCCGCCCCGATGCGGTTCAGCGTTTCCAGCCGAATGAGGAACCCGTCTTCACTGCCCACGGCGGGCCTCCGTCTCTGTGAGCCCCAGTGTGGAGATTGCGCGAACGCCGCGCAACTTCGGGTTTTGCCGCTGTCTTGCAATCGCCTTACCGACGGCCGGTATCATCCCACCCATGCTCAGCTTTCTGCCAACTCTGTTGCGTGCGCCACTGGCAATGCTGCTGGTGGCGATCAATACCATCGGCCACACCTCGATACTGTTTGTTGCCGCACTGATCAAGTTTCTTGTGCCGGTGCCGGCATTCCGGCGGCAGATGACGCATGTGCTGGTCTGGCTCGCGGAGAGCTGGATCGCGGTCAACAGCGTTGCGATTCGACTGTTTACCCGCACCGAGCTGATCGTCGAAGGCGCCGAGTCGCTGCGCTACCACGGCTGGTACCTCGTGATCAGCAATCACCAGAGCTGGGTCGACATCCCGATTCTGCAGGCGGCGTTCAACCGGCGGATGCCGTTTTTCAAGTTCTTCCTCAAGCAGCAGCTGATCTGGGTGCCGCTGCTTGGGCTGGCCTGGTGGGCGCTGGACTTTCCGTTCATGCGGCGCTATGACCGCGCCACGCTGGAGCGGCGCCCCGAGCTGCGCGGCCGCGATCGCGCCGAAACCCGCGCCGCCTGCGAGCGCTTCCGGCTGGTTCCGGTGTCGGTGATGAACTTCGTCGAGGGCACCCGACTGACGCCGGCCAAGCGCGCCGCGCAGCAATCGCCCTATCGGCACCTGCTCAAGCCGCGCAGCGGCGGCGTTGCCTTCGTGGTCGACGCGATGGGCGACATGCTGCAGTCGCTGGTCGACATTACCGTGGTCTACCCGGCCGGCAATCCGAGCGTGATGGATCTGCTGGCCGGTCGCATTCCGCGTGTCCTGGTGCACGTGCGTGAACGGCCGCTGCCGCCGGACCTGTTGGGCGGCGACTACGACAACGACGCCGACTACCGAGCGCGTTTCCAGCGCTGGATCAACGGCATCTGGGAGGAAAAAGACGCCCTGATCGAAGCGACCCTGGCACGCTGACCGCCCGCGTAGCCCCACGCGTTCCGACCGCTCTGTCCGCTTATGTGCCTGATCGCGTTCTCCCTCAACGACCACCCGCGCTTTGCGCTGGCGCTGATCGCCAATCGCGACGAATTCCACGCCCGCGCCAGCCTGCCCGCGGCGCCACAGCCAGAGGATGCCGACATCATCGGCGGCCGCGACCTGCAGGCCGGCGGCAGCTGGCTGCAGCTGTCCAGCCGGCGTCGTCTGGCCGCCATCACCAATCTGCGCCAAGCCAGCCGACCGCCGACCCGGCCGCGCTCACGCGGCGCGCTGGTGGTCGACTTCGTTCGATCAAACGCTTCGGCCAGCCGCTTTGCCGCCGCGCTGGCGCCGGATGCCGACGCCTACGGCCCGCACACGCTGCTGCTTTGGGATGGCCGGCAGCTGTGGCAAACCGGCAATCACCCGGCCGCCCACGCAGCGGCGGTGTCGCCCGGCCTGCACGCGCTGTCGAATGCCGAACTCGACGCGCGCTGGCCGAAAAGCCGGCGCGTCCAACAAGCACTGGCAGACTGGCTTGACAGCATGGCCGCGACCGCCGGTGAGCCCGACACCGGCGCCCTGTTCGCTGCCTTGTTCGATGCAACCGAGGCTCCCGAGCGGGAGCTGCCCGACACCGGTATTCCCCGCGACTGGGAACGTCGCCTGTCCGCCATCTTCATCCGCGGCACCGACTACGGCACCCGCTGCAGCACGGTGGTGCTCGCGGAGCACGGCGGCGACCTGTGGTTCGAAGAACGGCGCTTCGGACCCAACGCGATGCCGGATGGAACCACGCGCTGGCATCGAGCGGGCCAGTTTGATCGCGCATCGTCTCCCGCATCTGGCGGATAGCCGCCCAAAGGCTTATTGCGCCTCACGGCGCGTCTACAACAGCCCGGGTTCCCGGTTGCCTGCCGCCCCATCGCAGGCGCGCCGTCGGGCGCGCGGCCCGCACCCCAGCAACTTCCGCGTCCGCCACCGACGCGACCTCGTCAAACCGCGCATTTCGAACATTATTCACCCCAGCCTGCGAAAGCTCGCGCACTGGCGACACCTGTAAGGACGAACCAGACCCGAAGGGATCGCATGAGCCGCTACAGCCGAGAGAAGGGCAACGAATACCGCCGCCTGTTCGAAACGCTTGAAGTCCGCAGCACCCGAACCGCAGACGTTGATTGGCTGGCCGACCGCGCGCTGAGCCTGCAGCCGCGCTACCGCCGCATCGGCGATCCGATCAAGGTGCCGTGGTACTTCATCGCCGCGGTGCACATGCGCGAAAGCAGCTTTCGCGTCGACCTGCATCTGCACAACGGCGATCCGCTGACCGCGCAAACGGTCCGCATACCGGCCAAGCGCCCGCCGACCGGCGCACCGCCCTTCACGTTCGAGCAAAGCGCCATCGACGCGCTGCGGATGAAGTCGCTGGACAAGGTCAAGGACTGGTCGCTGCCGCATCTGCTGTTCAAGCTGGAAGCCTACAACGGCTTCGGCTACCAGACGCGCGGGCTGCCGAGTCCCTACCTGTGGAGTTTTTCGCACCACTACCAGCGCGGCAAGTTCGTCGCCGACAGCAAATTCGACCCCGCCGCCCTCGACAAGCAGTGCGGCACCGCCACCCTGCTGCGGCGTCTCGCCGAGCGCCAGGAAATACGCTTCGCCGATGAGCCGTCGCTTGATGCAGAAGCAATTGTCGTTCCCTTCGCCATCAACCGACCAACTGCGGCCGCCGAGATCGAACGCGCGCAGGCGCTACAGCACTGGCTCAACACGTTTTCCGGCGTGTATCTGAAGGTCGACGGCTGGCCCGGCACGCGAACCTCGAACGCTTTCAAGGTGGTGACGGGAAGCTACTTGCCGGGCGATCCGCGGCTCGCTTGAACGACCTTTCACCAAGGACAACATCGATGAACAAGCCACGACAAATAAGCGTGATGCTATCGAGCCGCTCCATGAGCGAAGTGTTTGATCCGCAGGTCACGCTGGCGAGCGTTCGACAGAAGCTACAGGAACAGCTGAACGCTCTGCGCTGGACCTTGCCTAGTGGCGATGGCCGTCCTGCATGGATCTCGACTGATCCGGTGTTCAATGTCTGGCTACACGAACCCGAAACCGCCAGCACCGGCAGCAACACCTTTGAGCTATCGCTCACGCGCATCCAACGCGACGACATCATCATTGTGCTTTACAACGGCGAGGCCGGATCCGCCGAGGGCGACAGCGCCATCGGCATTTGTCACGCCGAGCTGCAGGCGGCGCTGGCGCGGCCTGGCGGTGTCGTCCATATCGTTGAACTCACGCCCATCGCCAAAACTACGCTGCTGCGGGATTTGAAATTCCGCAGTTTCGTAGACAACCTCGACTTGTTTCACACCAAAGTAGCCAATGCGGCGGAACTACTGTCGAAGGTGTTGCAGCTGCTGCAAAAAGCAGCAGCTGAACTTGTTGGGCGTGGCGCGCGCGGCAAAGCCCGTCGTGATCGGGGCCAGCCGCTCGACTGGAATCGTCTTGATCTCGACGCGCGTCGAAAAACCATGCGCGCCGCGCTAGCGGTTGAGATGGGGGCGCTGCGATCAGACATTTCTGGCGAAGAAATGGTCGAAGTAGACTTGGCTGGAAGTAGGTTTGGCGCACGCCTCGACGCCATTCCCGCCGCGCTGAGCGTGGCCGCCGCCCGCGAGCTGGTGGGCCAACCTTTTCATCGCGACCATCGCTTCGCTGCTGAACTCAGCGACGCGTGCCCCGGCGTGGTGCATGTAATCGCCTGCCACCGCGGCGTTACCGAAGCGCAAGCCAGCCGCATGCTGGGTTCGCCAGACGCCATCGCCATCCCCAGCGACTTCGGCGTCTACGCCGCCGACCATGCGCAGCACATTCAGCTGTTTCTGCTCGCCAACTGCGCCGACGAATCCGCCATTGGCGTCGCCGTGCGCCGTCTAAATGAGTGGCTCGGGCAAACCCGAGAGATCGAACGTGTTACCCACCGCGCCATTGCGCGCCGGCACATTCTGCAGGCGGTGCATACGGCGGGCAAGCTGGCGCGCGGGGAGGGCAAGGACATCGGCAAATTAAAAAAGCGCAGGGCAAAAAAAGCGCCCCGAATGAGTTAGTGCTGGCCCACTCAATCCGGAAGTAATCGAGAAGCGCGAGTCATCCATCAATGCGACACGGGATCCAGGAGAACGCTGTGGCCGTTTGCTTTGTAATTATGGGATTTGGCAAGAAAACTGATTTTCGCCAAGCCAAAGAATTTGACCTCGACAAAACCTACCGTTCAATCATCAAACCGGCGGTCGTGCGGGCGGGCCTCACCTGCGTGCGAGCGGACGAGGAGCTGGGCGCCGGGTTGATCGACATCCCCATGTTCGAACGCCTGCTGGCGGCTGACGTGGTGATCGCCGATCTGTCGACAAGCAATCTAAATGCGATGTACGAGCTCGGTGTGCGGCATGCCCTGCGCCCGCGCACGACCATCGTGATCGCCGAGGACGGGTTTCTCATCCCGTTCGACACCAGCCACTTGCGCGTGCGTAAGTTTGTGCACCTCGGTCATTCCATCGATGTTGAGGAAGCTCTGCAGATGCAAGAAGGCTTGCAAAAGGCAATTGAAGCGGCCATCGCGGGCACTCAAGCCGATAGCCCTGTCTACACGTTTCTGCACGCGCTGCAGCCGCCAACCCTCGCCGCTGCAGGCCGCGCCCGCACGAAGGGGAATGCAGAGACTGTGGACGTCGAGTCCTACGCATCGATGATGGAAAAAGTGAGGGCGGCGAAGGAGCGGGGTGATTTCGCCAGTGCCGGCACGATCCTGCAGCAAGTGCTGAGTGCGCAAGGTGACCGGCCCGAACACTACGTCGTCCAGCAGTTGGCGCTGGCCACCTATAAAGCGAAGCAGCCGAACGCCAAACAGGCGCTGCTCAACGCCGGCGAGCTACTTCAGCCGCTCGATCCAGAGCGCTCCAACGATCCCGAAACCCTGGGCCTGTGGGGCGCGATCCACAAGCGACTGGCCGAACTGCCCGCAGGCGATAGCACCGAGGCAGAACGGGCGCGCGCGCTCGACACGGCCATCCGTTCCTATCAAAAGGGCTTCATCCTGCGCGACGACTACTACAACGGGATCAACTTCGCTTTTCTCCTTGACCGTCGCGCAGCGGACGCGACAGGGGATGAGCGAATCGCCGACCGGGTGACGGCAAGGCGCGTTCGACAGGTCGTCGCGCAGCACTGCCGCGCGCTGCTGGAAAAGGGTTTCGCGTCCCTGCAGGACCCCGCCAAAGAGGCAGAAGAGCGCTTCTGGGTGCGGGCCTCGCTAGTCGAAGCCATGGTGGGGACGGGTGCAACTG
>JBBRBN010000113.1:0-9207 GCA_038205755.1 Lysobacterales bacterium | reverse complement strand
CCCCAGATCATTGCGCTCCAGGTCAATCAGCATGATGTGCTCAGCGAGCTGGTCGGTCACCCGAAGGAGCGCGCTGAGCACATCATGCTGATTGACCTGGAGCGCAATGATCTGGGGCGCGTCTGCGCCACCGGCAGCGTGCGGGTCGATGCGCTGATGGAGGTCGAAAGCTACGCCCACGTGCACCACATCGAGTCGACCGTGAGCGGGCGTGCCCGCGCAGGACTAAGCCCCGGTGAACTGATTCGCGCGGTGTTTCCGGGTGGCACCATCACGGGCTGTCCCAAGGTTCGCTGCATGGAGATCATCGCCGAGCTTGAAGGCGTCGGGCGCGGACCCTACACCGGGGCACTCGGCTGGCTTGACCGCAGCGGCGACCTCGACCTCAATATTCTGATCCGCAGCGCCTGGTTGCAGGGGCGCGAGCTGGGAATGCGGGCGGGCGCCGGGATCGTGATCGATTCCGACCCGCTGCACGAACTTGCGGAGACCCGCGCGAAGGCACGCGGGCTGCTGCAGGCGCTGGGTGCGCATGGCTGAGACCAGTGACTCAATGGCGCTGATCGACGGCCAGGTTGCGGCTGGACTGCCGTTGGACGATCGGGGCCTGGCCTACGGGGACGGCGTGTTCGAGACCGTGCTGGTCCACGCCGGCCAGCCGGTCTGGTGGCGCGAACATCTGCTGCGTTTGCGCCGGGGCGCTGAGCGTCTTGCCATCTCCGCGCCTGCTGACGCCTGTTGGGATGCCGACCTGAGCCGGCTGCTGGCCGGGTTGCCGGTCGATGCTCGGGTCTTGATCAAGCTGATCCTGACCCGTGGCAGTGCCAGCCGCGGCTATCTGCCACCCTGTCCGGCGGCGCCGCGACGGATAGCGCTGCGCCTGCCGGCAGCGGAAGACATGCCGGGCTGGAGACTGCACGGGATTCGGGTCCGCTGGTGCGATGTGCGCCTCGCGCAGCAGCCGACGCTGGCCGGCATCAAGCATCTCAATCGCCTGGAGCAGGTGCTTGCACGGGCCGAGTGGCGCGAGTCATCGATCATTGAGGGCCTGATGCTCGATACCGCTGGCAACGTGGTCTGCGCGACCGCCGCCAACCTGTTCGCGGTGGTCGGCCAGCGCCTGCTGACGCCGCCGCTCACAGCGAGTGGGGTAGCCGGCATCTGCCGCGACTATCTGCTTGCGACGGCCGGCGCGACAACCCTTAGCCTCACGCCGAACCTGCTGCTGACGGCAGACGAGCTGTTTCTGTGCAGCAGCGTGCGGGGTATTCTCCCGGTGGTCGCACTGGGCGACCATCAATGGCCGCTCGGACCGATGACCCAACGCCTTGTCCACCAGCTAGCCAGCGACCTGCCGGCATTCGCGGCAGGTGTCTGCTGATGGCGAAGCCCGCCGCCAAGCCGCGCCGTCGCGGACGTGCGGTGCTGCTGGTCATGCTGCTGCTGGTTGTCGGTGGGCTGGGCATCGCCTCGGACTGGGCCTGGCGCGACTACCAGGCGTTCACCCACCGCGCGTTGATGATCGGCGACGCCGAGCAGGTCTTTGAAGTAAGGCGGGGCGATTCGTTTCGCCACGTCCTGCGGCGGCTGCGTCGCAGCGGAATTGCCGATGGCTATGACCTGCAGTGGGAGCTGCTGGCGTGGCAGCTTGGGGTGATGACCCGACTGCAGGTCGGTGAGTACGCGTTGAGCCACGGCCTCACGCCCCGGCTGCTGCTGCACAAGCTCGAACAGGGCAAGGTCATCCAGTACCGCTTCACCATCATTGAAGGCTGGAGCATGCGCGATCTGCGCGCGGCCGTTGCCCGGACGCCAGTTCTGGTGCAAACCTTTGCGGGGCTCTCGGATGCCGAGTTGATGCGCCAGCTGGGTCGCGATGGCATCCATCCCGAAGGAAGGTTCCTGCCCGAAACCTATCAGTTCACCCGCGGTCTAAGCGACCTCGACCTGCTGCGTCGGGCGATGATCGCCATGGACCGCACGCTGGCCAATGCCTGGGAAGCCAGGGATGCCGATCTGCCGCTGGACACACCTGATCAGCTGCTGACGTTGGCCTCGATCATCGAAAAGGAGACCGGGCGCAGCGGCGAACGCCGGGAGATCGCCGGGGTATTCATCCGCCGGCTGCGGATCGGCATGCTGCTGCAGACCGACCCGACCGTCATCTATGGACTGGGTGAGGCCTTCACCGGCAACCTGACTCGCGTTCACCTGCGCGCCGACACCCCTTGGAACACCTATACCCGTCCTGGCTTGCCGCCGACACCGATCGCAATGCCGGGATTGGCGGCGCTGCAGGCGGCGGGCACGCCGCTGCCGGGCGACACCTTGTACTTCGTCTCCCGTGGCGACGGCAGCCATCAGTTCTCACGCTCGCTCAGCGAGCACAATGCGGCGGTTCGTCGCTATCAGCTGAGGCAGCGTTGAACGCGGCGCTGCCGCGCGGGCGGCTGGTGAGCTTCGAAGGCGGGGAGGGCGCCGGCAAGTCGACCGCCATCGCTGCCGCCGTGCAGGCGATTTCGGCGCTGGGAATCGAGGTTGTCCAGCTGCGCGAGCCCGGAGGGACTCCCTTGGGCGAATCCATCCGGGGGCTGCTGCTGGCGCCCGAGCACCGCGCCATGGCCGCTGAAACCGAGCTGCTGCTGATGTTTGCCTCGCGGGCCCAGCTGGTTCGCGAGCGCGTCCAACCGGCGCTGGCGCGCGGCGCGTGGGTGGTTGCGGACCGTTTCACCGACGCCAGCTTTGCCTACCAGGGCGGCGGGCGCGGCCTCGACGGTGGAATCATCGCCGAGCTGGAGCGTTGGGCGGTTGGGCTGCGGCCTGATCTGGTCCTGCTGCTGGATATGCCGGTCGCTGCCGGGCTGGCGCGTGCGCGCGGTCGCGGCGGCGCGGCGGACCGGATCGAGGCCGAGTCCGAGGCGTTCTTCGAGCGCGTCCGGGAGCGCTATCGTCAGCGTGCGGGCGCGGACCCGGACGGCTGGGGTGTGATCGACGCAACGCAGTCGATCACCGACGTTGCAGCGCAGGTGGCAGCAGCCGTCACGGCGCTGGCCGCGCGCCATCCGCTGGCGCAGGACTAGGCGTCAATGCCGCCAATGTCAGCGTGGCAGCAGCGCGCCTGGACCCAGTGGGGCGGCGCACTGGCCGCTGAGCGCCTCGGGCATGCCCTGCTGCTGGCCGGCCCCACGACGCTTGGCACGCGCGAGCTGGCGCGGATGCTGGCGCAGCGACTGCTGTGCAGTCAGCCCGCCGAGGCTCATGGTCCGGCCTGTGGAAACTGCCGCGGTTGTCGTCTGTTCGGTGCCGGCAGCCACCCCGATTTCACCCACGTCACCCTGCAGGTCAATGAGAAAACCGACCGCCTGCGCAGCGAGATCTCGGTTGACCAGATCCGCAGCCTGGGTCAGTGGCTCAGCCTTACGGCGCAGTTCGGCGGACGGCAGGTCGCGTTGATCGAGCCGGCAGAGCTCATGCGCCATGCTGCTGCCAACGCCCTGCTGAAGTCGCTGGAGGAGCCGCTGCCGGGTCGCCACCTCGTACTGGTAACCGCGCATCCGGCCAGCCTGCCAGCGACCATCCGCAGCCGCTGTCAGCGTATCGAGCTGCGCCTTCCTCCGGCCAGCGAAGCGCGCCTGTGGATGATCGAGCAGGGCGTGGAGACAGCGCAGCTGGACGCGGCGCTGAGCGCGGCCGAGGGCGATCCTGGCCTGGCGATCAACTACCTGACGCAGCGCCGACTCGGCCTGCGCGACGAAGTGCACCGCGATCTGGCGGCGCTGGCGGCGGCCCGCGAGCAGCCGATGGCAGTGGCGCTGCGCTGGATCGGTGACGCCCTCGCCGAGCGCCTGCGCTTTGCCGCGGAAGCCGCGCGCGACCTGGCCCGCTGGCAGCTTTCCGGCAGGCCGGATCCGGCGCTGCTGCGCGCAGGCTTGACCGCGACCGGCGATGTTCCCAAGCTAGCGGTGTGGTTCGACGAAGCCAACCGCACGCGCGCGCTTCTCGATGCTCCGCTGCGACCCGATCTGCTGGTGACCGGATTGCTGCTGGGCTGGAAGGCGGCGCTGCGGCCATGAACGCAAGCCAGGACAGGAGCAGGCCATGAGTGGTGGTATGGCGCGACAGGGCATCTTGTCCCTGGCGATCAAGGACAAGGGAGGGCTGTTGAACGCCTACATGCCCTACGTCAAGGGCGGCGGGATCTTTGTGCCGACCACCCGACGCTACAGTCTGGGTGACGAAGTCTTCATCCTGCTGACCCTGTTGGACGACAAGGAGCGCCTGCCGGTCGCCGGCAAGGTGTGCTGGATCACTCCGCAAGGGGCGCAGGGCAACCGCACCGCCGGCATCGGCGTGCAGTTCAACGATTCGGTCGAGGGCGAGCAGGTGCGCAGCAAGATAGAAACCCAGCTTGCCGGCGTGATGGGCACGGACAAGTCGACGCACACGATGTAGCGGGGCGGGGCATCGCCCCGGGCCTGCAGCTCGTTGGCGTGAAAGTCGCTCAGGTTTTGCTTCTGCCTTGCTCCCTCCCCGATGTTCGGGGAGGGTCGGGGAGGGGCCAGGAAGCACTGATGCCTGACTTTCATGGTGCGGGGTGCTGCTTCCCGCTGTATGCAAGTCAGACCGTGTCCCAGCCCGGGCGAGGGGCGAAGCGCTCGCCGTGCCGCTCCGCCAGGGCCAACAGTTTGGCCTTCAGGTTGGCGGCGCCCACGCTGCGGATGTAGTGGATCGGGCCGCCGCGGAACGGCGCAAACCCGGTGCCGAAAATGACGCCGGCGTCGAGCAGGTCAGCATCCTCAACCACGCCTTCGTGCAGACAGGCGACCGCCTCGTTGAGCATCGCCAGGATCAGGCGGTCTTCCAAGTCCTCCGGCGCGCGGTAGTCCTTGGGAACCTCGGGCTTGACCGCACGGCCGTTCTCCCAGCGGTACAGTCCTTGGCCGTCCTTCTTGCCGCGGCGGCCTTCGGTGACCGTGAACGTGGAAGGCAGCGGCTGGCCGTGGAACTCGGCCATGATCTTGCCGACGCTGGCAGCCACGTCCAGTCCCACCGTGTCGACCAGTTCGATCGGCCCCATCGGCATGCCGAAACCCACCGCGGCGCGATCAATCACCGGTCCGGGAATGCCCTCGGCGAAACACAGCAGCGCTTCCTGCATGTACGGCGCGAGGATGCGATTGACCAGAAAGCCCGGACTGCCGGCGACCGGCACCGGCAGCTTGTCGATGGCCCGGCAAAAGGCGGCCAGCCGCCGCTCGGTCTCGGCCGCCATCTTTTCGTGCCGCACGATCTCGACCAGCGGCATGAGTGCCACCGGGTTGAAATAGTGCAGGCCAGCGAAGCGCTCCGGGTGCTTCAGATCCCTACACAGCTCGGTCAGCGCAATCGAGCTGGTGTTGCTGACCAGCAGGGCAGCGGGCCGCAGGTCCACTTCGAGTTTCGCAAACAGCGCCTGTTTGGCCTCAAGGTTTTCGAAAATTGCTTCAATCACCAGGTCGGCATCTGCCACGCCTTCTCCGGCAACGTCGGCACGCAGGCGGGCGCTGGTTTGCGCGCGCAGCTCCGGCCGCTTGATCTTGCGCTCAAACAGAATGGCGGCGCGCGCCAGCGCGGGCTCAATGAACTTCAGCTCGCGGTCCTGCAGGGTGACCTGAAATCCGCGCAGCGCACACCAGGCAGCAATATCGCCACCCATCACGCCGGCTCCGACCACGTGGACGCGCTGGATGCCATGCTCCTTGCCGCCCAGCGATTTCAGCCGGTCCTGCAGAAAGAACACCCGGATCAGATTGCGTGCGGTCGGCGTCTGCGACAGCTTGACCACCGACCTGGCTTCCGCCGCCAGCCGCTGGCGCGTGCCGCCGCCGCTGCGCCGCCAGGTTTCGATCAGCGCGAACGGCGCCGGGTAATGCGCCTTGCGGGCCTTGCGCGATACCTGCTTGACCAGCATTGGCGCCAGCGCCTGACGCACCAGCCACAGATTGGTCGCCCATGCGGTCAGTCGCTGCTTCAGCGGGCGGGTTGCGCCGCGTCGAACGAGTTCAACTGCCGCATCCAGCAGCAGGGCCGGCTCGGAAACCTTGTCGACCAGGCCGATGGCGCGGGCGTTACCGGCTGACAGCGCGCGGCCGGTCAGCATCATGTCCATTGCCGCCGGTGCGCCGACCAGCTGGGGCAGTCGTACGCTGCCGCCCCAGCCGGGGTAGATGCCGAGCTTGACCTCGGGCAGTCCGATACGGGTGCTCTCATCCGTGCTGGCGATGCGGTAGCGACAGGCCAGCGCCAGCTCGGTGCCGCCACCCATGCAGTGGCCGTGAATCGCGGCTACCGTTGGGCAGGGCAGTTCGGCAATGCGCTGAAACACGCCCTGACCGTAGCGGATCGACTCCAGCACCGACCCGCGGGCGTCGAATTCCACGAACTCCTTGATGTCGGCGCCGGCGATGAAACCGGCCGGCTTGGCCGAGCGGAACACCACGCCGACCGGCTTTTCAATCGCGATCCGCTCCAGCGCCGAGTCCAGTTCCTCGAGCACCTCCCGCGCCAGCGTGTTGGCACTCGCCTCGGCGCGGTCCAGCGACATGACCAGCACGCGATCAGCGCGGAGCTCGTGCTTCCAATGGTGGAATCTCAGACCGTCGAACATGTGGCGTACTCGCTCAGCGACGCCGCGCATCGGGCGGCAAGCGGCTATGATCCGGTCAGCCCGGACCGGCGGTCAAACGCGCACGGCTGGCGGGCGTCGCAAATCCGGCCCGGCTGCGACTGAACTTCGCGGCGCAAGCCCGGTCCTAGCGCGGTCCCGATGACCGCCCAACCTGTGGAGATGAGGCCCGGATGGGTGAGAACGAGCTGGATCAGGCGCTGGTGAAACGGGTGCAGGAAGGCGACAAGCGCGCTTTCGACCTGCTGGTGTTGAAGTATCAACATCGCCTGACCAGCGTCATCACCCGCTACATCCACGACTGGAGCGAGGCGCAGGATGTTGCCCAGGAGTCCTTTATCCGGGCCTACCGGGCGCTCGGCAATTTTCGCGGCGACAGCCAGTTCTACACTTGGCTGTACAAGATCGCAGTCAATACCGCCAAGAATTGGCTGGTGTCGCAGGGCCGCCGGCCGCCAACAGACGATATCGATGCGGTTGACGCGGTCCAGTACGACGCCGGCAGCCGACTGCGCGACACCGATACACCCGAGCGCGAATTAATGCGCCAAGAGGTGGAACAAACCGTCGCCCGCACTGTCGAAGCCCTGCCCGACGAGCTGCGCATGGCCATCACCTTGCGCGAGGTCGACGGACTGAGTTACGAGGAAATCGCCGAAACGATGGCTTGCCCCATCGGTACCGTGAGGTCGCGGATCTTCCGCGCACGTGAGGCGATCGATCAGCAACTTCGCCCCTTGCTCGATAACAGCGGATCTGCCCATGAATGATGACCTCAAGCAACAGCTCTCGGCCCTGGTCGATGGCGAACTGGACGACCAGCGGGCCAGGTTCCTGCTCAGGCGGCTGGGTGCTGACCCGGCGCTTGCAGCGAGCTGGTCGCGCTGGCACCTGACGCGCGCCTGCCTGCGGCGGGAAACAGCCGGCGCCCTGCGCACCGATTTCGCTAGTGCCATTTCACAAGCGCTTGCCGATGATCGTGCGCCGCAGCGTGTCGCGGGCGGCCATCTGCTGCGCTGGGGCGCCGGGCTTGCGGTGGCTGCATCGGTGGCGGTTGCGGTGCTGCTGACCGTGCCTCTGGGGCCATCGCCCCCGCCGTCTGCGCCGGCTGTCGCAGCTGCTCCGCTGCCCGCCGCGCAGGTCGCCGCCTCAGCGCTGACCGAGCGCGATCTGCGGCCCAGTCTGGGCGGCGTAACCCAGGCGGTAGCCACCCACAGCGATGCCCGTTTGCTGTCACCGGCGGTGCGTATGGACCCGCAGATGCATGGCTATCTGCTGCGTCACAGCGCTGCGCTGCGCGACAGCGGCGATGCCAGCTTCCTGCCATTTGTTCCAGTGGTCGCGCCGGTTCGGCCTTGGAGCATGGTGCAGGCCTCGGCGAGCGAGTCCGCGTCGCGCTGATGCACCGCTGCGCGCGCGGCCTGCTGTTGGCGCTGGCGCTGCTGCCGGCGTGGGCAGCAGCGCAGCCACAGGACGGGGCGCAGGCTGCCGGTCTGAGTGAGCCGGCGATAGCGCTGGACCCGTCGGCGTCGCCAGAAGCATGGCTCGGCCGGATGAACCGGGCGCTGCTCACGCGTGAGTTCTACGGCACCTTTGTCTACCTGCGCGACGGCCAGATTGACGCGCTGCAGATTGAGCACGACGGCCAGACCGCCGGCGGCGGGATGCGGATCGCCAGCCTCAGCGGGGAGCTCGTTGAAGTTCGCAGTGAATTCGGCTCCGTTCAACTCGATGCGAACCCGACGGTTTCACGCTGGCCAAGTGCAGCGGTCAATGCGCCTGCGCCGCGCGTGAGGTACGCCGCTACGCCTCACTACCAACTCGTGCTGGGCGGTGAGGATCGGGTTGCCGGTCGGCAGAGCCAGATTCTGGACATCCGGCCGCGCGACGGGTTCCGCTACGGCTATCGACTCTGGCTGGATGCCCGTAGCGCGCTGCTCCTCAAGTCCATCACGGTGGGATCGGACGGTCGCGCGGTTGAGCAGCTGATGTTCACCGCGCTCACTACATCCGAGTCGCACAGGGATGATCCCGAGGCGGTGCCGTCAGCGCCGGCGTCGACGCCGGCGGGTGAGCCGGGTCGCGCGGACTCAGGCACGCAGCTGGCCGCTTGGCGCGTGTTGGATGTGCCGGACGGATTCACCCCGCGGCTCGTGTCCGATGGTGATGCGACCCATCTGCTGTTCACCGACGGCGTGGCCAAGGTGTCAGTCTATGTGGAGCCTGCCTCGGCACAGCAACCGACCTTGTCGGGCCCGCTCACCCGGGGCGGACTGAATGCGTATGGCCGAGTCGCCCATGGCCGCCAGATCATCGCGATGGGTGATGTTCCGGCGGCGACGGTCGAACGCTTTGCCCACGGCGTTGTTCCGGACAATGCCGACCGGCCCGCGCCCTGAGCTTAGCCCGCATGTTTCATGAATCTCGCGCGCCCTCGCTTGTCTCTTGTCCGCACAGGAGACTACCTCAGTCGGTCGTATGGCCCGCTACGCCGCTCCTTCGGTAGTCTCCTGTGCGAACAACATCCTGCGCGATCATCGCGC
>JBBRBN010000112.1:0-9305 GCA_038205755.1 Lysobacterales bacterium | reverse complement strand
TCCAACGCCTATGTTGAGGCCATGAACGGTTTGCTCCAACAGGCCAAGCGGGCCGCGCGTGGCTTTCGTACCGCGACGAATTTCATCGCCATCGCTTACCTGCGGATGTCCAAGCTCAAGCATTTGCCCGCCCACCCCTTTGCGCCGGTCGCGTTGAAATGAGACTGTCGCGTTCCACACTAAACGACGAAGAGCCGGTAGGGGTACGGGTACGGCGTACGCGCGCCAGTTCTGGTAGGCGAGCACAGCCAGCAGCGCGGCGATCACGACGGCGATCACGCTCAATATAACGTTGTTCAGTTTCTGCATGTCCAATCTCCGTGTGAATTGCATGCCATACCAATAGATTCACCCGGCTTAACAGAATGTTTCACGCCGTGCCTGTGGTAAATCGGCCCGGCCGTAACGACGGCGATATTTTCTTCGAGTACCTACGCCATCAGCAGGCGGTCAAAGGCATCGCCGTGATGTTTGGCGAGCTTTTCCACGCGCCCGGTATTTTGAACCAGTCCGGAGAAGTGCGCTTTGGCATCGGCCATATTGAACGTCGACATGGCCGGACTCGCCGGGATCGAAGTTGGTCATTTTGGTTGACAAAAATTGGGTACGACAGTTTCGCGGCGTCTTCACGCTGTCCGCTTGCGCCGGCGTGCCATGAATCCCACCAGCCCGAGTCCGGCCAGCAGCATCGTGTAGGTCCCCGGCTCCGGCACGGCCGTGATGGAAAAGGCCAGATCGCAGCCGGTTCCCGTGCAGGACAGATTCGGAACATAGCCGCCGAAGTTGCCCACGATGTCGTACCTCGATGCACTGGACGCATTGAAGCCAGTGATGGCGAAGGCGTCGAGGAAGCGGAAGTTGTAGAACGTGTCGGTCAACTCGAAGCCGAGCAGGAAACTGATGCGCGCGTCCGGCGTGAAGTTATGCGTGCCCTGAACGTTCAGAAAGTCGAAGCTCGTCGCCGAAGCCAACTCGATTTCCAGAGTGCCCGCGAAGTCGACATTGCCGGCGATCGTCAGCGTCCCCGGCGAGTTGCCCGGTGCCACAATGGCGCCCGACTGGACCGTCAACGCACCCACCGTACCGGTACCAAGCAGCGTGGCCCCTGACTGGACAGTCAGCGCAGAATTGGCGACCGACCCTGTAACAATATAGCGGCCTGCGGTTACCGTCGTTGCGCCGGACAAGGTGCTCACCGCAGTCATCGTCAGTGCACCTGCGCCCGATTTGGTCAAGGTGCCGGTGCCGGAGAGTACCTGGCTGAAGCTGGCATCAGTCGGTTGGTTGATAACCAAAGCCGCGTTGTTGAGAACGCCACCGGAGCCAAGATTTGCCACCGCGCCGGTCACCGTGCCAGCCGAGATCGTCAAGCCACCGGTGAAGCTATTGGCGCCGGACAAGACCAACGTGCCGCGATCGGTCATGTTGATGCCACCTGTCCCGACCACGGCGCTATTGATCGTCGCGGTGGAGCCGGACCCTGCGGCGGTACCGTCGCCGACGCGAAACGGCACCAATCCCGAACCGAGCGTGATCGGATCACCATTCAGCACAAAGCCGTTTGCGCCGAACTGATACAAGCCCAGATTGATCGCGCCACCACTGGCGTCGATTGTCAAAGGCGAGCCAGCGCCGGACAAGATGAGGCTATTGCCGGTGCGCAACAGAATCTGGTTGCCATGGGCATTCTGCCAGCCGCCACCTCCGATCACTATCGTTCCGTTGCCATTGCCAATCACGGTTTGTGCGCTGTCGCCGAACAGCAGGTTGACCTGCCCGGGGGCACCTAGAAATACTGAAAACTTCGTGACATCAAGCCCGGCTGAAATGGTTCCGATATCGAGGCCATTGTTGGTCAACGAGCCGCCATAGTTGACGATTCGGTACATCCCTTGCCCGAGCGTGGGATGGGCCGCGATGTTGAGCGACCCATCCAGCGTAACGCCGCCGCGCACATCGAAGATCGGGACCGGTGTGAGGGCACCGGTGAGGCCAACATCGAGATTGGCACCTTGCCGCAGCACGAGCGTTTGCATACTGAGCGGTGCACCACCCTGTTCGCCTGCAAGTGTTCCGGCGGGGTTGACTGAGATTGTCCCGGCAATGCCGCCTCGCCCCGTCAGCCGTCCGCTGGCGTTCACGCCCGCGCTGAAGGAGCCGGTTTGACTGTTGATCGTCAGCACCCCGCCGTTGACACCAATTCCGCCGGTATACCGATCGAGACGGCCATCGAGGGTGGTTTCCCCTTTCCAGTTGATGAGCGATCCGTCTCCGGCTGCAATCGACTCGAGCATCGTCGAAAAACGATAGGCGTCGCTGTTGTGATTGAAATTGACCGTGCCAAATTTACCGATATTGACGTCCGTCTCGATTTGGAGAAATCCCGCTTTGGTCGCCGCTTCGCCGGGCGCTGATCCAATGTTGATGACGCCAGCAGCAACTAAGCCAGGAACGCCAGGCTGTACTAAAGCATCGCCAAGATCGATAACTTTGGCCGAAAGCAGCCCGCCATCCGAGAGCGTCAGGGTGCCAGCGATTAGATCTGTCAACCTCGCATTAGATGGTCCGATCTTGAGGCGCTCCTCGACGGTCCACCGAGAGCCGGTGCCGCGTACAGTGGCGGCACCATCTGCGTTGGAACCAAAGAGGCCACCGGTGAACTGTCCGATATTTGCTGTTTTGCTGCGGACTTGTCCCCCGTCTTCGACACGCAGCAGCCCCAGTGTAATGTAATGGGGCGTCCCAGGTCCCTTCCACAAGCTAACTCCCCCGATGTCGATAGTGTCGGCAACGATAAGGTTTGAGGTCGCGCCCGTAACCAGCACAGTCGCAAAGCCTGAGTCAAGTGCGAAACTGCCGTTCGATTGGTTTTGGCCAATCGCAATATTTGCCACTTGACCCGTGCCACCATCGGCAACCGTGAAAGTGGCGTTTCCGCCGATCACGAGTGCATGACTTGATGCGGTGGTGGTGGTTCGGGGCGCCGAAAAAAGACTGCCGCCGCCGCTAACGAAAATTTCAGCACCAAAGCCGAGAAATGCCGATGCGGTGACGCCAATCCGGCCACCATCACGCACGGTGATCTTTCCGGCGACCGGATTAAGCGGGGTGCCGACGCTACTGAGCGTTCTTGTTGTCAAAGATGACGAAAAACCTTGCACGACGAGCGACGCCTGTGGCCCGGGATTTGAGATGTGGTTGACGTCAGTAGACGCAGTGATGGTAACGGTCGAGCCATTTTTTATGATGACCGCGCCACCTACTCCCAAGACGCCAAGATCGATTTTGGCAGCCGATAAATTGGCATTTCCGCCAGCGCGTATATGAAGTCTACTAACAGCAAGACGAGCTGAATTTTCAACGGCAAGGTTCCCGCCCATGTCTACGACACCATTTGCTGTCGTCAACAGTGTATTTTCGCCTGATATGTTCAGCGAACTACCCTGGTATGCGCGCAATGTGGCACTGGTATAAGGTACTACGCCGAACACCACCTGCCCTCCATCGCCGACATCAAGCTTGCCGGTGCTGGCGAAGCTCCCTGCTTCGTTTACCGCGCCGAGACAGATGCTGTAACGGCAATTGGCGCCAACCTGCGCGCCGATGCTTCTGCCGACGCGAAGGACTGCAGCCTCGCCAGAAACCGTCATGGACGCGTTCGAGTCTACTGTTCCAACCTTCAGGCCTCCACCGATGTTGAGAGCCCCTTTTTTACTGATATTCAGCTCCGACTCGAGTGCGACCGAATTGGCGTTGGCGACGAAATCTTCGTCAATGGATGTTCTTGCCCGAATGATGGCGTCCGTGCCGATCACCGGAACAGATTTTGGATCCCAGTTAGCTGCGTCCTTCCAAGCCCCATCTTTGACCTTGATTATCGTGATTGCAGCTGCGGGCCTCCCAGCCAATGCAAAGGCTGCGACACATGCGAATAAAAAGGCGTTTATTTTTTTGATCGCGATCATGACACCAGCTCCTTAATCCTGTAGCGTGACAATTACGTTGGCCGGTTGTCGGCGATTATGGTGGCCGGTAGGTGGCTATCCGCCGGCCCCATCGGCCTGTATCGAGCAATCGACAAGGCATGCGCCTCCGGCACCGCGAGACCCGCCGCGGCGGCGAAGCCGAGTCAGCGAAGCGATCTGGCGAGCGAGAGGTTCATGGCGTGTCTCGGTTGAAAGTAATGAGTGCGTGATCACCGCAAGCCCGTGCCCGTGCTTTCGTCCGTGTCTTTGTCTTGCAGCCGGTCCGCGAGCGGCCCGCTAACGTAGCGCGCCAGCTCGAACGGGCTGGCGAAGTCGCGCTCTGTCATGTCGGCGCCGACGAGCCGGGCATGCCAGCCGTCTTGTGCGGACCACACCGTCAGGCGCAGGTCCACGCTCCAGCGAACGCGGCACGGGTTGCGTTGCGCTTCGTTGTCGTCTGTCGGCTTGGCCATGCGGCGAACCTTAGGCAGCCGGCGTTGCAAGGCCGTTGCAAAGGGCTGCCGGCGCCAGGCTCAGGCATCATCGGTCGATGTTCGCCGTGCAGATCCTCGGGTCGCCATCGCTTGAGCGCGATGGCCGTGCCGTGCCCTTGCCGGCCAGGAAGCTGCTGGCGCTGCTGATGTTGCTTGCCCTTTCACCGCTGCCGCTGCCGCGCGGCCGCGTCGCCGCGTTGCTCTGGCCGGCGCTCGACGAGGCCACGGGCCGTCGCAACCTGCGCCGGGAGCTGGCCCGGCTGCGCGCGACCGGTGCCGGCGACACGGTGCGTGTTCAAGCCGACACCCTGGCGCTCGGCGAAGCCGTGTCGTGCGACGCCATCTTCTTTGCACGCCTGCATGACTCGGGCCAGCACGATGCTGCTCTGGCACTCTGGCGCGATACGCCGGCCGAAGGCTTCATGCTCGGTGACGCCGATGCATTCGACGACTGGCTGGCGCAGCGGCGCGCCGAGCTGGGCGAGCGCCGCCGGCAGGCCTTGCGGACCTCGGCGGCCGCGCGCGAAGCGGCCGGCGACGGCGTTGGCGCGCTGGCCCGGATCGAGGCCCTGCTCGCCGACGACCCGCTGCAAGAGCAGCACCATCGCGACGCGATGCAGCTGCTTGCCGCAGCCGGCCGGCGCGAAGCGGCCCTGGCGCAGTACGAACAATGCTGTGGGTTGCTGCGTTCGGAGCTTGGCCTGGCGCCGATGGCCGAGACCGACGCCCTGGCGGCAAGCCTGCGGGCAGAGCCGGGTGCTGTCGAAGCCGCTGCCCCGAATGTGACGACGGGCGCGCCGATGGGTGCGCCGACGGGCCGGCACCGGCCCTTGCTGCCAGACCACCTGCCTTTCGTCGGCCGCGGTGCCGACGTGGTCTGGCTCGAAGCGGCCTGGGCCAGCGGCGGGTTGATCGTCATCGAAGGCGAAGCAGGCGTCGGCAAGACACGCCTGGCCACCGATTTCGCTGCCGCACACGGCCCTTACGCCATGGCGCGCTGCCGTGTCGACGATGCCGGGCTGCCGTACGCCTCGTTCAGTCGGGCCCTGCGCGCCTTGATCGGCCCGGTCGTGGCGCTGCCGGAATTACCCGAGTGGGTCGCGAGCGAGCTGGCCAGGCTGCTGCCAGAGCTTGGCGTCGCGGCGCCGCCGATCCGCTCCGACGAGGCGCGCAGCCGCTTCTTCGAGGCCTGCGCCCGCGCCTGGCACAGCCTGGCGGCCGAAAGCTTCGACGTCGTGATCCTCGACGACTGGCATCTCGCCGATGCCGCCAGCCGCGCCCTGCTCGGCTTCGTCGCCGGGCGGCGAGCCGAGTCGGCAGCGGTCGGCGCGCGCGAGCTGCTGCTGCTGCGCCCGCCGGCCGACGCCGAATCGGCCGCCGCCCTGCGCGCGCTGGTCGGCGCGACCGGCGCACGGCACCTGCGCCTGCAGGCGCTGCCCGGCGAGGCAGTACTCGACCTGGTGCGGCAGCTCTCGGGTGCCAGCCACCCGGTGCGCTTTGCGCAGAGGCTAGCCGGCGCGACCGGCGGCAACCCGTTCTTCCTGGCCGAGACGCTGCGCCATCTGATCGGGACCGAGCTGCTCGTGACCGACGCCGATGGCGGCTGGCAGACGCCGTTCGACGAGGCAACGTTCGACTACCGCGAGCTGCCGGTTCCCGCCAGCGTGCTCGACACCGTGCTCGCGCGTGTGCAGCGCCTCTCGGCCGGCAGCCGCCGTGTGCTGGAGGCCGCCGCGCTCGCCGCCGAGCCCTTCGCGCCGAGGCTGCTCGCGCCGGCCTGCGCCCTCTCCGAGCTCGACGCGGTGCTGGCGATCGAAGAAGCGGTCGCCGCGAGCCTTCTGCGCGAGCACGATGCCGGCGGCTTTGCCTTCACGCACGCTCTCGTCCAACAGGCGCTGAGCGGCGCGCTGTCGCAAGAACGGCGCCGGCTCGTGCACCGGCGCCTGGCGCTCGGCGCCGAAGCTGCGGCCGCGCCTCCATCGACGATTGCGGCTCATCACGAGGCGAGCGGCGAGCCGGCCCGGGCGGTGCCGCATCGCATCAAAGCTGGCGACGAAGCGCAGCGCCTGCACGCCCTGCCCGAGGCGACCCGCCACTGGCAGACGGCGCTCGATGATCGGCCGACGCCGGCGCAGGCCATCCTCCTGCGTGGCCGCTTGATCGTCGCAGCGCAGCAGCAGTCGGCGCTCGATACGCTGTTGGCGCAGGCGAGCGCTCTCGCCGACTTGCTCGACAGCCGCGACCTGAGCGCAACGGAACGCGCCGACGCGTCGATCGCCCACTGCCTGGCGCTCGTCTATACCGGCCGCTCCGAGCAGGCCCTGGCCGAGCTCGACGCCCTGGCCGTCGCCGCCGACGCGCCACTGTGGGCAGCGTTCCTGCAAGTCCGATGCCGCGCGCTGCTCAACCTGGGCCGCTTCGAAGAATCGATGCGCGACGCCCAGGCGGTGCTGCTCTTGCCCGAGCTGCCCGACGCCGAGCGGCTTGAGATGCTCGATCTCACCTTCGTTAGCCACCACAACGCCGGCCGCACGGAAGCGGCCGTGGCGCAGGTGGACGCGTCGCTGGTCCTGGCCAGGCGCATCGGAGACCGCCACGGCATCGCCCGCGGACGCTCGCGCCGTGGCATCCAGCTCATCAAGCTGCACGACTTGGCCGGCGCCGAAGCAGAGCTTCTCGGCGCCGCCGACGACTGCGAACGGCTCGGCTCCGTCCAGCTCGAACGCGTCGTTCTCTACAACCTCTCGTGCGTTTACGCGCCGCAGGGCCAGCATCGGCAGGCGCTCGCGGCGCTGCGACGCGGCCTGGCGCTGTCGCCACCGATCCAGCCCGGCCCGATAAGCGTGATGTACGGCGTGGCCACCGTGAGTGCGCAGTTTGCGCTCGGCGACCTCGGTGCGGCCTGGCGCGAAACCGTTTTGGTGGCCAGCGCCGCGCTGGCCCAGAACGACACGGTCGTTCGCATCGCCACAGCGACCTGCCTGCTCGACGCTCTCGGGCTGCTGGGCGAGGTGGCCCTGGCGCGGCGCCTGCTCGCCTCGGTCGACCCGCAGTCGCTGCAGCTGATGAGCTTCACCGCTTCTGAGCTTTACGTCGCGCGCTGTCAGTTCGAGCTGGCGCTCGGCGACGTCGACGCGGCAGCACAGACGTTGCACGATCTTGACAGTGCTGTGCCGGAAATCGTCGAACAACGGGTGCGCATGCGCCATGCGCAGGCCCATGCCGGCGTTGCACTGGCGCGCGGTGACGCGCGGGCCGCGCTGGCGCTGCTGCCCGTCGACGCTGCGCTCGGCATGAACGGCGAGCTGCGCATGCGCGGCATGGCTTTGCGCGTCGCCGCCGAGGCCGGGCTCGGTGCTGTCGAGCCGGCAACGCTGGCAGCGGCGCAGGCCTTGCTTGCCGGGCCGGCCGAGCATGCGGTCGCAGCGCTGGAACTGCATGCCGCCTTGGCCCGGGCCGAGGTTGGGGCGGACGGCGCAGCGCTGCGCGCGACTTTCTTCACCAGCTTGTCCGATACGCTGCACGGCCATCCGGAGCAGCAGGTGGCGCTGCGACGGGCCTGGGCCGCGTAAAGCGCACTCTCCTGCCGACGCGTGTCGACTTGTTGCACTAGCGTTGTCGGCGGCGAAGATGATCGTGTGGCTCGGCTTGCCCGATCCGCCGCATCACCATCACCATCATCAGCGCCATCGCACCGGTGGCCGCCGAGATCATGCCGGGCCGGCTTCCTCAGCCTGGCGCCTGGTAGACCAGCACCTTGAGCGAGCGCTGGTCCGAGACATCGGCAAAGGCCGGCGGGTTGGCCAGGCGCTCGACAAAGCGCAGCGTCGGCGCCTGCGCCAACATCGAGTCCTGCAGGAAGCCCGGCCCCAGCTCGGGCGCGTTCAAGCACAGCAGCGCCTGGCCACCGGGTCTCAGCAGGTTGGGCAGGCGGCGCATCAGCCGCGGGTAGTCCTTGCTGGCAACAAAGCTGCCCTTTTGATAGCTGGGCGGGTCGACGATGACCAGGTCGTAGGGCCCCGAGCGGCCCAGCTTGCCCCAGCTGTTGAACAGGTCATGCGGCAGGAAGCTGGCACCGGCGGTGATGCCGTTGAGGCGATGGTTCTGCTGGCCGATGGCCAATGCGCTGGCGCTCATGTCCAGATTGACCACCTGCGCCGCGCCGGCCTGCAGCGCCACCACCGAGAACGCGCAGGTATAGGCAAACAGGTTCAGCAGCTTCTGCCCCGGGCGGGCGGCCATCTGCGCGCGCAGCCAGCGCCGGCCCGCGGCCATGTCGAGAAACAGGCCGTGGTTCTGGCCCTTCTGCAGGTGCACACGAAAGTGCGTGCCGTGCTCGCTGACCTGATGCGGATCGGGCACCGCGCCGGCCATCAGCCGGGCGCTGGCGCGGCCCTCAAAGCGACATTGGTAGACCCAGTTCAGCGGCTGATCGGGCGCGATCTGCTGCCAACGCGCGGCCAGCGCAGCGTGCAGCGCTGCCAGCTCGTCGTCACTGGCCGGCTGGAAACTGGTCAGCAGCCAGACCGGCGCGAAGGCGTCCAGCGCCCACTGCTCACAACCCGGATGCAGGCCACTGCGACCGTGGAAAAAGCGCCCGGCGTCGGTGGGCAGCGGCAAGGAGGCGATGGTCTGCAGCAGAGCTTGCATGACGGCATTGTCAGCCGGCCGCGCGCCACCACGCGGCTCATTGCGGTGCCGGCGCCGGGCAGGCCTCGCGGTCGATCAGCGGCTGGATCGCTGGCGCCAGCGCCTTCAGCAACTGCGACGGCAGCGCGCTGGTGAAGCGGAAGTCCTTGGCGTAGGGCTCGTGCACATAAGCCATCAGCGTGCCGTAGAAGCGGTC
>JBBRBN010000111.1:0-9468 GCA_038205755.1 Lysobacterales bacterium | reverse complement strand
GGCGACCACCAGATCGCCGTCAGCCGGCTTGAAGCGCAGCCACTGGGTCTTCGGACGAAACATCGCGCAGCGCACCTGCGCGTTGCGGTCCTTCAGGTTGAAATACAGGTGGCCCGAAGCCGGCCGCGACAGGCTGCTGATCTCGCCCTCGATCTCGACCAGCGGAAAGCTGTCTTCGAGCAACGAGCGGGCGAGGGTGGTGAATTGACTGGGGGTGAGGATGCGCGGCGTAGCCATCGACGGATTCTGCCCGATCAGCCGGCGCTGCGGAGATCGACCGTGGGGCAGTCAGCAACTTCAAGGCAGGAGGCGCACACGCTTGCGCGACTCCGGACGGCCGCGCGTCGCGCATCGAAGGCCAGGAGCGGCGTCGCAGGAGCGACGCCCTCCAAGAGCCCGGCCGCGCCCCAGAGACCGCGGCCGGGCCGTGACCGGTCAGGTCCGCGCTACTTGCTGAAACCCGCTGCGACCTTGATCGCCAGCGCGCGCCGCTCCAGATCGGCCAGCCGGCCCTGATCCTTGAGCAGCAGCTCGCGCAGCTCGAACGGCGCGCCATAGCCTGCCGGCAGCAGCGCCTTGCCAAAGCCCAGCACAAGTTCGCCGGACGACTCCAGCCACTGCGCCGATTCGGACTGCGCAACTGGCGTCAGCTGCCCATCCGGGCCGGTGGCAAACAGCGTGCCGCGCAGCGCATAGCGGCCGGCAGTTGCAATCTCTACCGGCAGGGTGAACTGCAGTCCATCGGAGGACTGCAGTCGATAACTGCCGGCCAGCTTGGCGGTGGCATGGCCGACGCCGATCGCGGTTCGCGCGTCGCGGTTGACGTCGAGGCCACCCCGCTTGGTGCCGGCAAAGGTGTGCACTTCCCACAGGCCAATGCCAGTCTGCGCGGCCTCCGGCACCTGCACGTGGGCGACGTAGCTGCCGTTGGCGGCAGGCTTGAACTGCAGTTCATAGCTGTCGCCGGTCGGTGAGGTCAGTTCGCCGCCTATCGAATCGAGCGAACGCTTGTCGGCGCCTTCAAGCAAGGTGGCCTCGACCCTCAGCGTTCCGCCCGCCAGCAGGCTGACCTGATCCGCGCCCAGCGTCAGCGCGAACTGGCTGTCCGGCTCAAACACATGGACCAGATAGCGGCCGCTTGCCTGCTCTGCCACCAATTCGAAGCGACCGCTTCCCAGCGCAGGAGCAAGACGCACTGCCAGCGTGCCTTCGCCAAAGTCGGCGCCGGCGGCCTTCAGCTGATCGGCGTCTGCGCGGGCGACAAACGCTGCTTCCGATGCGAACCGCTGACCCGCCTTCCGAACGCTTAGCCCCGCAATGCCCAGGCCGGTCGATTTGCGGGCGTCGGCCGGACTGATCCGCAGCAGCGCGCCGGGCGCGGTGGTATCGATCAGCAGGCCGGCCTTCAGATCACTGGCATCGACCACGCTCCAGAACTCCCGACTCTCGGCCCGGAACGGCTGCGCTGGCTCGACCACGGCTCCGCGTTCAAGCGCCCAGGCAAAGCTCACGGGTGCCCGTTCAATATCCGGCAGCGCCGCGAGTTTGGCTGCCGCCGACAGCTTCGGCGGGATCAGATCGCCGGCGGCGGCGGGCAGCAGGTTCGAGCGCTGGGCGAACGCAGCACCACCGACCAACAGCATGAGGACAAAACAAATTGAAGTACGCATGGTTGTCGTCCTCACAGGTCGTTGCGCAGGATGACGTCGAGATTGAAGCATTGACGTCGGCTCTGGTTGTGATTCAGCACGAAGCCACCGGACGTCGATTGGGTGTCCTGGAACCACACCCGACCGGCGGCGCGCTGACTGCTGCAGTTGAGGAAGCCGTCGGCGCAGCTGTCCAGCCAGGCCTTGGTAATCTCCAGACCCAGATTCAGGTGGTAGCCGCCGCAGTAGGCGTTGCCGCTCCATAGGGCGACGCGCACGTCACTGCCGACGACGCTCCAGAAGCCCTTGGGCAGGGATGGCCGCCCCGACGTACCGTACAGCCAGCTGGCGTTGTAACTGGCCATCCAGCTTTGCTGCTGCATGCGCACGGCATCCGACTTGTAGCCAGCGATCCAGCCCAGCGTGGACTCAAGCAGGTTGCCGTTCATCACCGCGTCGGCCAGCGGCGTGCCGGCGGAGGAGGGTGCCAGGGCATTGACCCAGCGGATGCGCTGGATGATGGCCGGGTAGCGGCTGTCCCAGGTTGGATTGGACATGATCCAGCGCATCACGTTGCCGCCGTTCGAATGGGTCAGCACCACCAGGTCGGTGATGTTGCGGCTGGTGATGAAGCTGCTCAGCTGGCCGGCAAGGCAGCCGGCGGCGCGGCTGTCCCACATGTATTGCTCGAAATCGCAGTTGATGACGACGTAGTTGGCGCGATTGGGCAAGCCCTGACGCACCGATTCAATGAAGCCGGACTGCCAGTAGTCGTTGTAGGCATCGGTCTGCTTGCCGGTGCCGTGGACGAATGCCACGCCAGTGTTGGCAACAGCAAGTGAGGAAAAACAGGCCAGCAGCAAGCCGGCAAAAAGAAATCGCACGAGGACCTCCCCAGGTTCGATGCGCGACACCCCAGCCCGGCTCCGTCCGGGTGCGGCGTCAACTATCAACCAGTGCCCTCCCGTGCGCCGGCGTACGGGCTGTATGGTACATGAACTACGTCACATTTCAAACGTTCGTTTCAAACTCTATTACGAAGCGTGCGCAGTTCGATGGCGCTGCCGGCGGCGCACACGGCAGCGGTGCCAGCACACACGCAGACAAGAGCGTTCCGCGCGCGCGCGCGCGCCATGTCCGGCCAGCCGTTGGCATCAAGAAGGGGGCGTTCGGCGATGTGCCACGCGTTGACGCGGAATCGGCCCCAGTCCGAAAGGTGGCTATCGGACTGGGGCGCGGTGCAATCAATCAGGGCGAGCAGCCTGTCGGACGTAGGTCGTCCGGGCTGCTAGTGGTGGTGGGTGCCCTTGGGCGCTGCGTTAGCCGGCAGCTCTGAGGAGCCGGTTGGCGAACTCGGCGCTTCGTACTCGCCCAAGACGTCGTGATTCTCCGGCTGCTGATGCCAGACCCGGTTTGGTTTGAACGGCAGACGCTTGGATTTCACGCCGTTTGAGCCTTCTACCGCGTCGCTGACAAACCAGGGCTTGCCGTCGCCATCAAGGTACAGCTTGCGCATCTCCGCTGCGTTGAAGGGGCGCGATCCGATTCGGCCGAGTACCGCGACCTGATGACCCGTTTCGTCGACCGCGCGATCACGCTCCAGACCGCGACTGAGCGAGAGTGCAGCGCGCTTGGTGGGATAGCTTGCCACCAGCTGTGGTTTGGGCTCGGCGGCGTACCCATAGAAGTTGGGCTGCGTATCCGGTGCCGTCAGCTGCACTACCTTCAGGCCGCCGGCGCCATCGGCCACGTACAGGAACGGCGAGGCATTGGTGGAGGCAACCACCACATCCCGCGCATCGCTGATCGCACCGCCGCCGTTGAACATCTGGTACAGCGCCGGTTGCTCCGGACGCGTCACGTCGATAATCGCGACGCCTTCGGTGCCGTTGGCAACGTAGGCATAAGCACGAGCAACATGCAGTTTCTGCGCGTTGGCAAGCGTCACCAGCGCGCCGGTGACGACCCGCGGCTGGTCCGGCAGCGTGATGTCAACCGTCTGCAGTCCGCGGCCAGTGGTGACAAACAGGTAGCGGAACTGAACCTGGGCGGCCCGAGCATCCGGCAGATCGATAGTGGTGACATAGCGCGGCTTGAGCGGCTCATTCATGTCGAGCACCACCACGCCACGTGGCGTGGCTGCATAGAACCAGGTGCCGGCCACATGCAGATGTCGCACGCCGGTCAGAACGCCGCCCTCATTCCAGGTCAGCGCGCGCTCGAGGAAGTTGTTGCGCGGCTCGGAGTCCACCAGCGTGTTCACGTCGGTCAGGATCAGGCCTTCCTCCGCGTCGCTGATGTAGGCGTAGTTGTAGATCGGATGGAAGGGTTGCTCCAGGTTGATGTCGCGCATCAGCTCGCCCTGGTTGCGCTCGGGCGCAATCGGCTGATTGGTTGGCAGGGCGACGCAGGTGGCGTTGGGGCTCTTGACGTGGGTGTCGTGTCCAAGCTTGGAGAACGGTGCGGTCACAAAGCGCAGCGAGTAGCCCTTGTTGGTGGCGCTGGACATGTCGTACACGCGGGTGCCCTTGGCGCCCTCGGAGACAAACAGATACTCACCCCGATGCTGGATGCAGCTGGCTTCGCCGGCGCGATGGCTGAAACCCTCAGGCAGCACCCGCTCACGCGACTCGTGCTCGGCGTAGCGCGCCGGATACGCGTAACGATGCAAATAGGAGCCGACCACGGCCTGCGGTTCATCCCATTCTGTTACCGGGATGGCGCTGATCTCACCATCTCCACCCACCCAAGCCACAAAGCCAAGGAAGTCGACGAACTTGGTGCCGTGCAGCAGAAGCTGCGCCATGATCGCGTTGTTGTCGTTTTCCGCCGAGAGGTGGCAATCGGTGCACTGCTTGGTTTCTTCGCGCCGCTCGGTGTGCGCGTAGTGCGGGGCAAAGGCCTGCGAGCTGAATCCTGCCGCAGATATGGGTGGCTGCTGAATGTAGATGCGCTCGCGACTGGAGTTGGTTGACGACAGCACCAGCGCCGAGCTTGATCGCACCGGAGCGATCTTGTAATCCTTGACCTCGCCGTGCCGACCGAGCTGGAAGATATCGTCACGCGCCACCTGCGGATTGTAGGTCGCGTAGTTGCGCGTCTCGCCGCCTTCGTAGTGGTGGAGCTCGGTCTTGAAGTTGGCCTGGATCGGAAGATGGCAGCCACCACAACTGGTGGTCCAGGACGTGTGGCAGGTGTAGCACAGCATGGTGTCTTCGCCATGCGCGCGATCTTCCTTCGGAACCTGTGCGCCAAACTCCAGCGTCGCCGTGTTTCGGGACATGGAATGCGCGCGGTCGGCCTTGGCGTTGTAAGCGCCGGAGCCCTCGATCGAGGTGTCCTTGACCAGGCTCATTTCCCATTCGAGGTCAGGCACGAGAGCAGACCGCTGGATCAGCTTGCCTGGTGCAACCCATTCAAAGCGGCGCTTGCCATCGGGGTTGCGGATGAGCTCAAGATTGCGTCCGGCCTCCGAGGCCATTGGACCTGAGGTCCGCAGCGTCGGGTATTCATCCACGGTGCCATGGCAGTCCTGACACATGATTTCCACACCGGCGGCGACCTCGCCAACGATATGGCCATTGGAGTGGCCGTCCTGCTGGAAGTGGCAGTCGACGCACTGCATGCCCAGATCGACGTGGATCGAGGACATGTGGACCGCCTTCTGGAATTTCTCCGGGTCGTCGTTGGAGACGATCTCGCCGGCCTCATCGAGCAGGTGGCCCTTGCGATCACGCTTGAATACGGCGCGGAAGTTCCAGCCATGGCCGTGGTAGTCGGCGAACTGGGTGGCGTCGAGCTTGCTGTTGTTCTCGGCGACTTTTTGCAGAAATGCAGGATCCGCCCAGTTGCCGCGAATCGCTGCCTCTTCCGGATTGCGCTCGTTGATTGCGCGGATCTGCGAGTCGGTGGGCCTGCGCTCTTCGGCCGGGAACATGGTCGGTGCGTCGGGCTCATAGTCCCACATGGTGTAGCCGAGCATGGAGTTGATGAACATGTTCGGCTGGTGCATGTGGCAGACCATGCATTGACTGGACGGAATGGCGCGGGTGAATTCGTGCTTGAGCGGATGACCTGGTTCCCCGCGCGGGATCGTCGGATCGGCCTGCTGGGTGAAGCCTTCGTTGCCGTACTTGGCGTAGATCGACGAGTGCCGTGGATCACGATCATTGGCGTAGATCACGTGGCACGCGGTGCAACCGGACGCGCGGAAGTCACCGGGGTTTTCATTGGTGCCGTTGAACCACAGGTGCGGATCGTTGAGTCGCGACTTGTGGATATTCAACACCGGTATCGCCACCCGCGAGCCAGTACCGGGGCCGCGGCTGGACTGACGGATATCCGGTCGACCTGGCTCTTCAAGCCGCTGGATCTGGCCCAGCGAATTGGGCAACCCGGTTTCGGGGAAGGTGGTGTTGATGTTGCGTCCGCCGCGCTCGAACACGCGAAAGTTGTCGCCTGGTGGAACGACTTCCCACGCCGGCAGCGGGTACAGTACCGGAATAACGTTGCGCTTGGCCATTTCCGGCGTGACTTCGACCGGATTCTTCAACACGCCCCATTCGCTGTTGCGGTCGTAGTATTCGCCCAGTATGTAGCGCTTGTAGGGCAGAATTCCGTTGTTGTAAGACGCGCCGCCCCAGAGCATCGCGCTGGTTGCCATCAGACTGGTCTTGGTGGCGCTCACGATCTGCTGATGGCAGGCGCCGCAGGCCTCATCGGCGATCCGCAGATCACCGGGGTTGATGAAGCGGATGAACTCTGGCGCCTCTTTGTTGAGCATGGCCCGGTTGCCTTCCGGCATGCGGCTGGCCGGGTAGTACCAGTTGTCCGGAAAGCGCGGCAGCACGTGGGCCTGTTCCATCGCGCCCATGTAGTCAGGGCTGTAGGGCACATCAACCTGGCGTGCGTGACCGGCGTGATACTCGGTGGCCTCCAGCGGATTGACCGGACCCAGCGGCGTGCGCTCGTAGTGCTTGCCGGGCGTGGGTGACTGGACCTGCGGATCGCCGCCGTGGCAGTCGGTGCAACCCAGCACGACTGCCGGGCTGCGATGCATGGATTTGGCGTCGGAATCGGTGTGGCAGCTGACGCAACCTTCGCTCTTGGCATCGGCAGCGGCTTGGGTCTGATGGCGTGGCGCCGGCGCGTGGGTGGTGTAGTCGCGCGCTACCGGCTTGGCTTCGGCGGCCATCGCAAGCCCGGGTGCAAGGCTGGCTGCAAATCCGACCAGTGCGGCGAACAGGATGATGTGTCGATTCATGGCAAGTCGGTACATGGCAGGCTCAGAAGGTCAGGACGATGTTGCCGAGCACGCTGTAATACGTGTCGTCGCTGCCGTACAGCGCTTCGGTGCCAGAGCCTGGAAACAGCCCGGCGGCGGATAGACGCAGGATCGCGTTCTGGGTCATGAACGGCCGCCAGATCCAGGAAACCGATGCGTCGGTACCTATGCTGCGGCCGATGGGCGCCTGGTTACGCGCCAGTTCAAGCGATGCGGTCTCATCGAACCAAAGCTGGTTGAGGTTGACTGAAACGCGCGACTCGGGCGTCAGGTCGAAGTCCGCGCCCAGCCCCAGCAGGCGCAGTCCAGGGCCGTCAAAGCTGCTTTGCCCGAGCTCTTTCGATGAGCGCAGCGTGGGAATCATCGAGTTGCGGCCGGTCAACGCCACGCCGCCGCCGCCAATCAGCGGCATGTTCTGGCGAATCCAGTAGCTGGTGTCGGAGCCGGCAAAAATCGGATTCTCGAAGATCGCGTCATAGCCATTGGACTTGTTGTCGAACGGCTCATCGTCACCCGAGGCCCAGGCCACTGACAGGCGGGTGCGGATCCAGTCGAAGTCAACGCCCGCTTCGGCGGCAAAAAAACCTGCCTCGATGCGGTTGTTACGGCCGGTGAACAGGGCGGTGTTGTCACCCACCGCCGCATAGCCGGAAACGGTCAGGTTGATTCGACCGAAGTGGCCATCTCCGTTGTATCCAATATAAGTGACGTCATATTCACGCGGCTCCTCGGTGCCGAGCGAGGCCGGCCGCGAGAGAAACCCGTTGCCGTCGAAGAAAAAGTCGGTGTCGCGATTGCGGTTGTGGACGACAGTCGCCTGGGACGTAAAGCCGAGCACCGGCCAGTCCTGCCGGTAGACATTGGCGACAAACACATCGTCGTCGCGGAAACCCTCTGCAACATCGTTCAGGCCAGAGTTGGTGTCCTTCTCCAGCCGCCGGAACCATGCGAAGTTGTACTGCCAGAAGTTGTTCTCGCGGTTGCCAAACAGCCGAACGCCGAACTGCAGGTCCTGGAACAGAAAGCCGCGGAAGTCGGTCGAGAAGGGCTGGATACCGATGCGCAACGAATCAAAGTCGTAGCGATCCGAGACGTCGCGCAGGTGCTTGTCGTAGAACAGCTCCTGCACGGCGACGAAGTTGTCTTCGCGGATTTTGCCGCGTCGTGGGTCGATCAGAAGGGCGCGGACGTCGTCGGTCTCGACCCGGTTGTACTGCAGACCAAGAGTGAGGCGGAATTCGTGCGCGGGCGGCTTGAAGATGGTGTCGCCCTGGAACAGGATGATGCCGGCCAGAAATGTCTGCGCGAAAATGGTCTGGTCGATGCCGGAAAAGATGTCGTTGGCGCCTGGATCGGCGCTGGCCTGCGGGCCCACCGGCGTCGGTATCGAGCGCGGTTCGATGATGGTGTCGGAGATGCCAAGCAGGCTGAAGAACCAATCGTCCCCTTTCAGGAACGGGATCTTCATCGGCTTGTCGCCCTTCCAGATGTTCTGGTTGTAGGGGTCGTACCAGGGAAATTTGAAGCCCAGCGCTTCCATGATCCGCCAGCGATCCGGCAGCGGGACGAACTCCCCAACCGCGTCGACCGGGGCTGGGTTGACTGCGCCAGGATTCTGCAGCGGACGCTCAGTGATCTCGGTGACGGGGTGTCCGGGGCGCCGGCGCGGCACGGTTGCCAGGGCGGGATCGTAGGACACGGCCGGGATGATGCCGGTCCACTCGAGCCAGGTTGGCGCCGCGGCGGAGGTCGGTGCTGGCGCGGCCAGAGCGGCCAGCGCAAGCGTCAGGGAGCTGGCCATCAGGCGGGGTGAGTCGAGCGTGCGCATCTCACTTGCCTCCGCAGACATTTTGCTGATCCGAGCCGATGAACGGCGCCTGCGGGCACTGCACATAGCGCAGGCGTGCACCGCGCACCACCAGCTGATCGGCGCGGCGTGCCGGCGGCGCATTTCCGATGCCGGAATTCAGTCGCTGGCCGGCGTTGTGCACGCCAAGAAAGGAGATCATGTCGTCCTGGTCGACACCGTCGCCGGATACGCCGATTGCACCGACCAGCTGCTCGCCACGGTAGATCGGCATGCTGCCGGGAAAGATCTGGGTGCCATTGGCGAGGCGCATGTTGCCAGCCGCAAGCAGGTCCGCACCGCCGCAGCTGCCCGGAACCGGGTCGGTGACAGGCAATGGATTGGAGGGCGAGGGCGCCGGCACGAACGGTTGGCCATCCAGCGTCAGCGGCAGCTGGACACCGTTGACCGGGGTCTGGTTGAGGTAGATCGCCGCGTGCTGGGCCAGCGCGTTATAGACCAGATCGAGCTGGATGCCGTCGTGGAACGGACTCCACTGATCAAAGGGTCGACTGAGAGGGCCTGACTGCTGGCTGACTATGCCGTCAGGATAGTAGGGGCGGCTGAGGTTGCCACCGGCGCGATCACTGAATGCAAATGCGCCGTCGGCCAGTGCGGTGGGCTGCTCGATGAAGTCGCGCAGCCTGCTCACGTAGTCGCCGATCCGGGTAAGTCCGCTGGTAGTGAAA
>JBBRBN010000110.1:0-9818 GCA_038205755.1 Lysobacterales bacterium | reverse complement strand
TTCGGACCGTACCCAGTCGTGCAGCGCGTCCTGCCAGCGCATCTTGTAGACGAACTTGTCGCTGTCCGGCGCCTGACCGTTGGGGAAGTAGCCGCCGATCACACGCACCGGCCCAGCGGCGCTGGGCACCGTGCCCGCGATGACACGCGCCTGCGCGTCGTCGAAGCCCGGAATGTTGCGCACCACATCGGTTGCGGGCATACCGCGGCTGAGCAGGGCCACGCCGTTGTAGGTCTTCTGACCGTGGAAGCTGACCGCGTAGCCGGCAGCCTCGATCTGTGCCTGCGGAAACTTGTCGTCCGTGAGCTTGGTTTCCTGCAGCACGATGGCGTCCACCGGCGCGTCGGCGGGCTGCGCGGCCAGCCAATCCAGCAACTGGGGCAGACGCACCGCGAGAGAGTTGACGTTCCAGGTGGCGAGTTTCAAATCAGGCCCAAGTCATTGCTTTTATTGAAGTTTTTGCGTTCTGGTCGGTACCCTCACGCATCCCCTCAAAAGTTTCTTCTGCGAACGCGGCCGACGCCGATGGGCCGCAACCCGTTGTCGGCATCCTACAAGGGGCCTTCAGCGCGTGCTCGAGCAAGTGCAGCGGACGCCCCAACCGCTCTGCCGCGACGAGGAGAGCCTCGCGCTGATCGGCTGTCTTGCATCAACTGGCCGCAACCGATTTCCTGCACGACGAATGGCGACGACTTGGTCAGTCCTCGGCCAACGCGGCCAGGCCGGCGTCGCCGGCAATCATCACCAAGTTGACGGTGGCATGCGGAGGGTGCGGGTGGGGTCGAGCTTCGGTGCGCCTGCAACCTCTCTACCTCGGAAGGTCGGACGGAAGCCTGAAATCGGGAGGCGGAGTGTCTGCCAGTCGCTGTCGGCGGGTACGAAGCTCACCTGGCAGTTCAGGGTATCGAAGCTCTAGTCGGTCAGCAGACTGAGCTTGAAGCGCTTGGGCGTGGCCTGTGTCACGGGTCATCGCAGCGTCGATGACGGGCCGCTCAAGTGTCGTCCGGGCTTGCCGATGTCAGTCCCGGAAGGCAGCGCGCCGCGGGAGGTATGCGCTGCCCACAAAGGACTTCGCATGAACACTCACCTGGCACTGGAATTTTCGCAGCCCGAGATCTTCGACCCGCTGCTGGCTCTGGACGCATCCGAACTCGACACACTGGACTTTGGCGTCATCGGCATCGGCGCTGACACCGTGGTGTGCGACTACAACGCCCTCGAAGCAAAACTGGCCGGTCTGTCGAAGGAACGCGTCCTCGGCCACCCGCTGTTCACAGTGGTCGCCCCCTGCATGAACAACTTCATGGTCGCGCAGCGTTTCGAGGACGCCGCTGCCGCCGGGCAGGCACTGGACCTGACGCTGGACTACGTGCTCACGCTGCGCATGCGGCCGGCGAAGGTGCAACTGCGCCTGCTGGCCGCCCCGCTCGCCGAGCGCCGGTTCGTGCTCGTCAATCGCAAGCTCTGATGGACATCGATCCCGAGGACGACCTGGCGCAGGAGCACGAGGCGCTGCTGCAGTTCGTGTACATGGCCCCGGCCGGGCTGATCCAGGCGCGCAGCGACGGCGAGATCGCGATGATGAACCCGGTCGCCGCGCAACTGATGATGCCGCTGTCCCGCGACGGTTGCCTGTCGAACCTGTTCACCGCGCTCCAGGACATCGCCCCCGACCTGCGCTCGCGCCTGGATAGCTTCGCCGCGTCGCAAGGCATGGTCTGCGACGGCTTGCACCTGCCAGCCCCAGGCGGCGCGAAGGGCGAGCGGCGCCTGTTCTCGTTCAGCCTGATCAAGCTCGACGACAGCCGCATCATGGCGATGCTGCAGGACGTCACCTGGCAGGCCCAGCGCGAACGCCTGCTGCGCCACCAGGAGGCGTGGCTGGCAGCGATCCTGACCGGCGTGGCGGACTACGCGCTGATCAATCTCGACGCCCACGGCTGCGTCACCGAGTGGAACGAGAGCATCGGCCGCGTCACCGGCCATGGCCCGGACGTGGTCGGCCGCTCGCTGGCGATTTTCTACCCCGAGGACGCGATCACGCCCGAGCGTGTGCTCGACCGCCTGCATGAGGCCGAGCACAGCGGCTGGAGCCTGGACGACGGCTGGCGCCAGCGCGCCGAAGGCACGCGTTTCTGGGGCAGCGCGATGATCGCCCCGCAGCGCGCGCTGGCCCGTGACAACCCGCTCGCCGCGGCCTTCGCTGCCGATGCCGATGCAGCCGAGACCGGCTATTGCCTGATCGTGCGCGACATGTCCGGTCAGCGTGATGCTGCAGAAGCCGCGCGCCGCGCCGCGGTCTGCGACCACCTGACCGGCATCGACAACCGCCGTGCCTTCTTCGAATCCGGCGAAAACGAATTGCGCCGCTGGCGGCGCATGCCGCGCCCGCTCTCGCTGCTGATGATCGATGTCGACCACTTCAAGACGATCAACGACAGCCATGGGCACCCGGTCGGCGACGCGGTGCTGCGCCACATCGCCCGACTGATGGGCGCCACCTTCCGACAGATCGACATGGTGGCGCGCATCGGCGGCGACGAGTTCGCCGTGCTGCTGCCCGGGTCCGATCTGGCGAGCGCGCAAGGCGCGGCCGAACGCCTGTGTGCCGCGCTCGAAGCGCAGCCGACACCGACTGACGCCGGCCCGGTGCGCTGCACGCTGAGCATTGGCGTCGCGACCATGGATGAAGCCACCGCCAGCGTCGACGCGCTGCTCAAGCGCGCCGACGAAGCCCTGTACGCGGCCAAGCACAGCGGCCGCAATCGCGTCCACGGGCCGGCGATGCTGCTTGCCGAGCCGGGCTGAGCGCCATGTCGGGCAGCGTTTCCGAAGCGGCCTATGAGGCCCTGATCCAGTTCCTGTACCAGGCGCCCATCGGCCTGGTGCAGACGACCCTCGACGGCGAGGTCGAGATGATCAATCCGACCTCGGCGCAGCTGCTGATGCCGCTGTCCAGCGACGGCGCGCTGGACAACCTGTTCGACGTGCTTGAAGGCGTGGCGCCGACACTTCGGGGCCTGGCGCAGGCTGCGCAGCGTGAAGGCGACGTCATCTGCGACGGGCTGCGCTTCACGTCACCAGGTGTCAACACTGAGATCGCCAAGACGCTGTCGATCAGCATCGTCAGACGCGACGGCGCCAGCCTGACGGCGGTGCTCAACGACATCAGCGAGCAGCTGCGGCAGGAGCAGAAGCAGCTCGACCGGCGCCTGCGCGATGCCGCGCTGGTCGATGCGCTGACCCAGATGCCCAACCGGGCGGCGCTGAGCTCGACGATTGCCAATGCGCTGCTGCGGCGTGAGCGAGACCTGGGATCGCGATTTGCGGTGTTGTTCCTCAACTGCGATCGCTTCAAGCATGTCAACGACCTGTTCGGCACTGTCGTCGGCGACGGCCTGCTCGGCGTGCTGGCGGCGCGGCTTCTCGGCGTGCTGCGCGCCGGTGAGTCGATGGCGGCACGGGTGGGTGGCGACGAGTTCGTGGTGCTGCTCAGGTCCCTGGCCAACAGCGAGGAAGCGCTGGCGATCAGCCAGCGCGTGATCGACGTGCTCGGCGGGCCCTGCCACGTGGCGGGCCATGCCGTGACCTGCAGCGTCAGCGGCGGCTTGCTGCTCGGCGATGGTGCCGAAGGCGACGCCGACGCCATGATGCGCGACGCCAGCATCGCGATGGTCGAGGCCAAGCGCCAGGGCGGCGGCCGCTTCGTCGCCTTCGAGCCGGTGATGCGCGAGCGCGCGATGCAGCGCGGTCGCACCGAGATCGAACTGCGCCAGGCGCTGGCCGAAGCTCAACTCTTCGTGGTCTACCAGCCGATCATCGCGCTGCAAGGCGCTGCGGCCGAACGCGGCGGCCTCGGCGGCGGCGGCTGCGTGGGCGTGGAGGCGCTGGTGCGCTGGCGCCATCCGCAGCGCGGCATCGTGCCGCCGCTGGAATTCATCGGCGTGGCCGAGGAATGCGGGCTGATCGGCGCGCTCGGCGATTTCGTGCTCGCCACCGCCGTGCGCCAGCAACAGCGGTGGCGCGAAGAACTCGGCTCGCTGGCCCCTCGCTGGACAGCCGTCAACCTGTCGCGCGCGCAGCTGCAACAGCCTGATTTCGTGGCCTCGGTGCAGGCGCTGCTGGCCGACAGCGGGCTGCCGCCGCAGTGCCTGCAGCTCGAAGTCACCGAAAGCATGGCTGCGCAGGACGCCGCGGTGCAGGGCGTGCTGCAGCAGTTGAAGGGGCTCGGCGTGTCGCTGGCGCTTGACGATTTCGGCACCGGCTACTCGTCACTGGCCAGCCTGCACCAGTTGCCTGTCGACGTGGTGAAGATCGACCGCTCGTTCACTTCACAGGTCGACACCAGCCTGCACCACCGCGTGCTGGTGCAGGCCACGGTGATGGTGGCCAGGAGCCTGGGCATGAACACGGTCGTCGAAGGCGTCGAGACCGATGCCCAGGCCGCGCTGGTGCGTCAGCTCGGGTGCGACAAGGGCCAGGGCTACCTGTTCAGCCGGCCGCTGGAAGCCCAGGCGCTGAGCGCCTGGCTGCAGCCGACAGCGGCCGTGGTGGGTTGCAGCACCCAGTTCAAGTTCGCGCGGGCAATGCCGTAAAGCCGGTGACGCCCTGGCCCGACGCCGGGGTGAGGACCCCCATGCTTTCGCGCGTCTCCATCGCCCAGATCTCGAAGTCGGCCGGCAGCCTGCTGGGACGGCTCAGTGTCGGCCGCAAGCTGATGCTGATCTACCTGCTGGACCTGACGGCGGTGATCTTCGTCAGCGGCATCCTGATCAACGAAAAGTTCATCGCCATCGACTTTGCGGCCAAGGAAGTGGCCGGCAACGCCTACATCGCCGCCGTGCGCGAGGGCCTGATCGACACCGCCTTGCTGCCCGTGGCGCCGCCGCCGGCCCCCAGCATGGCTGCGCACGCCGACGCATTGGCCGCGACCGAGGTCGCACATGGCCGCGGCATGCAAAGCGAGGCCCTGAACGCGGCGCTGGCTGCCCACTGGCGCGCGCTGGACGGCGCGTCGGCGCCGCAGGATGCGGTCCGCCCTGCCATCGACGCGGCACGCGCACTGCTGACCCGCGTGGGCAACCAGTCCAACCTCATCCTCGACCCGGACCTCGACAGCTATTACACGATGTCGCTGATCGTGCTGCGCTACCCCGAGTTGCTGGCGGTGGTGCACGGCGTCGGCCGCCAGCTTCAAGCGCAGCAGCCCGCGGGGCTTGCCGCCGCCGACGCACGCACCCAGTACCTGTTCCTGGAAGGCCAGCTCGATGCCACGCTCAAGGGCATCGAGGCCGACCATGCCGAGGCCCATGCCGCCGGCGGCGCCCCGCTGCAGCGGGCGCTGGACCCGGCGCAACAGCAGCTGCGCGAGGCGATCGAAGTCTTCCGTCAGCGCGCCCGCGCCCTGGTCGAGGCGGGCGCCACGCCGGCGGCTGTGGCCGCGGTACAGCAGGCCGAGGCCGCCGCGCTGCAGGCGCTGCGCCGGTCGTGGCGCGACGCCGGCACGGCGCTGGACGCGCTGCTGGCCGCGCGCATCGACAGCCTGTACGCCCGCATGGGCCTGCACCTGGGCACAGCCCTGCTGCTGCTGCTGGCGCTCCTGGGCACGGTCGCCTTCGTCGCCAGCCAGATCGCCGGGCCGCTGCGCCGTCTTGCGACCGTCGCCGACGAGGTGCGTCGCACCGGCAACCACCAGTTGCGCGCCGAGTGGGGCAGCCAAGACGAGATCGGCCGTCTCGTCACCGGCTTCAACAGCATGCTGGCGCAGCTGGACCGCGAGCGCGAAGTGCAGAAGGAGCTGGCGGCGAGTGCCCGCGCCGCCGAGGCCCAGCGCGACCTGGTCGAGGCCACGCCGATCCCGCTGATCGTGACTGCCATCCCCGGGCACGAGGTCTTGCATGCCAATCCCCCGGCCGAGGCCTGGCTGGCCGGTCAGCGCAGCGACCCCTGGCTGCGCGGGCTGGAGCCCGGCGTGCGTGCGCGCTTCTTCCAGCAACTGGCCGACCGCGGCGCGGTGGAAGAGTTCGAGGTGCGCTGGCGCGCCGGTGCCGAACCGGCCTGGGCACTGCTGTCGGCGCGGCAGGTGCGCTATCAGGGCCAGGATGCCGTGCTGACCGCTTTTGCACCCATCAACCACCAGAAGCAGATGGAGCGGCGGCTGGAGCTCTGGGCCAAGGTCTTCGAGGCCAGCAACGAGGGCATCCTGATCGTCGACGCCGAGCAGCGCGTGCTGACGTCCAACCAGGCCTTGTCGCGCCAGACGGGCTACGAGCTGCAGGAGGTCGTCGGCGAGACGCCGGCGATGCTGCTTCCCACCGCGCCGGCGGGGCTGTGGCAGGTGGCCGCCGCGCGCGGCACCTGGCAGGGCGAACTGATCGTGCGCCGCCGCAATGGCAGCGAGTACCCGGCCTGGCTGATGGTCAGCAGCGTGCGGCAGGCGCCTGGGCAGCTGGCGACCGGCCAGACGTCGGGCGAGCCGTCGCACTACATCGTGACCTCGATCGATATCAGCGACCGCAAGAAGAGCGAGCAACGCATCCGCTTTTTGGCAGAGCACGACGTGCTGACCGAACTGCCGAACCGGTCGCTGGCGGCCGAACGCCTGCGCCTGGCGATGCAACAGGCGCAGCGCAGCGGACAGAAGGTGGCGGTGATGTTCATCGACCTCGACCGTTTCAAGGACATCAACGACTCGCTGGGCCACCACATCGGCGACGAACTGCTGCGCTCGGTGGCGCGGCGGCTGACCGAGGCCGTGCGCGCCGGCGATACCGTCAGCCGACTGGGAGGCGACGAGTTCGTCGTCGTGCTCAACGGCGTGGACAGCGTGCAGGAGGTGGCGCACATCGCCGAGCAGCGCCTGGTGCCGCTGGTGCGCCGACCGCATGCGGTGAGCGGCGCCGAGCTGCATGTCTCCGGCAGTGTCGGCATCGCCATCTACCCCGACGACGCCACCGACATCGACGAGCTGATGCGTCACGCCGACACGGCCATGTACGCGGCCAAGGAGAACGGCAAGGACGGCGTGCAGTTCTTCACCGTCGAGATGAACGAACGCACGCAGACCCGCTTGCAGCTCGAGCGCCACCTGCGCGCCGCGCTGGAGCTGGGCCAGATGGAGCTGCACTACCAGCCGCTGGTGCATGCGGCAGACGGTCAATTGGCGAGTGTCGAAGCGCTGCTGCGCTGGACCCACCCGACGCTGGGCGCGGTGCCGCCAGCGAAGTTCGTGCCCGTGGCCGAGGAGACCGGGCTGATCGTGCCGATCGGCGCCTGGGTCATCGAGCAGGCCTGCGCCCAGGCAGCAGCCTGGCAGCATCAGGCGCTTCCTGGCCTTCCGGGTCTTTCGGGTCTGGGCGTGGCGGTCAATCTGTCGGCGCGCCAGTTGGCCGATCCGGGGCTGGTCGAGACGGTGCGCGCCAGCCTGGACCGCCACCGACTGTCGCGCGGCACCTTGCAACTGGAGTTGACCGAGTCGATGCTGATGGACGACTTCGACCGCAACCTGCGCACGCTGCACGCCTTGCGCGCGCTGGGGGTGCTGCTGGCGATCGACGACTTCGGCACCGGACACTCGAGCCTGGCCTACCTGAGCAAGCTGCCGATCGACTGGCTGAAGATCGACCGCCGCTTCGTGGCCACCATGTTCGACGACCCGGCCAACCGCGAGATCACGATGGCCGTCATCGGCCTGGGCCACACCCTGGGCAAGCAAGTCGTGGCCGAGGGCGTGGAGACCGAGGCCGCCGCCGCGCTACTGCGCCAGGCAGGCTGCGACCTGCTGCAGGGCTACCTGTACGGGCGCCCGATGCCGGCGCAGGGACTGCAGGCCTGGGCGGCCAGCCGTGGTGGCGTGGCCGGGCCGACTGTCGGCGATGCAGCCGACCGCTCGCTCTTGCAGCCCGCCGACCACACTCTGGACCGCACCGCCGACTGCACCGCCGACCGCTCCGCCGACCGCTCCGTCAAGCAGCCCGCCTGAGAGGGCGTCACCGTCAGCGCGTCGTGCGACGGTAAGTGGTGAAGTCGAAGCCGAAGTCTTTCGACGCTGCGGCGCGGTGTGGCTCGCGTGCGACTTCGACGAAATCGGCGCGGTCCCAGGCCGGGAAGTGCGTGTCGCCCTCGAAGTCGCGGTCGATCTCGGTCAGCAGCAACCCGTCGGCCCAGGGCAGCGTGGCGGCATACAGCGCGGCGCCGCCGATGACGAAGGCCAGCGGCGTGCCTGAAAGCAGGGCTCTTGCAGCTTCGGGTGAGGCAGCGCGCTCGGCGCCATCGGCCTGCCACTGCGGGTTGCGAGTGACGACGATGTTGCGCCGCCCCGGCAGTGGCCGAAAGCGCGGCGGCAGCGAGTCCCAGGTGCGCCGACCCATCACCACCGCGTGCCCGGCGGTGTGGCGGCGGAAGTGCGCCAGGTCTTCGGGCAGGTGCCACAGCAGGGCGTTGTCGCGGCCGATGACGCCGTTGCGGGCCACGGCGGCGATCAGCACGATGCGGGTGGGCTCGGGTGGTGCGGACATGGGTTCAGGCGCCGGTGCGCCGCGGCAGCAGCGCGCTGGCGATGGCCACCATGATGCACAGCGCCGCCACCCAGTCTGCGGGCTGCGGCACCTCGCCGACGATCAGCGTGGCGCTGAGCGTGCCCACCAGGGGCACGGCCATGATGGAGAAGGCACTCGCCGATGGCGGCAGCCGCCGCGCCAGGCCGAACCACAGCACCTGCGCGTAGCCGTAGTTCAGCAGCACGCCGTAAGCCAGGCTGACCCACATGCCGGCACTGAATGTCCGCCAGGCCGGCAGCGGCTCCAGCAGCGTGGCCGCAACCAGGAAGAAGGCGGCGCCCATCAGCAGCATCCAGGTCGTCACGGTCTCGGTCGGCAGCGGCGTGGCCGTGCGCCGCATCCATAGCGTGCCCAGGGCCCAGCTGGCGGCGGCCAGTTGCATCCACATCACGCCCAGCGGGCGCCCGGCCAGGGCCGACAGCTCCTGCATCGACAGCAGCGCCACCGCCGCCACTGCCGCCACCACCGACAGCGCCACCCGCGGTGTCATGCGGTCGTGCGCCAGCAGCAGGGCGATGCCCACCGTCCACACCGGCATCGTGAAGCCCAGGATGGCGGCACGGCCCGAGGCCAGTTCCTGCAGGCCCAGGATCGAGAACAGGTGCCAGCCGATGATGTTGGGGCCCGCCAGCCAGGCCACCCGGCCCCATTCGCTGCGCGGCAGCCGCATGTCCACCCCGCGCCAGTGGAAGAACATCCACAGCCCTGCCGCACCGCCGGCCATGGTCACGGCGCGAAACCACAGCGGCGTGATCTCGCGCAGCGAGAACTTCATCATCGGCCAGTTGACGCCCCACATCAGCGTCAGTGCGGCCAGGCCCAGCAGGGTGCGGCGGTCGAGGGTCACGGGCGATTGATCAGACGGCCACCGGGGCCTTGATGGCGGGGTGGGGGTCGTAGCCGGTGACTTCGAAGTCCTCGTAGTCGTAGCCGAACAGGCTGTCGGGCCGCCGCTTCAGCACCAGCTGCGGCCAGGCGCGGGGCTCGCGCGTCAGTTGCAGCGTCACCTGCTCGAAGTGGTTGCTGTAGATGTGGCAGTCGCCGCCGTTCCAGATGAAGTCGCCGAGCTCGAGATCGCACTGTTGGGCCAGCATGTGCGTCAGCAGCGCGTAGCTGGCGATGTTGAAGGGCACGCCGAGACCCTTTAGTCGACCGAAAGTTTGTTCAGTACGGTGTGTGTGTGGGTGAAAGCTGGGCATAGAGATCTGAACAATTTTTAGTTTGTACAGCTGGGCGGCGGCGTCGGCTTCAAGATTCAAC
>JBBRBN010000109.1:0-9938 GCA_038205755.1 Lysobacterales bacterium | reverse complement strand
TCGTTCTTGAGCGCCTGCACGATGAAGTTGGACACCACGCGGCCGTCGTTGGGGTGCATGCGCGGGCCGTAGGTGTTGAAGATGCGCGCCACCTTGATGTCGAGGTCGTGCTGGCGGTGATAGTCGAAGAAGAGGGTCTCGGCGCAGCGCTTGCCTTCGTCGTAGCAGGAGCGAATGCCAATCGGATTGACGTTGCCCCAGTAGCCTTCGGTCTGCGGATGCACGCTGGGATCGCCATAGACCTCGCTGGTCGAGGCCTGGAAGATCCGCGCCCGCAAGCGCTTGGCCAGACCGAGCATGTTGATGGCGCCGTGCACCGAGGTCTTGGTGGTCTGCACCGGGTCGTGCTGGTAGTGAATCGGCGACGCTGGGCAGGCCAGGTTGTAGATCTCGTCAACTTCGATGAACAGCGGGAAGGTGACGTCGTGACGGATGAACTCGAAGCGCGGGTTGCCGTGCAGATGTTCGATGTTGCGTTTGCTGCCGGTGAACAGGTTGTCGGCGCAGACCACTTCGTCGCCACGTTCGAGCAGGCGATCAATGAGGTGCGAGCCGAGGAAGCCGGCACCGCCGGTGACCAGCACGCGCTTGCGGCTGTTGTAGTTCCTCATGCCTGCGCTCCTTGCGCTGCAACTGCCGCGGGACGCCGCACTGAGCGGCCGCGACCGATGCCGTAGTAGGCGAGCCCTGCCGCTTCCACTTCCACCGGATCGTAGATGTTGCGGCCATCGAAGATCGCCGGCTCTCGCAGCGCCTCGAGAATGGCGGCAAAGTCCGGACTCCAGTAAGCCTTCCATTCGGTGACAACGATCAGCGCATCGGCACCTTCCAGCGCGCTCGCCGGGGAATCGCAAAGCACCAGGTCATCGCGTTCGCCGAATACGCGACCGGCTTCTGCCAGCGCTTCCGGATCGTGCGCGCGCACGTTGGCGCCTGCGGCCCAGAGCGCGTCGAGCAGGCTGCGGCTGGACGCCTCGCGCATGTCGTCGGTGTTGGGCTTGAAGGCCAGGCCCCAAACGGCGAACGTGCGGCCGGCGATGTCGCCACCGAAGTGGCGCAGCACCAGTTCGGGCAGCTTGTGCTTCTGCAGTGCATTCACCGACTCCACCGCCGTGAGGATCTGTGGGGAATAGCCGTGCTGGCGGGCGGTGCGCTCCAGCGCCTGAACGTCCTTGGGGAAGCATGACCCGCCGTAGCCGGCACCCGGATAGATGAAGCTGTAGCCGATACGAGCATCCGAACCGATGCCGTGACGGACCATCTCGATATCGGCGCCCACACGCTCGGCGATATTGGCCATCTCGTTCATGAAGCTGATCTTGGTCGCCAGCATGGCGTTGGCGGCGTACTTGGTCAGCTCGGCGGAGCGCTCGTCCATCACCACGATGCGCTCGTGATTGCGATTGAAGGGCGCGTAGAGGCGCTTCATGGTCTCGATCGCCTCGGCGCTACCTGAGCCTAAGACGATTCGGTCCGGACGCAGGCAGTCGTTGACCGCCGCCCCCTCCTTGAGAAACTCGGGGTTGGAGACGACCTCGAACTTCACCTTTGCCGCACGCGCATCGAGCGCGCCGAGAATGGCCGCCTTGACCTTGTCAGCTGTGCCCACCGGTACCGTCGACTTGTTGACCACCACGGCGGGCCGCGAAAGGTGCTGGCCGATTGTTCTGGCCACGGCCAGCACGTACTGCAGATCGGCGCTGCCGTCTTCATCCGGCGGGGTGCCGACAGCGATGAAGATGACTTCGGCCGCGGCGATCGCCTTGGCCGCATCGATGGTGAACGAGAGGCGACCGGCGCCATGGTTGGTCTGAACCAGGTCGTCCAGCCCCGGCTCGTAGATTGGCAGCACGCCGCGGTTGAGGCCATCGACTTTGGCCGCGTCGATGTCCACGCAAATGACCTGGTGTCCGACTTCTGCCAGACAGGTGCCGGTGACCAGACCGACGTAACCGGTTCCAAAAATGGTGACTTTCATTGACTGTCGGGCTGACGTTTGAGGTGAGAGGGGTACCAGGGGTCGTTCTCGTCCAGATTCGACAACGGACCGACTGCCGATGCTGCGGGACCGTGGTCGCTGGTCGCCTCGCTTGCAAGTCGGCCGGTGGGAGTACGACCCGTCGCGCTGGCTTGACTCCGGCGCTTGCGATTGCGCCGGGAATCCCGCGCCTCACTGCCCTCCCCCGGCAACAGGCAGGCCACCAGCAACGCAGCAATCGCCGCCATGGCCGTGGTGCGCAAGGGATAGTCCAGCGCGCTGTGCAGCGCCAGCAGGGCCAGCCCGATTGCGGCAGCCGACTGCCACTGCGCACGCGGCGACTCGCTTCGAATGGCTTCAAGCGCGAGGCGCGAAATCAACACCACCCCGAGCAGGATGATCGCTACCAGCGGCCAACCGCCTTCCAGCGTCCACTCCAGCCAGTCATTGTGGGCACGGTTGACGTAGTACTCCCCGCGCTCGTTTTCCGGCTCCACCGAAGGGTAGACCGTCACGAACGTACCGGCACCGGTTCCCAGCGCACCGAAGGTGCCAATCGCGTCAATGGTGGTCGCGGCGATATGCCAGCGCCGGTCCTCCAATGGATCGCTGCGCAGGCGCCCCCAGAGGTCCAGCAATCCATATTGCATGCTGACCACCACCCCAACGGCAAATGCCAGCAGCAACCAGCGGCGGATCTGCAGCGGGCGCGTCTTGCCGGGTTCAATCCGCTGGCGATGCAGCCACACCATCACCGCAACCCCGACAAACGCGGCGGCCCCCAAGACGACGCCGGAGCGTGAGCGGGTAACCGCCAGGCCGATGATCAGCAGCACCAGCAACGCCCCGGCCGCCACCATCAGGGCTGCCCGCAGGTCCTGACGACGCTGCCGCAGCGCAGCGATCAGCCAGGCCGCGCTGAGCGGAAGGCAAACAGCCAGCAAACTTGCCAGATGGTTGCGATTGGCAAACGGGCCGACGGCGTTGGTTGCGCTGGTGACATCGTGCCAGCGGAGTGGGCTGTTGGGTCCGCCAGCGAGTTGGGCGAACCCGAGCGCGACGCTGGCCACCGCCAGCAGCAGGACCAGCTTCAGCAGCAGAACGCGGTGCCGAAGATTGAGCTTCGATGCGAGGAGAAACACGGCAGCGGGCGCCAGCATCGCCAGCAGGGCGCGCAATGTGGCTTGGGGATCGAGGCTGAGCGGGCGCCAGCCTACGGCCACACCGGCCAGCTCGAGTTCGTCCGCAAGCACCTGCCTGCCGGCAAGCGAGCTCCAGAGCAAGGGCGGCAAGGGAATCAGCTGTACCAGCAGTACGACTGCCACCGCAGCGAACCAGCCCGCACACAGCCAGGCGCGACCATCAAACTCACGGGATCCCCGGCCGAACAGTCCGAGCAGCAGGAACGGGAGCGCGAAAATCTGCAGCAGTGCCTCCGCCGGCAGCGCCTGGCGGGTGCCGCCTCCCAATGCGATACACGCAATGAGCAGAAATGCGCAGGCAACAAACGAAAGGCCGCCGGATGCGGAAGAGCGGGTGGTCATCTGCAGTGCGTGTTCACGTGCCCCAGAAACGACTCGGGCCGCATTCCGCGGCCCGGTCAGACGATCAGATCAGCAGCCTCAGGGGCTCGACGGGTCGTCAAAAAACTCTTCGTAAACCAGTACGCCAGCAACTACGACTGCAGGCACGTAGATCCACGGAGAGACGCCCTTTGCGACACCGCCACCGACGGCCAGACCAGCGCTCGGCGCAACTGCCTCGGTGACCAGCAGCCAGCCGGCGCACGGGGACCCCTCGGAGAGGGTCACCACCGTGCCGGGTTCGACCTTCACGTCGCAACCGTCGTCGTACTTCAGGAGTGCGCTCGCTCCTTCCATCGCCATGACGCGATCACCGTTGCCGACGACGTCGCCAGCGGCTCCCGCGACGAACTGCTCACCGCGATTGACCAGAATGCTGCCCTCGACTTCCGCCAGCGAGGCGGACGACATCGGCGGACTCACTTGGGCGTTGGCAACTCCTGCCGCGGCAAGCGCCACGGCCATTGCGAGCGCTCGAATTCTTGTCTGGTTCATTTTGGCCCCTGTTTGCCAACGCCGATGTGATCGGCAACAGCCATAGACTGCCACAATTCTGCATCTCCGGGCAAGCGCCCTTGACCGGTAGACACGGGGGAATTGGCATCTATCCCGTTGTTTTGTGAACGGCGAGCAATACGCAGATCATCAAACCACGCCCGTCCGCCTACCCATTGCTCAGCCGGCACCCGCGCATCAAGCCGAAGACGCAACAGCTGGGAGCCACACCCCTCCCGCGGTATCTCAAAATCCACCGCGAACGGCGTCCAACCGCGCCGACCATTGAAGCGCTCCGAGTCGGCAAGCTGTTGCTCGCCGGGACTGCAGCTCAGTGACCAGACCAATCCCCGGTCGTTGCGCAGATCGTCCATTCGTGCGCGCCCCTGCAGGCGATAGCCCCCCGGAGGAAGGGCAATCATCTGCTGCACGTGCTGAAAGGGAACCCGCCGATTCTGAAACTCGATCATCAGCGCCTGCTGGCCCCCAACGCCTGCACCGCCCTGCTGTCGAATCAGTGCGCCCGGCACGCGTCCAACGCGCCAGCCAAACCCCCCGTCGCTGGCCTGCAGCTCAAAACCGCCATCGAAGACATTGCCAACCTGCTGGCGATGCTCGTCTGGCAGGCCATCGATCCAGATGTACTGCGCCTTGGAGGCGCGTCCCTGCTGGATCAATCGACCGACCCAGAAATCACGCTCCCGCGCAGTCAGTGGATGGGCTGCTCGACGCAACGGGTCAAAGATCGCGTCAAGCAGCGCCTCGCTGGGCGCGCGCGTCGCCCACGAGCTCAGGAACTTGTCGCGCCAGGGTGGCGCGTGCTCGCCCAGCCAGCGTGAGACCGCCTTCACGCCCTCGGGATGGGTTGACACCGAAGCCAGCGCTGGCATCAGGGTGTGAACCTGCCGGGGCGAAAGCCGCAGTATCTGGTCGAAGTGGCGAAGCGACCGCGGGAAATCCAGCTTGGCGACAAAGTAGTCGGCCAACCAAGCGTGCGAATTGCGCTCGCGCGGGCTGCGGCGCGCCGCAATCATCATCAAATGGGCTGCCTTGACCCGATTGCCGCGCGCGTCCTCCGCATGCGCCAGTCCAGCGTAGGCTGTGCCCGACAGGGCATTTTCCGCCAGCATTTCGCGGGCCAGCGCTGCAATCTCATCCGGTGCCGTCTCGGGGGCGGCCATCAGCCGCTGCAACTCGCGCGAACTGGCTTCTGTTTGGCTCGGCCAATGCACGCGCGACGCTGCCGGGCTTTTCGCGGCAAGCAGGTCGGCGATTCCCATCCGGTAGCTGAGCACTGCCGGCACCGCCATCAGCAAGGCGGTGGCAATGACGACTACCCACTTTACCGCGCCTGAGGCGCTGAACTTGCCACTCATGTCGCCACTCATCCGGGGCGCGAATCGAGGCGCAAAATGCGCGGCAGGCCGTTTTCCTCGACGATCACAAAGCTGATTTGCCCGCGCACCACCTGTCGGAACATCCGCCCTTTGCGGTGATACGCGGCCTCGAACTGCCCATCACCGCGGAGGCTGCCGTCCTCCAGGCGCCAGATGAGTTGGCGAATTGCAATCTGACGTTCAGTGGTGGATGCAAACAGTCGCGCATAGTCGGCGGCAAGGGCAATGCTGCCGCCCTTTGCCGAATTGGCCTGAATTGAGAAAAGACCGATCAACGCACTCAGATCACCACTCGCATAGTGGCGCGAGAAAGTGCCGAGGAATTGCTCCACATCGGTGCGGGAAAAATCGGAAGGAGGACGTTTGGTCAAAGCCGCTTGAGCGCCCGGTTCCTGAGCAGTCGTGGCCACAGCGTCCGACGGCGTCGACCTGTCAGACTGATGGTCGGCCTGGGCGACGCCAACGCCGTCGCCCTTATTTGGGATAGCCGCGAAAGCGGGTTGGGATACGGGCTCGTGGCGAATCGGATCCACTGTTCCGCCCGATGGCGCTGAATCCGACACTGCCACTGGGGGGGCGGGGACAGCGGCGTCCTTCGCGTCCGCCCGAGTTGCCCTGTTGTTGTCGAGAGAAACGACTGCGGCAACCGATGGCTTCGGAGTTGATGGCGACGTTGATGGCGATGCGCCACCTTCGCGCGACTCGGCGGAGGCCGACGTCACCGCGCGCGCGCTGTCGACCGCAGCCACTTTTCCGGGAGCGGAAGCGGGGCGGACAGCGGAATCGTCGAAAGGAGGTGACGGGTCGACGACGAGGACCTGGCTACCCGTCGTTGGAAGCGGCGTGGCGGCCCCCACGGCTGCGGTGGCTACGACGTCGGTGGCTGGTCTTGGCGGACCCGAGTCGCCAGAACGTGCCGCAATCGCCGGCGCAGTCGGAACGACTTGGACTTCATCTTTTGCAACCGCGGCGGGAGGGTCGGATGCCTCTTCCTCCAATTTTTCTGCGCTGCGCTCGGCAGCCGCCCGAGGGGCCTCGACACCCATTGGGATCAGCACCTCGCTGCCACGCCAATCCCGGTCGAGCAGGCTCCAGACGACCAGTCCTACCGCCACCAACAGCAGCGCGGCGGGGACCGCAGTGGCAGCAGAACGCTTGCCATCGAAGCGGGAATCAACTGACGCCGGCGAATCGCGCCCTGCGCGATCGGAGGCCTGCCAAATGACGGCTGCAGGGCGGGCTTCCGCACCGGCTGTCCACTCGTTATTGTCGAGGTGCGTAGGACGCAACTGGCTATCGTCGGGGCGCACATCGTCGCCACCGAATCCGTCGTCGAAACCAGGGTGAGGCTCAACACGAGACACGGAGACCTGCGCAGCTCGCCGACCCTCCGGCGTCTTGAGCTGCCGCCACGCCCGATTGACCCGATCAGAGAACGCCGCTGCCCAGTCTTCCCCGCGATCAGGGTGAACCAGGCCGACCAGCAGCCTACGGTGCTCCCGTATCAGCTCGGGTTCCGCCCCCGAGGCGACGCCCAGTCCTCGCCAAGGATCGTCCCCGCACTCACGCGACAGCAGTTGCTGCTCAACGTAAAACCGGCACGCCTCCAGCAGGGCCGTATTCGAGAGGCCGGTTGCCGCCGTTGCAATGGCCATCGAAGGCGCATGGCCCGAGGCCAGCCGGAGCACTTCGGTAATCCCGGACGGCAACGGCATTGCCCGCAGCTCCGCTGCCAGCGAGGGCTGCCCGTGCAGCGTGATCGCGAGCTGCAGAGCTTGGCTGCTCGGCATCCCGGCGACCGTCAGCGCTTGCCGCCGAGCCGCTTGGCGCCACCTGCACCGCGCAGCTTCGCGGCCAGACTTGGCTGCGGCGTCCCGTACCCATAGCCGTACCCATAGCCATAACCATAGCCGACATGGCGCTCCTGGAACTTGCTCAGCACGACGCCGAGCAGATGGGCTCGGGCGCCGCGCAACCGCTTTATCGATGCCTGAACGGCGCCAACGCGCGGTCGCCCGGCCTCAACGACCAGAATCGTGCCGGCCGCCAGATTGGCCAGGATGAGCGCATCCGCCAGTCCGACCACCGGCGCCGAGTCGATGACCAGATGGTCAAAGCGCTCAGCTGCCTGTGCAATGAGACTCGCCATGCGGGGACCGGCCAGCAGCTCGGCTGGGTTGGGGGGCAGCGGCCCACTGGTGAGGATGGACAGGTTCTCACTGGGCAGCATCTGCAGGCATTCGCCCGGCTTGGCTGCCCCCGCCAGACAGTTGCTGAGGCCAACGCCATTCTCGATTCCAAAAATTTTGTGCAGTGACGGATTGCGTAGATCGGCATCGATCAACAGGACGCGCTTGCCGAGCTGCGCAAAATTACGCGCCAGCGCAACCGCCGTTGTGGACTTGCCCTCGCCCGGTGACGTGCTGGTGATCACCAATGTCGAGGGAATCCCACGATCAGTGGAGAACTGCAGCGCAGTCCGGATGGATCGGTAGGACTCGGAAAATCCAGACCGCATGTCGACGCTCGCCCGCGCCGGCGTCTCGTCCTTGTCCAGCTTGGGAACGACACCCAGATGAACCAGCTTGAGCTTGCTTTCGACCTCGAGCGGCGACTTGATCGTGTCGTCCAGGAACTCCAGGAGCAGCGCTAGGAAGATTCCGAAGAAAAGCCCCATCGCCAGCCCAAGCGACACGTTGCGCCGCATGTTCGGCGACACCTGATAGGCCGACTCCGAGCGGTCAACGATGGACAAATTGTTGGAGCTGACACCCGCGGCCACGCCGATTTCCTTGTAGCGCTGAAGGAGACCGTCGTAGAGTTGGCGGTTGGTGTCAACCTCCCGCTTGAGGATGTTGTAGCGGATGCTGCGGCTCTGCAGGTCCAGCACGTCCGCCTTGAGCCCGGTCAGCATCTCCGCCAAGGTTACCTCCTGCGCCAGAGCCGCGTCGTACTCGGCGCGGATTGCCACCTTGATTGACTCGATTTCACTGATGATTTGGCGATCCAGTTCGTCGATCTGCCCCTTCAGCTCCTGCATGGCGGGATACGCCGGCTTGAATCGCGCGAGCCGATTCTGATATTCGGCCTGGAGCTCTGCGCGTCGCTCCTGCAGCGTCTGCACCATCGAATTGGCGCCGATCATGCCAGCGACCACGGTGCCGGTGGAGGCTTGCGCCTGGCGCCAGCGCGTTTCTGCCTTCAGCCGCTCGGCGCGTGCAGACGTCAACGCGGCATTCGCACTCAGCATGTCCTGTTCGGTCATATTGCCCGCCGCCAAGTCCGCGCCGACGGCCACGATCTGCTCCTGGTTGGCAAATTCGACCAGCTGACGCTCAGAGTCTTCAAGCTTGATTTTGAGCTCCTCCAGTCGGTCCTCAAGGTAGGTCTTGGCGTATGCCGACGAATCAAAACGCCGCTCAATGTTGCTCGACAGGTACGACTCAATCAGCGCATTGACGGCACGGACAGAGAACGCCGGGTCGGGGCTGTCAAAACTGACTCGGGCAAGATCGGACGACCCGACCCCACCAACTGAAACGCCACCTGAAAACCAACCGGCAATGGCGCGTTCCAAACTGGCCAATTCCCGATCCGATGCTCGCGGTTGCTCTGTCTGCTCTGGCTCTACGCCAAGAAACGCCATCACCTGCTCCCACGAGGAGGGTGGCTGCAGGCGCTCGTACTCCCCGCTTTCGGCGAGGCCCATGTCGGCTACCACCCGCTGCGCGAGCGCGCGGCTCTTGATCAGTTCGAATTGAGTCTCGACGTAGTTGCCTGCCCAGACCTTGCTGCTATCAACATCTCCAACGTTAACGATTTCAAGCTGTCCGTATGAAATCTCGATAGTGGCGGATGCGCGATAGATCTTGGCCGTGAGCAGGGTATCTACGGTCGCCCAGGCTCCCACCGCGACCACCAGCGCCAGCACCAGCCATTTGCGCTTGACGATGGCCCGCCAGTAGGCCATCAGATCGAGTGCGCCCTCTTCATCTCCGCCGTCCCGGCCAGACAACAGCAGCGCGAGCGGCTTCTGCTGCTGACTTACCGCAATCCCCTGGTTGGTCTCCGGGGGTCGAGGGGCCGGAAGGCGCGACTCCGGCTCACCGCCGTTGGGATGCGAATTGTCGTGTTGATCCATCGAAGCTCAGTCCAGAAAGTACATGGTGTGACGCGATTAGTAGGGGCGGAAGATACTGAAAAACGAGAAGGCCTCGAGGAAGCGTCGCATCGCGGACCTGGGCCCTGACACATCCACCACGATAAGGTCGTCGCCGAATACCTCCGGATCTTCCGCATTGCCTCCACGGATGGCCTGAAGGTCGAAAACTGCCGCCATCTTCTGTCCTTCCACCTTTCTGAAGATCACGATTCCCTGCAAGTTGGCGAGGTCTGAGACCCCGCCGGCTACCGCCAGGGCCTGCAACAAAGTTGTCCGACCCTTCAGCGGGTAGACGCCCGGGCCCCCAATCGCACCCTCAATGG
>JBBRBN010000108.1:0-10032 GCA_038205755.1 Lysobacterales bacterium | reverse complement strand
GCCAATATCAACTAAGGAAGCGTCTGTTGCCTTGGCCTCTCTCGTGCTGGATCTTGGCCTTTCTTTCCTCTCCACAGGTTGTAATTGCTGTTGCTGTTGCGGTTGCGGTTGCGGTTGCTGTTGCTGTTGCGGTTGCGGTTGCTGTTGCTGTTGTTGATGTTGATGTTGCTGTTGCTGTTGCGGTTGCTGTTGCTGTTGCTGTTGCTGTTGCGGTTGCTGCTGTTGCGGTTGCGGTTGCTGTTGCTGTTGCTGGTGTTGCTGCTGCTGCTGTTGCTGCTGCTGCTGCTGCTGCTGATGCTGTTGCTTCTGTTGCTGCTGTTGCTGTTGCTGTTTCTGGTGTTGCTGCTGCTGTTGGTATTGCTGTTGCTGTCGCTGTTGCTGTTGTGGCTGTTGCTGTTGCTGTTGCTTCTGTTGCTGTTGGTATTGCTGTTGCTGTCGCTGTTGCGGTTGCGGTTGCGGTTGTTACTGCTGCTGCTGCTGATGCTGTTGCTTCTGTTGCTGTTGCTGGTAATGCTGCTGTTGTTATTGCTGTTGCTGTTGTTATTGCTGTTGCTGTTGCTGTTGCTGTTGCTGTCGCTGTTGCGGTTGCTGTCGCTGTTGCGGTTGTGGCTGTTGCTGTTGCTGTTGCTTCTGTTGCTGTTGTAGAGCCGAGCTTGCTCGGCTGTTACGCAGGGCAGCGGAGCAAGCTCCGCTCTACGTGAGGCAGCGGAGCACGCTCCGCTCTACGTGAAACAGCGGAGCACGCTCCGCTCTACGTGAGGCAGCGGAGCAAGCTCCGCTCTACGTGAGGCAGCGGAGCTAGCTCCGCTCTACGTGAAGCAGCGGAGCACGCTCCGCTCTACGTGAAGCAGCGGAGCAAGCTCCGCTCTACGTGAAGCAGCGGAGCAAGCTCCGCTCTACGTGAGGCAGCGGAGCACGCTCCGCTCTACGTGAAGCAGCGGAGCAAGCTCCGCTCTACGTGAAACACCGGAGCACGCTCCGCTCTACGTGGGGCAGCGGAGCACGCTCCGCTCTACGTCCATTCGTCAACCTCGGAAACCTCACGCTCCCAATGCATGGTTATGCACCCCCAACAGCTCAGCCACCCGCTGCCCCTGCGCATCCTTGAATACGATGTCTGTCGTCATCGCATGCGTACTCAGCGCACGTCGGTATGCAGTGGCACTCAGAAAGCCGGATCCAGGCGGCAATCCAAAGGCGCGAATCTGATCAATGCCGGTAGGCAGATTCGGTCCTCCCAGCATGCGGTGACCAAACAGCACCGCCAGCTGCAGGCCGCCGTCGAGAGCAGCCACGTCGAGTTGCCAGTCCTCGCCCTCCCAGCCGCCGTGGGTGACGCCGCGCAGCCTGCCCTCAATACCGTGATCGCTGATGCCGTCGAGCTGGTCGATCAGCTCAAACGCGCCGCGATGGAACAGCAGGTCCTGGTAGATCGGCGCGTCACCCCAGGGTTCCAGGGTCAGCGCGGCGTTGTCGTGCTGCGGCGACGCCTGCTCGGATAGCAGCGCGATCCGGGCGCTGTAGTTCGGTTGCCCGAGGCGATCCAGAATCCGCATCTGCAGCTGCGCGCCGCACGCGCTGGGCAGCGTGCTGGCTTCGATGGTGAAGCGGTCGCCGCCGTTCTCGAAACCGCCCAGCCGGATGCCCTTGAGCACCTTCAGGTCATGCACCGCGGCCAGCGGCAGTCCGGGCCGGAAGCTCCGCGCGGCGCGACTCAGCCACTCCGCCGCCAGCACCAGCGGCAGCACCGGCTGGCCGTGGATCGCGTGGCCTTCCAGGTAGGCGTGGCTGCTGCGCGCCACGTCGATCTGCAGCGACTGCACGCGCGCCGCGGAACCTTCGAACAGCAGCGCTTCGGCGCGTGGCTCGCCGCCCAGCACCAGCTCGACGCTGGGGTCCGCGGCGTTGCTCAGTTCGTCGACAAACATCTGCGCCCCGACGGCCAGCCCGATCATCGGTACGCCCAGCGCAGCGAAGCGGTCGCGCAGCTGCGGCGTAACCATGCCGGCCTCCCACGGACCCCAGCCAAACGAGCGCGCGAACAGACCGGGGCGGCGGCGCGCCTCCGCTGCCGTCACCTTGGCCAGCACCTCGTTGGCCATCGCGTAGTCGGCTTGGCCGGTGTTGCCGCAGCGCGCCGACACCGACGAAAACACCGCCAGCAGCGTGAGCGGATCGTCGCGGGTGGCATCGAGCAGGGCGCGCAGCCCGCCCACTTTGGTGTCGAACACGCGGTCGAACATCGCATCGGTTTTCTCGCCGATGCGCTTGTCGGCCAACACGCCGGCGGCATGCACCACGCCGCGGATTGGACCCCAGGCCGCGCGCACCTCGGCCAGCAGGGCGCTCAGCGCATCGGGGTTGGCGACATCCAGCGCGGCATAGCGGGCGCTGGCTCCGGCCGCGCCGATGGCCGCCAGCGTGGCCCGCACCTCACGGCCGGCCTGCACCTCACGCACCGCCGCCAGCAGTCCCGACGGCGACAGTGAGCGCTGCTCGGCCCGGGCCTGCTCGAGCAGCACGCGCTTGAGGTCAGCGTCGTCGGTGATGCCGCTGCAGCAGGCCGGTTCATCCGTCAACACGGTGCGCCCCAGAAGCACAAAGCGGGCGCGACAGACGGCAGCCCAGCGCGCGATGCAGGCGGCAGTCACGCCGCGCGCGCCGCCCGACACCAGCACCACATCGCCGTCCACAATCACCGGGACACCGGTGCTTACCGGCGCGGCCACGCTGCACAGCGTCGCGCGCTCGCCGTCGGCGCCCAGCATCACTTCGATCTCGCCGCCGCCGGCCAGCAGTTCATCGGCGATGGCGGTGGCAATGCCGCCTGCGCTGCGACCGCCTCGATCCAAGTCGATCGCCTTGAGCGCTGCCCGTGGCCACTCCAGTGCCGCGGTCTTGACCAGTGCCGGCAGACCGGCCAGCCAGGCGCGGCATGAATCGAACGGACCCAGCCCAACGCTGCCGCCGGTGTCCTGCACGGTTACCAGCAGGCCGGATTCTGATTCCAGCCGCTGCGCCAGCTGGCGGGCGAGAGCGAAGGCTTCTCGATTGATCGCAATCGCCTGATCAGTATCCTCAACTTCGCGCAGGCCGCCCAGGTACACGCACAGCCGTGCCGCATCCGGCAGGGCGTCGACGCAGCGGGCGTCGACGCCGCGGCGTCGCAGTTCGTCTGCCAGTGCGCCGCCAATCGCCGTTTCACCAACGATCCACAGCGGCTCGCCGTCGCGCAGGCCGGGCTGCGCCATGCCGACGGCCGGCGCTGCGACCTGCTGCAGCCGGTAGCGACCCAGTGCCGGGGCGGCTGGAGTCGGTACAGGCGTCGCCGTGCTTTCCGGACGGGCTGTCGCGGTCGGCGCGATGTCCGGCGGGTCGGATCCGGCACCCCCCAGGTAGGCGACGATTTCTGCCAGCGTATGCAGCGCGCTCATTTCGCTGCGCTCGCGTTTCGGCAGGCCGCTGGCGCGCGCTTCGACCGCCGCGAGAATCTCGACCCGCTTGATCGAGTCGATGCCCAGGTCGCCCTCCAGATCCATATCGAGATTCAGCATGTCGACCGGATAGCCGGTCTTCTCGGCAACCACCTGCAGCATCAGGGCGGTCAGGTCGACGCCAGCGTCAGCTGCCGCGGCAGGCGCGCTGACCGCGGGCGTCGTCGGTTTGACCGCGGGCGTCGTCGGTCTGGTCGCTGGCTGCGCCGGACCCTGCTCCCCCTGCAGGTAGTCGACAATTTCCGCCAGCGTATGCAGCGCGCTCATGACGCTGCGATCAAGTGCAGGCAGACCAGGCGCGCGCTGGTCGACCGCCGCAAGAATCTCGACCCGCTTGATCGAGTCGATGCCCAGGTCACCCTCCAGATCCATATCGAGTGTGAGCATGTCGACCGGATAGCCGGTTTTCTCGGCGACGATCTGCAGCATCAGCGCGGTCAGGTCGAAGCCTGGCGTGACCTGGCGAGCAGCGCGCTGGACGGCCGCCGGCTGCGCATCCACCGGCGCGCGGGATGTCGGCGCAGGCGCTGAGGCGGGTGTCACCCAGACCGGTGCGGCTGGCATCGCCTGCGGTGGCGCCGCCTGGGTCGGGGCCGAAGTTGGCATCGGCATCTGCAGCGGCGCAGGCGGCCGGTCGGTCGGGGCGCCTGCGACCCGCGCTTGATCGCCTGCGAAGGCGGCGAGTCCGGCCAGCGCCGATTCGCCAAGCTGCAAAAATGTGGCGTGGGTTTCGAACATCGACCGCTGGAAGCTGGCGTGGGCATCGGCCAGCTGCTGCTGACTGCTTTGAAACGCACCCAACCAGGCGGCGCTATCGACGTTGGCCATGAGCTGTATTGGCGCTGCGACAACCGGCGGGAGCGGCGCTGCCGTCGATTCGGCGGACGTTGGCGCGATGGCGGTCGGATGGCTCACGAGTGGCTCGGACAAGGCAGGAGGAGGGGCGACTGCGCGCGGCGGATTCGGCGCCGGCAGCGCGGCAAATCCGCCCGCGGGCGGGTAGGGCTTGCCGACGTTGCTGCCGCTGATCGGGGTGAGGGGACGCCCATGCGCCGGCGCTGCCGGCGGCTCGCGGACGTCCTTAAAGAGGCGGCTGGCATCCAGCGGTACACCGCTCGCCGCCAGCCGCGCCAGCGCCAGCAGCAGCGACTCGACGCCGTTCTTCTGCTTGCGGTCGACGCTGATGGCGCTGTGCGGGCGAGCGCCCAGAATGGCCCCGACCAGTCCAGTCAGCACGCTGCCGGGTCCGACCTCGAGAAAGGTGCGGGCGCCGTCGGCGTACATCGCCTCGATCATCTCGACAAAGCGCACCGGCTGGGCGATCTGCGCGGCCAGCATGTGGCGCAGCGTGGCGCTATCGGTGCCGAGCGGCGCGCCGCTCGCGTTGGAAAATACCGGTCGCTGCGCTGCCGCAAAGTCAATCCCGGCCAGGAATTCCGCGAACGGCGCGCAGCAGCCGGCCACCAGCGGCGAGTGGAAGGCGCTGGCCACCGGCAGCCGTCGGAAGCCGTGCTGCGCGGCGGCGAGCTGCTCTTCGAACAGCTCGATGGCCGTCACCGAACCCGACACCACGACTTGCTGTGGCGCATTGTGGTTGGCGATCACCACCGCCGCGCCGCTGCGTTCAATCAGATCGCGTACCTGCTCAACCGGCAGCGCCAGTGCCGTCATCGCGCCGGGCGTGCTGGCAGCCTTGGCCATCAGCTCGCCGCGACGGCGTGCCACGACCAGCGTGTCGACGTCCGAAAGCACGCCGGCCGCATGCAGGGCGACGACTTCGCCAAAGCTGTGCCCGCCGAGCAGATCGGCGCGGATGCCGCAGTCGCGCAGCAGACCAAACATCGACAGCGCGGTCGCGCCGATGGCCGGCTGCGCCCACTCGGTGGCGGTCAGCGCAGCGCTGTCCTGCTGCTCGGACTCGGTGCCGAATCCGGGCGGTGGAAAGGCGCGCTGATCGAGACGCTGGCCGGTTTCGAACGGCAGGTCGGCGGCGCGGTCCCACAGCGCGCGCGCCAGCGGGAAATGCATGGCGAGGTCGGCGCCCATGCCCGGGTATTGGCTGCCCTGGCCAGGGAACAGCAGCGCCAGCTTGCCCGCGACTTGGCCGCAGCCGTAGCTGCTGCGGTCGGGCAGGCTGAACGGCGCGTCCGGCGCGGCCTCGATCCGCTTAGCCGCCGCCAGCAGTCGTTCTCGCAGCTGGCTCACGTTGCCGGCAACCAGCGCCAGCCGACTCGCCGCCGAACTGCGGAACTGCCGCTGGCTTTCGCGCGCCAGCCGACCCAGCGGCTCGCCGCGGGTGGCCAGCGCGCGCGCCGCCGCGGCCAACGCCAGCGCACTGTCGGCGCTCAACAGCAGCAGTTCATGGGCATGCACCGGCAGCCGCTCGGCCTTTGGCGCGGCGCCTTGATACTCCTCCAGCGTCACGTGGAAGTTGGAGCCGCCAAAGCCAAACGCGCTGACCGACGCTCGGCGCGGGTGATCGCTGCTGCGTATCCACGGGCGGGCGCGGGTGCTGAGGTAGAACGGGCTGTTTTCGATGTCGAGCTTCGGGTTGGGCGCAGCGATCTTGATGCCCGGCGGCAGCACCTTGTGGTGCAGCGCCATCACCGCCTTGAACAGTCCCGCGGCGCCGGCGGCGGCCTTGGTATGGCCGATCTGACTCTTCACCGAGCCCAGCGCGCACCACTGCCGGCGGCCGCTGGCGGCCGCGCCAAACACCTGCCGCAGACCCTCGAACTCGGCCGCATCGCCGGCCTTGGTGCCGGTGCCGTGCGCTTCCATCAGCTCGACGCTGTCCGGACCGTAACCGGCGATCTCGTAGGCGCGCCGCAGCGCCTGGGCCTGGCCTTCCGGCACCGGCGCGTAGACGCTCTTGCTGCGGCCGTCCGAGGAGCTGCCGAGGCCGCGGATCACCGCATAGATGCGATCGCCGTCGCGTTCAGCGTCGCCAAGCCGCTTCAGCGCAAACATGCCCAGCCCCTCGCCCAGCATGGTGCCATCGGCCTGGTCACTAAACGGACGGCAGTCGCCGCTGGGCGACAGTGCCGGCGTCTTCGAAAAGCACATGTACATGAAGATGTCGTTGAGCGTGTCGACGCCGCCGGCGATCACCATGTCGCTGTGGCCGAGCTGCAGCTCGTTGATCGCCATCGACAGCGCGCTCAACGCCGACGCGCAGGCGGCATCGGTCACGCAGTTGGTGCCGCCCAGATTGAGCCGGTTGGCAATCCGCCCGGCGACCACGTTGCCGAGCAGGCCGGGAAAACTCGATTCCTGCCACGGCACATAGTGGTCGGCGATGCGCGTGCAGGCCGCCTGCACTTCGTCCTCGGGCAAGCCGGACTCGCGCAGCGCCTTGACCCAAACCGGCTTCTGCAGCCGCGACACCATCGAGAACAGCAGCTCCTGCGCGCTGGTCACGCCCAGAATCACCGAGATCCGTGAGCGATCCATGCCCTCGAACTGCTCGCGCGCGGCGTCCTGCAGCACGCTCTGGGCGAGGATCAGCGCCAGCAGCTGGGCGGTATCGGTGGCCGGCAGGGTGGACGGCGGCACGCCAAAGCCGAGCGCGTCAAAGCCGACTGGGTCGAGAAAGCCGCCGCGCCGCGCGTAGGTCTTGTCCGGCGCCGCGGGGTCGGCATCAAAATAGTCTTCGACCAGCCAGTGGCCGGGCGGCACATCGGTGATCCGGTCGCGCCCCTCCAGGATGTCGCGCCAGAACCCGGTGGCGTCGGTTGAGCCGGGAAACAGGGCGCTCACGCCGACGATGGCGATCGGCTGTTGGCTGGCGGCATTCGCTGCGGTCATGATGAACTCGGGTGCGTATTGGCGGCGTGCGTGGGCTGGCGGACGATCCTGTGCATGCGATCAGTCCAGCGGCCGCGGCCGAAAATCGAAGGCGGACGCCGGTACCGGCAGGCCGAAACTGCGCAGCTGCTGGGCGCGAGTGACTACCGCCGCGCCCTCCAGCAGGTTCAGCGCGACCTGGGTCACGCTGCGGTTTTCCGGCGCCTCGAGAAAGCTGCCGCGCACCCAGCGGTTGAATGCGCCCATCGCCGGGCCGCACCAGATCTGGAAATCCGCCGCACGCGCTTCGACACCATCGATTGCCCAGCGGCTCGAAAGCCCCAGGTAGCTGCGAAAGACCAGCGCCATCAGGTGCTTGGGATCGCGCTCGGCGCGCTGCACCTGCTCCGGGTCGCGGCCCAGCCAGAAGGCCCGGGTCGACTGCCAAGCGGCGTCAAGACTGCTGCGCAGGATGTCGCGCTCGATGCGCTCGCGCTCGCTGGCCGGAAGCGCTTCAAGCGAAGGATAGGTCCGGTAGAGCTCGTAGAGCTTTCGGGCCCGGACCGCAAACATCGACCCGCGCTGCAGCACCTGCAGGTTCACGCCCAGCTCGAACATGTCGGCCGCCGGCGCCATGAGCACATCGGCCATGCCGGCCTGCGCCAGCATTGCGCGGCCCTGCGCACCCAGGCCGCTTTCGACGCAGGCCTGGTTGACCGTGCCGGTCTGCACGTAGGCCGCGCCCAGCGCAAACGCGGCGGCCACCGCAGCGGGTGTGCCCAGACCGCCGGCCGCACCGATCCGGATGGGCTGCCGATAGCCGTGCTCCCGACTGATCTGACCCGCCAGATGGGCGATGGTGGGCAGCAGGGCGGTTAGCGGACGGTTGTCGGTATGACCTCCCGAATCGGCTTCGACCGTGATGTCCTCGCTGAGCGGCAGACCGGCGGCCAGGTCGGCCTCCGGTGCGCTCAGCTGGCCGCGCTCGCGCAGCCCGTCGAGCAGGTCGGCGGGCATGGGCTGCATGAAGTGGCGTGCGACCTCTTCACGCGAGACCTTGGCCAGCACGCGATGCCGGCGCACGATGGTGCCAGTTGAATCGCGGTGCAATCCAGTGGCGGCGTAGCGCACCACGGCCGGAGTCAGCGCCATGAACGCCGAGGCCTCGACACAGCGCACCCCGCGTCGGATCAGCAGGTCGGCGACCGCGTCCTCCATCGCCGGCTCGGCCGGGCTGTGGATCAGGTTGACGCCCCACGGCAGGGACGACGGATCGAGGTCGCGCTGCAGCTGCTCGACGGCGGCTTCAACTCGGCCCAGCGAGAGTCCTGCGGCGCCAAAGAAGCCCAGCGCGCCGGCCCGCGCCAGCGCCGCCACCATCCGCGTGGTGGCAATGCCGTTGGCCATTGCGCCGCCGACATACGGGAAGCGCAGACCGTGGGTCGCGCTGAAGCCGCGATCACCAAGCCACTCCGGATACAGCGGTGGCAGGCTGGCGAGCAGCGGCCAATTCGCGCCCGACGGCCGTGCGGTCAGCGTGCCGCCGCGACCCAGTCCCAGACGCCCGTCGCGATCATCCCGGACGATCTGATGCGCGGCGCGCACATCGAAGATCGCGGCGCTGATTCCGGCCTCCGAAAACGCAGGATCGAGCGCGCCCGGCTGCCACTGCACAGGGTCTGACGTCGGCTCGCGGAGCGGCTGGGAGGCGAAATGTGGCACTGAGTGTCACTTTTTTTCGGAGCGCAGTTATATCCTTGCCCGCATGAAAAAGCCATCGCCCTCGCTGCGTGAGCGCAAGAAGAGCGCCACCCGTCGCGCCCTTCTGACCGCCGCCAACCGGCGCTTTCACGCGGCAGGGTACGAGGCCACCACTATCGAGGAGGTCTGCACTGACGTCGGCGTCGGGCGGCGCACGTTCTTCCGCTACTTCGCCGACAAAGAGTCGCTGGCCTTCCCGCACCGCGAACAGCGGCTGGCTCGGTTCGTCGAACTGCTGAGCGTCGCGCCGGCCAGTGAAAGTCCGGTCGGCAGCCTGCGCCGCATTGCCCATCTGTTCGCCAAGGAGTATCAGCAGCATCGCGCGTCGCTGCTGGCTCAGCAGCGGCTGATCCAGACCGCTCCGGCGCTGCTGGCACGCGAGAACGAGATTGACCGCGACTGGGAGCGGGCCTTGGCCCAGCTGTTCCGGGCGCGGGCGGTTGGCGTGGACGATCCCGACCTGCACTCGCGGGTGCTGGCCGGCGCCGCCATCGGCGTGATCCGCGCCACCATGCGGCACTGGTTCGCCGTCGAGGCCAGCGCCGATCTGGCCAAGTTGGGCGACGAAGCCCTCGACCGGCTGGAGCGCGGATTTCTGCCGCCCTGAGCGGTACGGATTCCCTCAGCGTCCGTCCGTGGCCGCAGGAGTGCCAGCCCGCTCCGCACCGCGACCCGCTCGCTGCGCACCGCGACTAGCCCGCAGGTTTCATGAATCTCGCGCGCCCTCGCTTGTCTCTGGTCCGCACAGGAGACTACCTCAGTCGGTCGTATGGCCCGCTACGCCGCTCCTTCGATAGTCTCCTGTGCGAACAGCATCCTGCGCGATCATCGCGCGAGATTCATGAAACATGCGGGCTAAGGCGGCCATCGTGAACGGCGGCGGCGCGATAGATCGACACATCGCGGTAGACCATCAGAACTTCCTGCATCTTTCGATCAAATTCCGGGTCGCGCTTTTCCAGCTAGTAGCCGATCTTGTGCGGCCTGATCT
>JBBRBN010000107.1:0-10085 GCA_038205755.1 Lysobacterales bacterium | reverse complement strand
TTTTGCCGAGGGCAACATCCACACCAGAGCCGCAATGAGAAAAACCGCCGGAATGCCCCGCAAAAGCGAATTCGTAGGAGACAGCTCTGCGGCGTGGCGCGAAATTTCCAGAATGGAAGACAGCACTTGGAAAAAGTAAGTGTCATCACCGGAGGCTTACACCGGACCTTTCGCCATCAAACGCATAACCAGCTTTCGCAGTTCGCTATGGATCAACACGCCGCTGGCCATTGCCGCACACACCAGCCACTGGCCCAGCGAAAGCGGCGCGGTGCCGAAAGCAATGTTCAGGAACGGCAGGTGCACCACTGCTACTTGCAATAGCGACGAGAGTGCGACCGCGGCCCAAAGCCAATGGTTGGCGAACAGCCCAACGAATGCGCTGGTGGTGTCCGAGCGCGCGGTAAAACAGGTGAACAGGCTGGTGAAAACAAGCACCGTGAAGCCCGCGGTACGGGCGGTGGTCATGTCGCCGCTGCCAGGGATCAGCCCGCCCGGCAGGTAAATGTCCATCGTCAGCAAGCTCACCACCGCTATCACCAGACCCGTCTGGATCACGCTGGACCACATGCGGGCATCGATCAGCCGGTCATGCAAATGCCTCGGCTTGCGCGCCATCAGGTCGTCGGTGGCCGGGTCAACACCCATGGCCAGCGCGGGCCCCGAGTCGGTGATGAGGTTGATCCACAGCAGCTGGGTGGCCAGTAGTGGCAGCACAACGCCCCCACCGGCAGCGGTGCCGGTGGACTTCAAACCAATGACGCTGGCCCCCACCACACCCAGGAACACGGTCAGCACCTCGCCCATGTTGGACGACAGCAGATAGCGCAGGAACTTGCGGATGTTGTCCAGAATGGCTCGCCCTTCGCGTACGGCGATGACGATGGTGGCGAAGTTGTCGTCGGCCAGGATCATCTTGGCCGCTTCTTTGGTGACCTCCGTGCCGGTGACGCCCATCGCGACGCCGATGTCGGCCGCTTTCAGCGCCGGCGCGTCGTTGACGCCGTCACCGGTCATCGCCACGACGTTGCCGGCCGCCTGCAGTGCGTCGACGATGCGCAGTTTGTGTGCTGGCGCGACCCGGGCGTACACCGACGTGGTGCGCACGGCGGCGGCAAAAGCCGCATCGTCCAGCGCATCGATCTCGGCGCCCGTGAGGGCCGTTGAGCCGGCGTCGACGATGCCAAGGTCAGCGGCAATCCGTGCGGCTGTCTTTGGGTGGTCGCCGGTGATCATCACGATCCGGATGCCGGCCCGGCGTGCTTCGCGGATGGCCACCGCCGCCTCGTCGCGCGGCGGGTCGATCATGCCGACGGTGCCGACAAAAATCAGCTCACGTTCCAGTGTCTCGGCATTCGCCTGATCCTCGTCGGGCGCCAGCGGCCGATAGGCCACTGCCAACGTGCGCAGTGCGGCATCGGTCAGGGTGTCGATGTCGGCCAGCAGCCGAGCGCGCAGGGCCTCATCCAGCGCGACCACCTGCAGCCCGACGCGGGCCTGTGTGCAACGGCCAAGCAGCACGCCGGGCGCGCCCTTGGTGATCGCCACGAGCATGTCGTCGTGTTCGTGGTCGCGCTCGATCGTCGTCATCAGCATGCGCTCGGACGTGAACGGTATTTCGCCTACCCGCTCGAACCGCCGCTCGCGCCGCTCGGTGACTGCGCCATCGCCAAGCTTGCGCTCGGCCACCAGGAACGCAGCTTCGGTGGGGTCGCCGTGGATCTCCCACGCGCCGCCCGCTGCCTGACGCAGATCGGCGTTGCCCGCCAGACTGCCGCCGCTGAGCACCACCCGCGTTTCATCGTGCAGCGGTCCGGCGGATAGCTCCCTGCCGTCGTGTTCGACCTGGCCCTCAGGCGCGTAGCCGACGCCGCTGATGTGGCTGTCGCCCGACGCTGTCATCACGCGCTCGATGGTCATCTCGGCGCGGGTCAGAGTCCCGGTCTTGTCCGAACAGATGACCGAGGCGGAGCCCAGCGTCTCCACCGACGACAGGTTCTTGACGATGGCGTTGTGTTTTGCCATTCGCTGCACGCCGAGCGCCAGCACCACCGCCAGGATGGCGGGCAGCCCCTCGGGCACCGCAGCCACCGCCAGCGATACACCGAGCAGCAGCACATGCACCCCATCGGCGGTGCTGCGAATCTCGGAGATCAGCAGGATGCTGACCACCACCACGATGGCAATGGCAACGACCGCCACGCCCAGCGTGCGGCCCACCCGCGCGACTTCCTGTTCCAGCGGCGTGGGCTCCTCGACCGTGGCCTCCAGCAGCGCTGCGATCCGACCCATCTGAGTGGCCATGCCGGTAGCGGTGACCACCGCACGCCCGGTGCCCTGCGCGACGGCGGTGCCTTTGAAGACCATGTCGAGCCGCTCCGCCAATGGCGTCGTCTGGGGCAGCGTCGCGATCGCCTTGAGCACGGCTTCGCTCTCGCCAGTGAGCGCGGCCTCCTGCACGCGCAGAGTCGTGGCCAGCAGCAGGCGCGCGTCGGCGCCGACCGCATCGCCCTCGGCCAGCTCAATCACATCGCCGCGCACCAGATCGGCGCTGGGCACGCGCTGCGGCCTGCCGTCGCGCAGCACGGTCGTGGTGGCCGCAGTCATTTTCGCCAGGGCAGCGACGGCGTTTTGCGCATTGGCTTCCTGCACAAAGCCGATCACGCCGTTGAGCAGCACGACGGCCGCGATAACGATCGCGTCGACCGGCCAGCCGACCCGGCCTCCAACCCACCACGCAACCAGCGCGACGGCCACCGCCGCCAGCAACAGGTAGATCAGCGGGTCCTGAAAGTGCGCCAAGGCGCGCCGCCAGACGGGAACCGGCGGCGCGGCGCGCAGTTCGTTGGGTCCGTTCTGTGCGAGTCGACGCGCGGCTTCCTGGGCGCTGAGCCCGGTCTCGACATTCACCTCCATCGCCGCCGCTACCGCGCTGGCCTCGATGACCCACGGATCGCCGATGCCAGGGGGGTTATCGGTTGTTCTGGGTTCAACTTTCTGCGGCGACTCCTTGTTCACGGCGATTCCCTCCGGATTTGCTGGCGGGCGCGCTGCCCTTTTTTGTCGCAGCCCGGTGCTGCTCTGCGGCTGGACGGCCACGAGGCGGTATCGACGACGAGGTAGCGAGTCGCCCGGGCATCGTCGCGGGGCTGGTCCTTCGCGCTGCCGGTGGCGCCATCGGTGACGGAGATCGCGAGGTCCAGCATGTCCTTGGATGGCCGCAGCATGCTATTCCGGCTTGCAAGGGTTGGCGATGCGTGAAAATAAGCTTCTGACCGCTCCGCGTCTGTGCGCTGACGCCCAGTGCAAACCCATCGCCGATGCGATAAAAACGGCTTCGCGTCATCGGCGCCTTGGTGCGATAACGAACAGAGCGCTCGCAGCTCCAGTGCTTACGCTTTTCCCATCGCTCAAACGTGGCTTGGACACTTCGTCTGAATCTCGCCTTGAGAAGTGAGGCTTCTTGAAAGCACTGCTGCTGAAATACTGGGATCGTTTGCGGTCCAGTTTCTGGTTTGTGCCGACAGTCATGGCGTGCCTCGCCGTGGTCCTGGCGGCCGCTGCGGTCAAGCTCGACACGGCCGCCGAGGACTGGCTGCAGCGCCTGGGCTGGAGCTACTCAGGCGGTGCCGAGGGTGCCAGCCTGCTGCTGGGCACCGTGGCCGGGTCGATGATCGCCATCGCCGGGACCGTGTTTTCGATGACGCTGGTGGCGCTGTCGCTCGCCTCGTCCCAGTTGGGCCCACGCCTGCTGCGCAATTTCATGCGTGACACCGCCAACCAGGTGGTGCTGGGCACCTTCGTGGCCACGTTTGTTTACTGCCTGCTGGTGCTGCGCACCATCCGGCGCGTCGACGAGGTGGCCTTCGTGCCTCATCTGTCCGTCAGCATTGGCGTGCTGCTGGCCATGGTCAGCATCGGGGTGCTGATCTACTTCATCCATCATGTCTCGGTCTCGATTCAGGCGGATCAGGTCGTGGCACGCGTGGGCAAGGAGCTGGACCGGGGGATCGAGAGGCTGTTTCCCGGCCGCCTTGGCAAATCCGGATCCGACGTCTCGGAGGCACCGGGCCAAGCCGGTCTACCCTCAGCGTTCGCACGCGAGGCGTGTCCCGTCGGCGCGCTCGAAGACGGCTATCTCCAGCTCATTGATGCGGATGCGCTGATGGCCTTGGCCATTGAGAAAGATCTGCTGCTTCGGCTGGAGCGCCGGCCCGGGCACTACCTGGTGAGAGGGCGGGCGATGGTGATGGTCTGGCCCGGGGACCGGGTGAATGAAGCCCTGGGCGCTAAGATCAACGCCGCTTTCGTTATCGGCAACCAACGCTCCGCCGCCCAGGACATCGAGTTCACCTTCCACCAGTTGGTCGAGATTGCCGTTCGCGCGCTGTCACCGGGTATCAATGACCCGTTCACGGCGATCGTATGCGTGGACCGACTGGGTTCGGGTCTGTGCCGCCTGGCGCGACGCCACATGCCATCAACGCACCGCTTCGACCACCGCGGGCAGCTGCGGATGGTGGCGCGCGGATCCTCGTTTTCCGGCATCGTGGACACGGCCTTCAACCAGATCAGGCAAAGCACCCGTTCGAACCCGGCCGTGGCAATCCGCATGCTCGATGCGATCACCCAGATCGCAGGCCATGTGCAACGCGCGCCAGACGCGGTCTGTCTTCAGCGTCATGCCGGCATGATCGTCAAAGGAGCGCGAGAGGCTGTCCCGGAGCCGAACGATCTGCTTGCCGTCGAGGCGGCCTTCCTGGCGGCGTCGCATGCGCTGCAAGAGGTGCAGACCTGAGTGATCGCCACGACTCCTGTCTGGCCCGGCGCCGGCATCGGGTGCGACGCCAGCAGGCGGGTGATGTTGATCGCCGCGGCTGGCTCGAGAATGGCGTTGCCGGGAGGTCATGCACCGGGCGATGCCCGGATCGCCTGACTGACGCGCTGGTTGGCCTGAGTACGGCAACGAACAGACCCCGCAACCGTCGGCGCGCAGGCTGCAATCGACCTGCCCCTGGCTCTTGCCCGCCATGCATGTTCCGCGCGGTCCGCGCGCTCGATCTCCTTCAGGATCCCAGCCTATGCTTTTCGACACCTTCTCCGCCCGCTCACTGCGGCTCGCCAATCGCACGGTGATGGCGCCGTTGACCCGCAGTCGGGCGACGCTGGCGCACACACCGAATGCGCTGATGGCCGCTTACTACGGCCAGCGCGCGACGGCGGGCCTGATCATCACCGAGGGCACGTCGCCCAGCCCCAATGGCCTTGGCTACCCGCGAATCCCCGGACTGTTCGATGCGGCGCAGGTGAATGCCTGGAAGGCCACGACCTCAGCAGTTCACGCGGCTGGCGGCAAAATCTTCGTGCAGTTGATGCACTGCGGGCGGGTAGGGCATGTTGCCAACCTGCCAGCGGGTGCCGAGGTGCTTGGACCCGGCACCGCAGTGTGCCCAGGCGAGATGTTCACCGACACGCTCGGCATGCAGCCGCACAGCGCGCCGCGTGCGATGACCGCGACCGACATCGCAAACGCCGTCGAGGAATATGCGACGTCGGCGCAGCTCGCGCTGGATGCGGGCTTCGACGGCGTCGAGTTGCATGGCGCCAATGGCTACCTGATCGAGCAGTTTCTGAGCCCGTTGATCAACCTGCGCACCGACGGCTACGGCGGAAGCGTAGAGCATCGCAACCGCTTTGCATTGGAAGTCGCGCGCGCCACGGTCGCTGCGATCGGCGCTGAGCGGGTTGGCGTCCGTCTCTCGCCATTTGGCGTATTCAATGGCACCGGCGAGTTTCCCGAGGTGCGGGCGCAGCATCTGGCGCTGGCCAAGTCGCTGTCCGAACTGGGCCTGCTGTACATCCATCTGGTTGATCACTCGGCAATGGGCGCTCCGCCCGTGCCGGCCGATTTCAAGCTCGCGCTTCGCACAGGCTTCGATGGCCTGTTCATCCTGTCAGGCGGCTTCGACCACGCCAGCGCCGAACAGGCCCTGCTCGACAAGCGCGGCGACCTGATCGCTTTCGGCCGCCCGTTCCTGGCCAACCCCGATCTGGTGGCGCGCATGCGTGTCAACGCTCCGCTCAATGCCCCCGACATGGCGACCTTCTACACGCCCGGCGCCGAGGGTTACACCGACTATCCAACGCTGGCCGCCGGAATGCGCACGGAAGCGGCATGAGGCCTCTGATCGATTTCGGACCGCGGAGCAAGGCGCCTCAGGACCGGGCCACGTCGACGCTCGCCGCCGCCACCGACGCAATTTTGAAAATGACCCGCACGACCATCAGTGCCACCGACCCGCGCATCGCGGGCGCGGCGCTGACTGGTAGCGTCGAGGCCGGCCGCAGTGTGGCAGCGCGGGCCGGGCTGAACCTGAAGAAGTCCACCATCGAGATCGGTGTCGTCAGCAGGAAGCTCCTCCGCAGCGGCCACGTCGCTGCGCCGATCGCCATCCGATGAACACCCCCATGAACAATCCTGAGAGCACCAGCATGAGCAATGCAATCGCCACTGAACCACCGGTCTGGTTGATCACCGGCTGCTCCACGGGCTTCGGCCTGGAGCTGGCCAAGCAGGCCGTCGCACGCGGTTACCGGACCGTCATCACCGCACGCGATCCCTCAACGCTGGAGGCGTATGCAGCGACCGACCACGCCCTGCTGCTCACGCTCGACGTCACCAAGCCCGAGCAGGTCGAGGCGGCGATCCGCGCCTCCGAAGCGCGCTTCGGTCGCATCGACGTGCTGGTCAACAACGCCGGCATTGGCTACTTCGCCGCAGTCGAAGAAAGCGAAGAAGACGAAGTGCGCACGATGTTTGAGGTCAACCTGTTCGGCACCGGTCGCATGATCTGGGCTGTACTGCCCGGCATGCGCGAGCGCCGATCCGGCTGCATCGTAAACATCTCATCGCTGGCCGGGCTGCGCGGCTTCCCGGCGCTGGGCTATTACAACGCCAGCAAGTTTGCCGTGGAAGGCCTGTCCGCAGCGTTGCGGCAGGAAATTGAGCCGCTCGGCCTGCAGGTAATGGTGGTCGAACCCAGCGGGTTTCGCACCGACTGGGAAGGGCGCTCGGCCAATGAGAGCAAACTCCAGATCGACGACTACAAGGACACGGCCGGCAGGGTCCGGGCCGCCGAGCGCGGCTCGTCGGGCCAACAGCCGGGCGACCCCGTTCGCGCGGCAGCCGCCATCATCAAGGCAGTGGCGTCGGGCCAGCCGCCGCATCATCTGCTCCTCGGCAATGACGCCTTCGAGGGAGCGATGGCCAGGGTCGACCACCTGCGCGAAGACTTCGCAGCAGGCGAGGCGGTCGCGCGGGCGGCTGATTTTCCGAAGGAAAAAGCCGCCGAACCAGCCTGAGCGCCGCGCGGGACTGCCGCTCGACGTTCTTCAGCGCCACTCGCCGATGGCGCACAGCAGGCGGCTGATCGTTGGCTGAGAACCAACCTGCGCGCGGATGCTTTATACGGTGCATCGAGATGAGTCGCGCGAGGCTCAGATACGTCCTGCCGCGGCGAGCATCGCGCCGCATTTGACGAGCTGCCTGCGCGCGAATGCGACGCGCTGGTTCTCGCGTGGATCGTCCACCATTTCTTAGCCGACGATGCAGGTGCGGATCTGCGGTCAGAGCGTGTCCGCGCGGTGTCGGAAGTCGGTCAGGCCTGTGTGGCCACCCGCGTCCAGCGCTTCGCCAATGCCGGCAACCGCATCGCCGCGCTGGCCGACCGGTCGTGCTGCGTGCTCCGCGTCATTGATCGATGACGGACTGCGGACGCGCTTTTACGTATCCCCTGTGGAGCACCCGTCTTGGGTTGCAGTTCACCACCACCTGGGGCCGCCATGTCAATCCAGAAAAGCAATCAACCCAATCCTTGCGGGCGTTCGCTGCTGCGAGCCCTGATAGCGCTGGCGGCGGTTGTTCTCAGCGGGCTGACGCTCTCGACGCTGGCCAACGCCGCACCGTCGGCGCTACCCGAGGGCTTGAGTCAGGATGACTGGCACGCGATCAGGGCAGCGTGGCGGGCGGACCGGCTTGCGCTGGGAGCAAGCGTCAAAACCCGCGGCGATCAAATCACCCTGAGTACGGTCGCCCAGCAGGCCTATTTGAAGGCGTCCAATACCGATGCCGGTGACTTTTTCGGCGTAAGCATCGCGGTGGCGGGCGATACGGTCATAGTCGGTGCCTTTACAGAGGGCAGCAGCGCCACTGGCGTCGATGGCAATCAGGCCAACAATTCAGCGGATGAGTCTGGCGCTGCGTATGTGTTTGTGCGCAGCGGCAGTAGCTGGGTTCAGCAAGCGTATTTGAAGGCCTCAAACACCGAACAAGGGGATACTTTTGGCTCGGTGGTGGCAATCTCAGGCGATACCATCGTCGTCGGCGCGTCCGCTGAAGACAGCAGTACGACCGGCGTCAATGGCCTGCAAGCAGATAACTCGGCACCTGGGTCCGGCGCGGCCTATGTGTTCGTGCGCAGCGGCAGCGTCTGGACGCAGCAGGCGTATCTGAAGGCTTCCAACACCAATATGAACGACGGGTTCGGTTTCAGTGTCGCGGTGTCCGGCGACACCGTCGTGGTCGGCGCGAATATAGAGGCCAGCAACGCCGTCGGCGTTAACGGCAATCAGGCCGACAATTCGGCGCTCCAGGCTGGCGCAGCGTATGTTTTTGTGCGCTCAGGCAATGTCTGGACCCAGCAGGCCTACCTGAAAGCCTCCAACACCAACGCCGCCGACAATTTTGGCTACGCGGTCTCGGTGTCCGGCGAAACCATTGTGGTCGGCGCGCTGCAGGAACGCAGCAACGCCACCGGCGTCAATGGCAATCAGGCCAACAACAGCTTGTTGAGCGCCGGCGCCGCCTATGTGTTTACGCGCACCGGCAGCACTTGGAGCCAGCAGGCCTATCTGAAAGCGTCCAACACTGAGCTCCGCGACCAGTTTGGCAGTTCGGTTGCGGTGTCCGGGGATACCGCTCTGGTGGGCGCAATCGGCGAAGACAGCAGTGCGGTTGGAGTGAATGGCAATCAAACCGATAACGCTGCTAGCGCTGCTGGCGCCGCATATGTGTTTGTGCGCAGTGGCAGCGTCTGGACCCAGCAGGCCTATCTGAAAGCATCCAACAGCAATGCCAATGACAGCTTTGGCTTTGCACTCGCGCTGGACGCCGATACCGTGGTGGTCGGCTCGCCCTTTGAGGATAGCAACGCTTTGGGCATCAATGGCAATCAGCTCGACAACTCGGCTCCCGGGGCCGGAGCGGCGTATGTGTTTGGGCGCAGCGGCACGGCTTGGACGCAGCGGGCCTACCTGAAAGCCTCCAACACCGATGCCGGGGACGGTTTTGCAGGGTCCGTCGCAGTGTCCGGCGATACCGGGTTGGTCGGCGCCGCCGGCGAGGCCAGCACTGCCACTGGGGTAGGTGGCAATCAGGCCATCAACGCCGCGACTTTCGCGGGCGCGGCCTACGCATTTGGAGTGCCGTCGCTTATTTTTGCCAATGGCTTTGAGGGCAATTAATGGTGCGGTTTTTTGCGCGAACTGTCGCTGCGGCGGTGTGACCCAGCTTGGTCAAAACACACATGGATTCGTCGACGCGGCAAAGCACGCCAAAATTACTTACCAGCGCGGCTTGCTCTCGCGATCTGCAAGCCGCTCGACGGTTATCCCGGTCCGCATTTCCAGCGCTTCGATGAATGCGGCGTTGTAGCCGAATGACATCAGAGTGAGCCGCAATGCCCGCTCGTCCCGCGTTTTGACCACTAGCCGATGCACGATGCGGGGCGGCATGCGGGTGCCTCTGATCAGCGGCTGATGCACTTTTTCCAGATAGGCAGAGAGTGATTTAAGATCGGCATAGCGGATTCGGTAATCTCGGAAAAAGCCATTTGCCCGCATTTCAAATTCGCTGAGTACGAATCCAGGCCGAATAAAGTAGCGAATCATAAAAATATCGAGGACGAGCAACGTCGTTCCGAGGATGCCCAGAAACCACGCATCGGCCCCCAAATAGGAGAGCCTCGAAAAGAAACCGAGGAGAAACATGCAGGCAAACAGCGTCACAACCGCCGTTACAAAGATGG
>JBBRBN010000106.1:0-10159 GCA_038205755.1 Lysobacterales bacterium | reverse complement strand
ACCCCGGGCCACCAGAACTCGACGAGTGCGCCGCCGACGATGAACACTAGGCCTGCCCGTACCACACCAGCTGTCCGGCCGGCATGGCCTGGCTGGTCGGGACGTGGCTGCATAAGACCGGGCGCGCGGCGCCGCGTGATGTCTGCACGTCGCGCGCAGGCGCCTTGGACAACCCAACGCGACCCGCAGCGTCCTCTCACTCTCCCCGTACTTGGATTACGCGCTTGGCCAGATCAAAACCTGCAGAAGCACGCCGTTTTGCCGCAGCGGCATCGGTCACTTTGCGCATTGAAAGACTTCTGCAGCCGCCGAAACGCAAATTCTCTTGATGGGGTGTCCGGGAAATCCCTCTGTAAACTTGTCGTCTGATTGTTAACAATCACAACATCATCAATGAAAGTCCGTCATGCAGAAGATTCATGCCGAAGTCACCGGCACGGTGTGGAAGGTTGAGGTGACCGTCGGCCAGACGGTCAGTGACGGCGACACGCTGGTCATCATTGAGTCGATGAAGATGGAGATTCCAGTCGATGCCACCATGTCCGGCGTGGTGACCGAACTGCTGGTGGCCGAGGGCGAGGCGGTCGCCGACGGCCAGCACGTCGCCACTATCGGCTGACACGCTGCGTCTTGCGGGTCGTGCATCTTGCTTCGAACTCTGAACTCCCAATGAGAGCCCAGCGGTATGCCTTGTGCGTCGCGCGGCGCTTGACACCATGATGATCCTGGCTGGCGCTTCTGTTCGTTGCGGGCCCAGGGTCTTGTGATCGCCATTGCCGCGACCGGAGCCAAGACCAACTTCGGCGACCTGCTGAAGCTGGGTTGGAGTTCGCTGACCGTGCTGCTAGCAGAAACGCTCTGGATCGCGCTGGTCCCGGGCCTCGGGCTGTTGCTGTTCGACCTGATGGCTGGGCATTCGTGACAATCGACTTTGCACTTTCCGAGGACGTTCGCAGTGCGGACGTGTCGGGCTCCCGTGCCGATGCAAAGGATTTCGGAATGAAGATCGAAGATATCGAAGAGGTCAACCTCTACCTGTCAGGCGCAGTCGCCTTTCGCCTGTTCGCCGACCGGTCGCAGCCCACGCTGACGGTCTCCGAGCAGATCGCGGCAAGCATCGGCGACCGCATCATCGATGGCACCTTGAAGCAGGGCCTGCCGATCAACGAGCAGCTGTTCGCTGACGAGTTCGAGGTTAGCCGTGGTCCGATTCGCGAGGCGTTCCGCATTCTGGAACGCGAGGGGCTGGCGACAATCCTGCCGCGCCGCGGCGCGATCGTCACCGCTTTGTCGGCCGACGAAGTCAGCGAGATTTTCGAGGTGCGCGCGGCGCTGCTCGAACTGGTTGCGCGCAAGGTCGGCGCGGCGAACGATCCGAAATGGCTGGTTCTATTGAAATCCGGCGTCGCGCGGCTCGAGGCGCTGGCCAGACTTGAGAACGACCGAGGCCAATATGCCGAGACCGCCTATCGGTTGTCGATCTTGTCGGCGCGCCAGTGCGGCAATGCACGGCTGGCGTCGATGGTCACCTCGTTGTCGCTGCAGACGCTACGTTACTCGCGGCTAAGCCTGGCGACGAAAGCGCGCCGACAGCAGTCGGCCAAGTTGTGGCGCCAGACCGTTACAGCGCTTGAGCGCGGCGATGTTGCCCAGCACGCCGAACTAGCGCGGCGACGCATTGAGGAGTCCGGTGCCGCCGCGGTACGGTTGTTGAAGGCCAAACCCAAATCCTGAACCCGCCCTTGACCAATGCCTGAGGCATGCGCGCTCAGCCTGTGTCGGCCAGCGACGGGACACTTTGCCACGGCGTATCTGATGCCATGGTGCCCTTGATCCGAAGAGGAGACGCAGTTGAATCAGCAAGGTGATAGCAGTCCACGCGGCACGGCCTTTGCCGCCGATGGCGAGTACGCTGAGGAACTTGCGGAACTGGCCCAGCGCCGAGCCGAGGCAGCCGCGATGGGCGGCGAGCAGGCGCTGGCCAGCTTCAAGGCCCGTGGTCGCATGAACGTCCGCGAGCGAATCGACCTGCTACTCGACGCCGGCACCTTTCGCGAGATGGGGCGCATCAGCGGCAAGGGAAACTACGACGCCGAGGGACACTTCAAGAGCCTGACTCCGGTCAACGCGGTGTTCGGCAACGGCCGCATCGAGGGCCGCAAGGTGGTCGTCTCTGCGGATGACTTCACGATCCGCGCCGGCTCGTCCGAGGCGACGATCTCCGACAAGTGGATCTACGCCGAGCGCATGGCGCTGGACCTGCGCATGCCATTGATCCGTTTGGTCGACACCGCCGGCGGCAGCGTCAAGCTGCTTGAGCAGAGCGGCCACAGCAAGATCCCCGGCTACCCGAGCTGGCCCAACGTCGAGATGCTGAGCACGATTCCGGTTGTTGGCGTCGCCCTCGGTTCGTGCGCAGGTCTTGGCGCGATGAAGGTGCTGATGTCGCACTTCTCGGTCATGGTGCGTGACCAGTCGCAGGTTTTCGCCGCCGGCCCGCCGGTAGTCAAGCAGGCCTACGGCATTGAGATCGACAAGAACGATCTCGGCGGCTATATGGTCCATCGCCGAAGCGGGCTGGTGCACAACGAGGCCACCAGCGAGGCCGATGCACTGCAGCAGGTGCGTCGCTTCTTGTCGTACTTGCCGCGAAATTCGGGAACGCTGGCCGAGCGTACGCCCAACGATGACTCACCGGAGCGCGCCGATGACTGGCTCAAGAACGCGATTCCGAAAAACCGCCGGAAGGTCTTTGATCCGCGCAAGATCCTCGCCTCGGTGTTCGACTGTGAATCAGTGTTCGAGATCGGGCGCTATCAGGGTGGATCGGTCATCACCGCGTTTGCCCGGCTAAACGGCTTTCCGGTCGGCGTGCTGTGCAGCGACCCGCGCATCGGCGGCGGCGCGATGAGCACCGTCTCCGCATGGAAGATCGAACGCCACGCCAAGCTGTGCGACACTTTCGGCCTGCCAATGATCAACCTGGTCGACCAGCCCGGCAACACCACTGGCCCCGAGGCCGAACTGGCGGGGACGCTACTCGGTGCAGTGCGCGTGCTGACGACAATCGAGACGCTGTCGATCCCTTGGGTGTCGATCGTGATGCGGCGCGCCTTCGGCATGGCAGGCGGCCTTCATGCGCCAAAGACCTTCCCCGCGTTGAACCACCGCTTTGCGTGGCCGTCGGCGCGCTGGGGATCGATCCCGATCGAGGGCGGCGTCGCCGCTGCCTACCGTCAGGAGATCGCAGAAGCTGTGGATCCGGCGATCAAGCAGGCTGAGCTGGAGGCCTATTACCACCGCATCGGCTCGCCGTTCCGCACTGCCGAGCGCTTTGGCGTCCTGGACATCATCGATCCTCGCGAGACTCGATCAATCCTCTGCGATTGGGTCGAGGATGCTTGGGAAGCGATGACCGTGCGCCGCACGCCCAGAGGGTGAGCGCCATGTTCGACAAGGTTCTGGTCGCCAACCGCGGCGCAGTGGCGTCACGGGTGATCCGCGCCCTAAGGGGCATGGGCATTGCATCGGTCGCGGTCTATTCCGAGGCCGACGCCGGCTTGCCCTACTTGGCTGAGGCGGACGAGGCTATCTGCATCGGTCCGGCCGAGGCAGTTGCCAGCTATTTGAACCAGGATCGGTTGATTCGGGCCCTGCGCGAGACGGGCGCGGATGCGCTGCACCCGGGCTACGGCTTCCTATCCGAGAACGCCAGCTTCGCCGAGCGCGTGCAGGACAGCGGCGCCACCTTTATCGGCCCGAGCCCGCGTTGGATCGAGGCGATGGGCCATAAGACGCGGGCCCGCGATCTGATGGCGCAGTACGGTCTGCCGATGGCGCCGAGTTCCGGTCTTCTTTCCGCAGACTCCGCGGAGGCGCTGAAAGCGGCCTCTGCGATCGGCTTCCCGGTGCTGGTAAAGCCGGCGACCGGCGGCGGCGGCATCGGCATGATCGCGGCCCACGACGCTGCCGAACTGACCGCGGCGTTGGAGCGGGCGCGCTCGCTGTCGACACGTAGCTTCGGCAGCGCCGAGATCTACCTTGAGCGGCTAATGCTTAAGCCGCGCCACATCGAGTTCCAGTTGCTGGCCGATCGGCATGGCCGCGTGCGGCACCTGTTCGAGCGCGACTGCTCAGTGCAGCGCCGACATCAGAAGGTGATCGAAGAGTCGCCGGCTCCTGGTATCTCGCGCGACCTGGTGGGTCGCGTCGGCGATGAGATCGTCGAGGTTCTACGCAAGCTTCGTTACGACGTGATCGGCACGGTCGAGACGCTCCATGACGGCGGCGAGCAGTTCAACTTCCTCGAGATGAACACACGGCTGCAGGTCGAGCACGCCGTTACCGAGGAGATTACCGGCATTGACCTTGTTCGCGCGCAGATCCGTCTCGCCGCTGGAGAGGATCTCGATGCAGTGCTGCCGGCTGAGGTTGTGGTGCGCGGCCATGCGATCGAGGCCCGCATCTATGCTGAGGATCCAGTGCGCTTTTTCCCGTCGCCGGGCACTCTTAAGACATTGCGCTTCCCGAGCGCGCCGGGCGTACGCGTCGAGACCGGCTTCGCTGAAGGAAGTGTCGTCACGCCGCACTACGACCCGATGATCGCCAAACTGATCGTGCACGCCGACGATCGTCCGGCCGCGATTGAACGCCTGCTTGCAGCGATCGACGCGACGGTCATTGAGGGCGTTAAACACAACCTGCCATTCGTGCGAGCGGTGCTGGCGTCCGAGGCCTTCCGCGCGGGCCACGTTCATACCGGGTTGGGCGCCGAAGTGCTGGCGCGTCGTTGACGCACTTGTCTTCAGATCTCGCTGCCACCTTTGATTGTTGAAATCGTGAACGATGACAGTCACTCGACGCAACCCGGCCGGCGGGGCGTCGTACTTTTTAACCCTGGAGACTAGACACCATGAAGAAGTCCACGAAACTGTGCTTGGCCGTACTGGCCCTGGCCTCGAGCGCGGTCTGGGCCGACTATCCGGACCGGGTCATCACGACCATCGTGCCGTTCCCGCCTGGCGGCAGCGTCGACCCGATCGCCCGCGCCCTGCAGCAGGGCATGCAAGCCGATTTAGGGGTCTCGTTTGTGATTGTCAACCAGCCGGGCGCAGGTGGCACGCTGGGCACGGCGCGGGTTGCGAAGGCGCAACCCGACGGCTACACGCTCGGCATCACGGCCGTCGGGCCGCTGACGACGCAGCCGCACATGAACCCGTCGATCGGCTACGGTACAGCTGATTTCGAGTACATCTGCCGAACGCACGTCACGCCGCAGGCGCTGGCGGTGCCGATCAACTCGCCGTACCGCACATTGAAGGACCTGGTGGATGATGCGAAGAAGCATCCCGACAAGGTCGCGCTTGCGTCGACCGGCACCGGCTCGCTTCCGCATTTGGCGACGGTAGAGTTTGGGCAGATGGCGGGATTCAAGTGGTTACACGTTCCGACCAAAGGCGACAGCGAGGCCGCGACGTTGGCGATCTCGGGCGAGATCACCGGCTGGATCGCAGGATTCCAGACCATAGCGGCACTGTCCACCCGTCTGCGGGTGTTGGGCGTCCTCGAGGCTGAGCGCAGCGACGTGCATCCCGGCGTGCCGACCTTTCGTGAACAGGGCTATGACATCGTCTCGCGCGGCTGGGGTGGGCTGGTCGCTCCGAAGGGCACGCCGACGTCGGTGGTGGCCAAGCTGTCCGCATCCTGCGAGAAGGCGTCCAAGGCGCCGGCTTTCGAGGCCGTGCAACGTACGCTGATGATTCCCAGTGGCTACTTGCCGGCAGCGGAGTTCGGCCGCTTCGTGCAGGCCGAGTACATGCGCTATGGGCGGCTGATTGAGTCAACCGGTGCAAAGACCTCCAAGTAGTCGCTACACGGAGACCGCCATGACTGATCGAATCGGATCGCCCACACTTACGACACTCAGGTTCGTGCCGCCTGCTCATGCCTGTGACACGCATCTGCATTTCTACGGTCCGATCGATCAGTACCCGGTGATCCACAATGCTGCGTACGACGTGCCGGACGCGACGCCTGCCGAGTTCATCGAACTGCAGCGCGCCGTCGGGCTGAACCGGGCGGTGATAGTGCATGCGGTCGCCACAGGTCGCGACAACCGCCGGACGCTGGATGCGTTGCGCGAGCATCCGACGCGCTTTCGCGGCATCGTCACGCCGATGACCGAAGGCGTCACGGATGCCCAGCTGAAGGCCTGGGACGAGATCGGCGTTCGCGGCGTTCGCTTCTCCTACGTCGGTAAGCCGCTGCCTGGTATGGCGCTCGACGAGGCGCTCATCTCGCGCATCGCTGCGTTGGGATGGCATGCCCAGGTGCATGTCGAGAACGACCAGATCCTCGACTTGGCCGATCGCCTGCTGGCGCTGCCTTGCCCGGTAGTGATTGATCACATGGCGCGCATCCCGGCCAGTTCAGGCGTCGGCAGCAAGGCGTTCCAGTGCCTGCTGCGGTTGGTCGACAGTGGACGGGTTTGGGTCAAGCTGTCTGCACCAATGCGGCTGTCGGCTTGCGTCCATCCTTACACGGATGTCCGTCCGTTCGGTGCCGCGCTCGTTGAACGCGCCGCAGAACGCATGCTGTGGGCTTCCGATTGGCCGAATGTGAATTTCAGCGGGGTTGTGCCGAGCTACCCTCAGTTGCTCGACCTACTCTACGACTGGGCACCGCAGGCCGGGCAACGTCAGCGGATTCTGGTCGACAACCCTCAGCAGCTTTACCGTTTCGCCGATTGACGTCTCAACGCTCGAAGCGGCGCGACCGGCCTCGCGCCTTCGTTTCGGCGTCAGCCCCTCTTGTCAGCCCCTTGATATTCACGCCGCACCGCCTCGGTGTCGGCACCCAGTTCGGGTCCGCTGTGGCGGATGCGTCCCGGCGTCGCTGACAGGCGCGGTACGACGCCGACTTGAGTGGTGTGGCCGAGCGTCGGATGCGGCACCCGGTGCAGCATGCCACGTGCTTCGAACTGCGGGTCCTTATAGATGTCGGCGATCGTATATACGCGCGCCGCCGGCACGTCTGCCTTGAGCAGCAGCGCCTCCAACTCCTCGCCGTCGAACTGCATGGTCCATAGGGCGATGATGGCGTCGAGCGCGCGCATGTTGGGTTTCTGGCCGCGCGTACGGATCGACGCGAAGCGCTCGTCGGTCAGCAACTCCGGCTGCTTCATCGCCTTAACCAGCCGATCGTAAGTTGCGTTGCTGTTGGCTGCGATCAACACATAGGCACCGTCACGTGCTGGGTACAGGCTGTTTGGCGCCATCGACGGCAGGTTCGGGCCTTCGCGTTTCGGCACAGTGCCCAGCTTCTCGAAGGCTGGCACCATCGGCGCGAGCTGCGTGAAGGCAGTCTCGTACAGCGCGACGTCGACTACCTGCCCAAGGCCCGAACGAGCGCGCTCGTGGATCGCCGAGACCGCGCCGAACGCGGCATAGACAGAGGTTAGGTAGTCGGTGGTGGCCAGTGCGACGCGCGCCGGCGGGCGGTCCGGATCGCCTGTCAGATGGCGTACGCCGCCAACGGCCTCGCAGATGGCGCCATAGCCGGGCCTTTGCGAGTAGGGGCCGCTCTGCCCGTAGCCGCTGATGCGCACCATCACGAGACCCGGGTTGGCCTTGGACAGCACGTCGTAGCCGAAGCCCAGGCGTTCCAGCACGCCAGGCCGATTGTTCTCGACCAGGATGTCGGCGCGGGCAATCAGCGCGTGAGCGAGCTTGGCGTCCTCCGCGTCTTTCAGGTCCAGTACGACCGAGCGCTTGTTGCGCAGGATGGTTGCCGCGTAGAGAGAGATGTCACCGACGTGGCTGCCCATCTGTCGCACCGGGTCCCCTTCGCGTGGCTCGATCTTGATTACGTCAGCACCGAAGTCGGCCAGCAGCCGGGCACAGGCCGGTCCGGCAATTGTGGTGCAGATCTCGACGACCTTGAGGCCGTCCAGAGGGCCATTGGGACTGCGGGGTGCGCTCATGGGACGGAGCTCCAATCGTTGACGGAAAAATGGTTCGTCGCGCAGCGGCTAAGCCAGCGCCAAGCAGAGTGCTGAACGTCAATCCTACGATTGTTAACAATAATGGTCCAGTGACCGTGACGCACATTCTGCTCCCTCGGGGACTACTCGGACTGTGGGTGCGTCGGCACCATGGAACGCGCCGCAATCAAGGCGCGCGCGGCCTTCGGTTTCTCGAGGGGCTCGACCATGCCATGGGCTTCGCGCAACGACATCTCGCCGGTGAAACGATTTGGTACGACCTCGATCGTGTCACGATCGCGATTCCGACGGCTTTGCCAGCGTGTTGCGAACGTGCGCTATGCCAACGCAATTCAGCTGCTGCGCCTCCTCCATCCGATGTCGCCAGTCGATCAGCTCACGATCAAAGCCGGCACCTTATCAGCGAATAAACGCAATACCTGACCAGCGCCCACAGGTCTCCCGCAGGCGCAACCCCGTCCGCCACTACAACAGCCGCGCCATAGCCCACAGCACCACCAGGTGCGCCGGGTAATAGACATAGAAACCAAGCCGACCGCGTGGCACGTTCAGCTTGACCTGCCTAGCCGCAGAAATCAGCGGCACCGCCGCAAGCGCCCACAGGTTGCGATTGATGACGTAGAGCGAGGCGAGGGCGCCTACCCACAGTGCCAGCGTCACCCAGCTCGGCCGACGACAGTAGGCCCAAGCCAGCATGCAGACCGCGACCCCAGGCCACCAGAACTCGACGAGTGCGCCGCCGACGACGAACACCAGGCAGGCCATCGCCAGCCTCGCCGGCCCACCGACCTCGATCAGCCACGCGCAAAGCGCGGCGACCAAAAGCGTCGCCATGACGTTGAGGGGCCACCACCCCCAACCCAGTCCACCGAGCGCGATGAACGGAAGGGTGGCGATGCTGCCAAAAACCGCCAGCCGGCGCGCCGTGCGTAAGTAGGCGCCACTGGCCAGCACACCATGCCGAGCCAGGTTGTAGCCCAGCACAAATCCGAACAGCGGCAGGGCCAAACGCCCCGCCGCGAACAGCGCTGGCACCGAGGCTTGCAGCAGGTATTTGTTGACGTGGTCGAGCGTCATCAGCAGCAAGGCCAGCCACTTCAACGCTTCCAGCGCGCCGCTGCTCAGTACCAACGCCGGGGCTGTGCTGACCGGCGCCCAGCTCGGTGGCTTGATGCCTTCAATCGCAGGCGCCAAGGTTGTACCCGACTTCCCGCCCGTCCTTACCGGATGCGTCACCCCGAGGCTTCTTCGTCAAAAGCACAGAGCCGTCGACCGCCACCAGCAGTTCCCGATGGCATACAGAGCTTGCGCGGCAGTCCACCGGACTGCCGCGTGCCCCGGTAGGAGCCGGCCCGGTAGGGCTGCAACCCACGAAACTTGAAAAGTTCGAGGGTTGCACTCCGTAGCCCGGGGCACTCATGCCAGCGCGCACGGTCGCGGCATGCGAGGTGGTCGGCCTGGTTCATCGCATCCAGAGCACCGCGCTCCCTATGCCGAGCACCGTCCCGATCAAGAGCGTGGTCAGAAGTGGCGCGAGCCTGCTGCGCACCAGGCTGCCGTGAAGCTCGACCTGGCGGGCGATGTCCCTGACTGCTGGCGCCAACTGCTCGGCGAAGGCGAGTGTGGCCGCTTCCTGCATCGCCTTGCGATGCTCGGCCAATGCCTGGGTGGTAGCGGCCGAGGCACGGCGCTCGATGTAGTCGGCCAGCGCCTTCTTGGTGGCTTCGGTGAGCTGAGCCACCTCTGCCGAATACACGCTGCCGGCTGCGGTCAGCCCGGCAGCGGCAGATTCCAGCCGCTGCGAGCTGGCCGATAGCCGCTCACGCACCGCGTCGGCCGCGGTGAGCACGGTGTCGACACCGCGCAGCGCCTCGACGATCAGCGCTTCGCGCGCTGATCTGGCGTCAAGTGGCGTGCCCATCAAACCACTGTCATGCGGCGACAGACATGGCGAGCACCACCGGCACCCGTGCCGGGAAGATGGCCGCGAAGGCGGTGTCCAGGTTCTTGTTGCAGGTCTTGGCCAGGCGCTTCATGGCGATCATCTGGATCGCAGCGTCCTGCTCTTCCTCGTTGGCCGCCATACGCAACCGCTGGCGGTAGTCGGTTGCGTCCTCGTTCAACGCGCCAATCGACAGCTGCTGGGTCTTGAGCATG
>JBBRBN010000105.1:0-10221 GCA_038205755.1 Lysobacterales bacterium | reverse complement strand
CTCTTGCGCAGGTTGAAGAACAACTTGCGCTGCGCCTTGGTGGTGGCGACCTTGACGATGCGCCAGTTGCGCAGAATGAACTCGTGCATCTCGGCGCGGATCCAGTGCACCGCGAAGCTCACCAGCCGCACGCCCTGATCGGGATCGAAGCGCTTTACCGCCTTCATCAGGCCGATGTTGCCCTCTTGCACCAGATCGCCCATCTGCAGGCCATAGCCGCTATAGCCGCGCGCCACATGCACCACAAAGCGCAGATGCGCCAGCACCATGCGGCGCGCCGAATCGAGGTTTTCGTTGCCGAGGAAGTCCCGCGCCAGCGCCTGCTCTTCGTCGAGCGTCAGCACCGGGATACGGTTCACCGCGCCGATATAGGCGTCGAGCGAGCCGATCGCACTCGGGATCGGCAGATTGTTGGCCACCAGGGCGTTGGTCATCGAGGTCTCCATGGGACAGAAGTTTAGCAGTCGTGTGGTGAGAGTGCTAAACGGCAGCTAAGTTCCGCATTCGCCACGCTGCTGGGAGGCTCGACAGCGCAGCACGAGGATCACCACGGCGGGGCCGATCAGCACGGCCGCGTTATTGGCTGCGCTTGGGTCGGTGGTGTTTTGGAGGTCGATCCGCAAGCCCCTCATGCCCTGCTGCGGAGTAATGGTCGGCGTCGGCGTTGGCGCCGAACGCCGCAAGCGGCGTCTCGACGCTGCGCGACAGCGGGCTTCAGTGGGAGCTGGACGGACCGCCATTGGCCTGGCAGACCCGATTGCGTCCGGACCGTTTGGCTTCGTAAAGCGCGCTGTCGGCGGCGTGCAGCAGGCTGGCGGCGTCGTCCTCGGCGCTGGGTATGCGGCTCAGGATGCCGGCACTTAGGGTGATCGTGTGGGTGTCATTGCCGAGCGTGCGCGGTGGCAGCGCTTCGACCAGTGCGCGCATGCGCTCTGCAATGCGGGCGACCGTGTCGATCTCGGCATCCAGCAGCAGACAGGCAAACTCTTCGCCGCCAAACCGGCTGACCAGATCCTGCTCGCGGGTGGCGCTTTCAAGCGCGTGCGCCACGGCCCGCAAGGCGGCGTCGCCGGCCAGGTGGCCATGGCGGTCGTTGTAGGCCTTGAAGTGATCGACATCGAGCACGATCACGCCGATCGGCAGCCGCTGCCGCCGCGCCCGCTCGAGCGTTGCGTCCATCACTTCCAGCAGGCGGCGGCGATTGGCCAGCCCGGTCAAGGGGTCGAGATAGGACAGCTCGGTCAGGCGTTGATTGGCAATGTGCAGCTCGTCAGTTCGCGCCTCGACCATCCGCGCCAGGGCCCGCTGGCGCGCGCGCAGGCCGCGGTTGTAGAGCAGCATCAGGCCGAACGTTCCCAGCAGCAGCAGCAGCACCAGCGCGATGCGCGTCGCAGGGTGTTGCCACCACAGCGGCTCGATCTCGAAGCTCAGCTCGCCGCCGGGGCTGGCCGTGCCGGCATAGTCGCGGGCCTCGACCTGCAGCCGATAGGCGCCCGGCGGCAGGTCGGTAAAGCTCCGGCTGTGTTCCGGCGTCCATTCGCCGGGACCCGCTTCGAAGCCCTCCAGCCGGCTGCGGTAGATCGACCGGTCCTCGTTCATTCCGCTGAGCAGGGTGAATTCGACGCGCACTTCGCGGGTGCCGGCGGGGATGCGTACGCTGGGTCCATCGGATCGCGTTGCGAGGCTGCGCGCGTCGGCGCGCAGCCCGGTGAAGTGCAGCGGCCGCGGCAACGTCGCGTCGACGTTGATCGCGATACGCGGGTCGAACACGCTGAGGCCGCCGAGCGTTCCGACCCAATACCGGTCCTGCCCGTCGATCGCCTGCGAGTTGGAGTTGCACTCGTCGTGCACCAGGCCGTCCCGCCGCCGGTACACGCGCTGATCGAAGCCGCCGCCGTCGCGCCGCGTGAGCTGCTGCACGCCGTTGTTGGTGCACACATAGATGCGCCCGTGGCTGTCGCGATGCACGCTGTACACCGTCGGGTCCGGCGCTGCCGGCAGTTCGCTGTCGGCCAGTCGAACCGGTCGATACGGATCGGTCACGTCGATGCGGATCACACCCGTGCGATTGCTGCTCGCCCACAGCACGCTGCGTTCGCCCTCGTCGATCAGAGTGACGCCGCGATAGCCGTCCAGCGGCAAACCGACCGCCTCTGCCACCCGTTCAAACTGGCTGCCGGTCAAGCGGGCAATGCCGCGGTTGCTGGCGACCCAAAGGTGATCATCACCCTGGGCGTCGATTTGGGTGGCGAATCCAGTGACCGCCCAGCCACTGCTGCCGTCGTCCAGGCCAAACGGTGTCCAGCCCGCGTCGGTGAGCCGATAGGCGCCGCTGCGCAAGGTGCCGAACCAGAGTTCCCACTGACCGCCGTGCTGACGCGAGATTGCCGATGTGGCGCCCTCGTCGATCCGCAGTGGCCAAGGCGTTGGCAGCGGCTGCGGCTGCAGGGCATCGTCAATCCGCAGCAGGGGTTGCCCCAGCATCCCGAGGATCCGCCACGGCGTGCCGTCCAGACCCGTGAGACGCCAGATGTTGCGCACTGCGGCATCGGGAAGGGTGCCGGAGGCGGCGTTGAAGTAGCGCCACTGGCCCGCCTCCAGCATCGCCAGACCCTCTTTGGCGCTGCCTACCCAAAGTCGCTCCCCGCCGCGACCGTCGGGTTCGATCAACAGACCAAAAATGCCGTTCTCGCGCTGGCCCAGCAGCGACACCGTCTGCCATTGCGTTGGCGTCAGGGCGGCGCGGGCGATCCCGCCCTCGGTTGCCAGCCAAAGCAGATCGACACCCTCCGGGGTGCGCTGCAGCTTGATGCCGCGAACCGCGCTTGAGGGCAGGCCGTGACTGCGATCCAGCACCTGCACGAGGTCATCCCGAATCCGCAGCAGGCCGGCGCGCGAGGCGATCCACAGTGATCGGTTGCCGTCAGCAGTGTGGGTGGCGACCGCGCTGTAGAGCGCCTCGCTCGGCAGCTCGCCGTTAGCCGCCCGCCAGATTCTGAGGCCATCGCTGCGCAGGCGAGCCAGTCCGTTGCCGTAGCTGAGCACCCACAGCTCCTCCTCGCCGCGGTGATGGGTCACCAGCAGGTCAGTGAACAACATGCGCTGCAGACCCGGAAGTCCGAGTCGTTGCCACGGCCCGCTCGGCTGGCCACCGGAGCGTTCGCGATACCAAAGATCATCGCGGCTGACTGCGCGCCACTCGCGCTCTCCACCAAACAGGGTCCGGGTCTGGGCCGACTTGATCACCAGCTCCTTGGGGTCGTCGTCGCCCACGGCCGTCCATTGGTCGCCATCCAGCCGCAGCAGGCCGCGATCCGTGCCCGCCTCGATGTGCTGCCGGCCGTTGGCGCCGGTCAGGATCGAGAATCGATGGTAGAAGAACGGCGGGCCGCTGAGCGCCCAGCGCTGGCCGTCATAGCGCGCCAGACCCTCGCCCTCGAAAATCGCCCACAGCACGCCGCTGTCGTCGGTGACCATATCGCGCACCAGGCTGCGCGCTTCCGGAAACGCATAGGGCGTCCAGCGATACCCATCGAAGCGTGCCAGCGCCGACGCCGAGCCGGCCCATACGAAGCCCTCGGCGTCAAATCCGAGCGTGCTCCAGATCTCGTCGGAGAGGCCATCCTTGGCGCCGAACACCTGGAACTGCGGTGGCGCTTCGTCGGCCACGTTGACGATCGCAACACTGGATTCCGCGGCGGACGCGGCGAAGCATGTCGCGCCCAGCAGCACTGCGACCAAACCGCACAGCAGCTGCATGCGTGACCTGGACCGACGGCGAGTCCGGGCCGCAGCAGCAGTGCTGATCAAGTGGCTCGGTTGGAGCATTGCGTGGGGTCGTTCCTGCGCTGCTTCGTTGCGGACCAGTATGGCCACCAAGCGCGCTGTACGGGCCAGTGTACGGCGCGGTTACCGGGTCAAAATCGATGACGGCAGGCTCGCGCGATTCGAGCAGACAGCGCGGGGTGAAGGCGGCAGCGCGGGTTTCGGCGGGACCTGTGGCACGTTCCCTGTCGTTGCTAAATGGGGCATGCTCGGCGGCCATCGACGCCGTTTGAACCCGCGGGTTGCTCTCGCTGGCCGTCCATAAGGAGTTGCCATGTACGTGAATTTTCGCGCCTCGCTGGGTGCGCTGCTGCTGTTCTTGACGCTGATAGCGCCGCTGCACGCGCTCGACCTGCCCAAGGGCGTCAGCGCCGGACCCAGCGTCGAGGGTATCACCGAGTACCGGCTCGACAACGGCCTGCGCGTGCTGCTGTTTCCCGATGCGACCAAGCCGACAGTGACGGTCAACATCACTTACATGGTGGGGTCGCGGCACGAGAACTACGGTGAGACCGGCATGGCGCACCTGCTGGAGCACATGCTGTTCAAGGGCACGCCCACCCACGCCGATATTCCCGGCGAGATGAAGACCCGCGGCGTGGGCTTCAACGCCAGCACCTGGCTCGACCGCACCAACTACTTCGGCAGCTTCAGCGCCGATGATGAAACCCTGCGCTGGCTGCTGGCGCTGGAAGCCGACCGGATGATCAACAGCTTTGTCGCGCGCAAGGATCTGGACACCGAAATGACGGTGGTGCGCAACGAGATGGAGTCGGGCGAGAACAATCCGGTCGGCGTGCTGATTGACCGCGTCGCCTCGGTCGCCCACCTGTGGCACAACTATGGCAACTCGACCATTGGCGCGCGCGCCGACATCGAGAACCTGCCGATCAAACGCCTGCAGGCGTTCTACCGCGAGCACTACCGGCCCGACAATGCGACCCTGCTGGTTGCTGGTCGAATCGAGCCGGCCCAGGCGCTGACCGAAATCGTTGCCACCTTTGGAAAGATCGCCAAGCCGAGCACGCCGCTGGTTGCAACCTATACCCGTGAGCCGACCCAGGACGGCGAGCGCGAAGTCACCGTCCGGCGGGTTGGCGAAACCGCTTACGTCGCCGCCGCCTACCACGGTCCGTCCGGCGGACATGCCGACTTCGCGGCGCTGGATGTGCTGCTGTCGGCGCTCGGCGATACGCCGGGAGGGCGCCTGCACAAGGCGCTGGTCGAAACCAAGCTGGCCACCTTTGTTGCCGCATTCGGGTTTGCGCTGGCCGAGCCGGGCTACATGCTGGTGCTGGCGCAGGTGCCCAAGGACAGCTCCATCGACGTGCTGCGGCCGAAGCTGCTCGACCTGCTGGAGGTCCGCGCCAACGCGCCGTTCACCGAGCAGGAAGTCACCGACAGCAAGCGCCGTCTGCTGAAGGATGTCGAGCTGACCATGAACGACGCCAACCGGCTGGCAATGTCGCTGTCGGAGGCCATTGCCCAGGGCGACTGGCGGATGTTCTTTCTGCAGCGTGATCGGGTCGACGCGGTCACTGTGGACGACGTCAACCGCGTCGCAGCGGCGTACTTCAAGCCGTCCAACCGCACCTTCGGCCAGTTCATTCCGACCGCCGCGCCGGACCGCACCGAGATCAGCGAAGCACCAAGCGTGGCCAGCCTGCTGGAGGGCTATGTCGGACGTGAAGCCATCGCCGCCGGCGAGGTCTTCGAGCCCAGCTACAGCAACATCGACGCGCGCACCGAGAAAGCCGAGTTGGCCAATGGCACCACGCTGGTCCTGCTGCCCAAGCGCACCCGCGGCAACACGGTGCTCATGAGCATGAACCTGCGCTTTGGCAGCGTCGGCGACCTTGAAGGCAAGTCACGAGCGGCACAGTTTGCGGCCGCGATGCTCAGCCGCGGCAGCGCCAGGTACACGCGCGAGGAAATTTCCCGCCGCCTTGACGAGCTGAAGGCGCAGCTGTCGATTTCCGGCGACGCCCAAAGCCTGCGGCTGAGTGCCAACACCACCCGCGAGCATCTGCCGGCGTTGATCGAGCTGGTCGAGGAACTGCTGAAGCACTCGACCTTCCCCGAGGCCGAGTTGGAGCAGCTGCGCGGCCAGTCGATCACCGGCGTGGAAAGCAGTCGGACCGAGCCGAACGCCATCGCCAGCCTCGAGCTTGGCCGCTATTCGACGCGCTGGCCGAAGGGTCATCCGCGCTACGTGGCCTCGTTTGATGAACAGCTCGAGGAGCTGCGCTCGGTAACGCTGGCCGAGGTGCGCGCGTTCCAGACGGCCTTTCACGGCGCCGGTGCAGGTGAGATCACCCTGATCGGTGACTTCGACGCCGCCGCCGTCAAGACCGATCTGGACTCCCGCTTCGGCAGCTGGACGTCGGGCCAGGCGTTTGAGCGGATCGCCGATCCCTACACCGGCCTTCAGCCGGCGCAGCGCAGCTTCGAGACGCCGGACAAGGCCAACGCGGTGATCCTGATGGTGGCAAGCCAAGCGCTGGACGACAGCCACCCTGACTACCCTGCGCTGGTCGCCGGCAACTACGTGTTTGGCGGCGGCTCGCTGAAGTCGCGGTTGGCCGACCGGGTGCGGCAGAAAGACGGCCTCAGCTACAGCGTGGCGTCACAGTTCCGCGCCGATTCCATCGACCCGCGGGCCAGTCAGCTGCTGTTCGCCATCGCTGCGCCGGAGAACATCGCCCGCGTCGAAGCGGCGTTCCGTGAGGAGCTGGCGCTGCTGCTCAAGGACGGCGTTTCCGCCGGTGAGCTCAAAGATGCGATCGACGGTCTGCTGAAGGCGCGCGAGCGAGCGCGCGGCGAAGACGGCGCCCTGCTGGGCACGCTGAGCAACAACGCCTATCTGGGGCGCACGATGGCGTGGAGCGCTGAGTTCGACGCCAAGCTGGCGGCGCTGACGCCCGAGGTGGTGGTGGCCGCGCTGCGCGAGCACATCGACCCGGCAACGTTCTCGGTGTTCTCCGCAGGCGATTTCGCCAAAGTCCAGGCAAAGGGCGAAGCGGCAAAGTAACCCTCCCGATGCGCTGCCGTAGGAGCGTCGCTCGGCGCGATGCAGGTCTCGTGGCCTGCATCGCGCGTTTCACTTCGCCTCGCTTGCGCCCCAACCAAGACCGCCGCGCCTTGAACCCCATCCTTCGCGGCGATCAGCGCTGAATGCAGACCCTGCTGCTCGACCCGCGCTTCGCCGTGGTCAACAAGCCCGCCGGGCTGATGGTTCATGACAGCAAACTGGCGCGCGGCGAGACCGACTTTGCCGCTGACCGCCTGCGCGAGCAGTTCGGCCGCCCGATCTTCCTGATTCATCGGCTCGACCGCGCGACCAGCGGCTGCCTGCTGCTGGCCTTCGACCGCGACACCGCCGCCGTGTTGGGCAAGGCGCTGATGGCGCATGAGGTGCAGAAAGACTATCTGACGATCTGCCGCGGCTGGCCGGCGCTGGCGGCGTTTGAGGTCCACCATCCGCTCGATGGCGGGCCGGGCAAACCGCTGAAGAAGCCCGCCAGCACGGCGTTTTGGAGGGTGGCGAGCGGCGAGCTGCCGGAGCCCGCTGGCGGCTTCGACACCGCGCGCTTCTCGCTGCTGCAGGCGCGCCCGCTGACCGGTCGCTTTCGGCAGATCCGGCGTCACCTGAAGCATGTCGACCATCACCTGATCGGTGACACCAGCCACGGCGACGGCCTGCGCAACCGCATGTTCCGCATGCGCGGCGTGCACCGGATGCTGCTGCACGCCTGGCGCCTGCAGTTCCCGCATCCAGAAACCGGCCTGCCGGTCGAGGTCCATGCACCGGCCGACAGCGAATTCCTGCGAGCGCTCGCACTGTTCGACTGGTCGTGGCCTACGGCCGATGCCGCGCAGCGGTAAACTTCGCGCCCGGCCCGCTTTTCGCGACTGCTCATGCTGCGTCTGACGCCATCGATCGCGATACCCGATGAGGAGCTGCTGGAGCGCTTCGTGCGCGCCAGTGGTCCCGGCGGCCAGAATGTCAACAAAGTGTCCACGGCGGTCGAATTGCGTTTTGATGCCGCGCAGTCTGCCGCGTTGCCCGACGGGCTGCGAACACGCCTGCTGGCACGGCGTGATCGACGGATCACCGAGGACGGCGTGGTCGTCATTCTGGCGCAGCGCTTCCGCACCCAGGAGCGCAATCGGCAGGATGCCCGAGAGCGCTTGCTGGGCCTGCTGCAGGCCGCGCTCAAGCCGCCCAAGTCGCGCGTTGCCACCAAGCCGACGCGCGCCTCCAAGGAGCGTCGCCTGAGCAGCAAGCGTGATCGCGCCACGGTCAAGCGGCAGCGTGCGGTGCGCTTTCCCGACTCCGAATCGTGAGGCTGATCGTCCCCGACCTTCCCGCCCGTGCACCAAAGGGCGGTGGTGCGGTCAGCCGTCTGCTCGGCAGGTCGATACTGCGATTGGGTGGCTGGCGGCTGGTGGGCGAGCTTCCGGACCTGCCGCGGATGGTCATCATTGCCGCGCCCCACTCATCTGCATGGGACGCGATCTGGGGCCTGGCCGCCAAGCTGGCGATGGGTCTGGACATCGTTTTCGTGGCCAAGCGCGAGGCCTTCATCGGCCCCGTTGGCTGGGTGCTGCGCTGGCTTGGCGGAATGCCGGTTGATCGCAAGGCGCCTGGCGGCGTCGCGGCACAGATCGCGGCACGCATCCGCAGCAGCGAACGGATGTGGTTCGCGCTGGCGCCTGAGGGCACGCGGCGTCAGGTCGAGCGCTGGAAGTCCGGCTTCTGGCACATCGCCCGGCGCGCCGATGTGCCGGTGTTCTGCGCCTGGTTCCACTATCCGGATCGTACTATCGGTCTCGGCCCACTGGTTGAGCTGAGCGATGACATGGACGCTGACCTCGCGCGCGTCCGGGCGCTGTACGCGCCGCACGTCGGGAAGCATCGCGGCGTCTGACTGGACGGCGAGGCGCTTGGCTGGAGGTTGCCGTCAGCGCTGCGACGCCCCGCCATCGAACCAGTCGCGGCGGGTGAACAGTTCCGGCTTGACCAGGTCGACGAATGCACGGGCGTGGGGGCTCAGATACTTGCCCTTGCGGATGACGATGCCATAGCTGCGCGGCGGGAAGAATTCGCGAAGATTGCGGATTGCGAGCTGGCCACGATCGGCCTCGGTCAGACAGATGCCGGTGACGATCGAAATGCCGAGGCCCATCGCCACGTATTGCTTGATGACTTCCCAGCCGCCGATCTCAAGCGCCACGGTATAGGGCACACGGCGCTGCTGGAACACCAGATCGACCAGCCGATAGGTGGTCAGACGCTTGGGCGGCAGGATCAGGCCAAACGGCGAAATGTCCTCGAGCGCCAGCGACGAGCGCTTGGCCAATGGGTGATCGCGCGGCGTGATCAACATCGGGTCGAAGCTGTGGGTGGCGGCGTAGTCGATGTCGTTGGGCACGTCCAGCATCGAGCCCACCGCCAGATCGACCTCGTCGGTGCGAATCCGCGCCAGGCCGTCGGCGCCGGTAACGTTATGCAGCTTGAGCTGGACCTGCGGATAGGCGATGCGAAACGCGGCAACCAGCGGCGGCAGCAGGTAGAGGATGGTGGAGGAGCCGGCGGCGATGTTCAGCTCGCCGGCGTCCATGCCCTTCAGCCGGCCGCGAAACTCGCCGTCGATGCCATCAATGCCGTCGACCAGCGGGCGGGCCAGCTCGTACAGCGCCTCGCCTTCGCGGGTCATGCTCAGGCGCCGGCCGATGCGGTCGAACAGGCGCACCTGCAGTTCGCGCTCCAGCGCGCCGAGCTGCAGGCTGATGGCCGGCTGGCTCAGAAACAGCGCCTCGGCCGCGCGCGTCACCGAGCCCAGCCGAGCGGCATGACAGAACGCCCGCAGCTGCTTGATGCGGTTGCCCTTGTAGTAGTGGGCGCGGGTCGTCAGAGCCGCCTCGCCCGGCCGCAACGCCGGCCCAAGGCGCCGCGCGGCCCGCCCAATGTGTCGGGTAGCCGGCTCAGTGAGTCGGGTCGCCACCCCAAAGTGTCGGGTCGCCGCCCCTTCGGCGGTAGCAGCGCCGCTCGGCGTGATGCCGTTGAACGGAAAACCCAGGGCATCGCGCCGAGCGGCGCCGCCACGGGCAAAGGACCCGTTTGGCAATCCACACGCCGCCCAATTTCAAACAGATGTTTCAATCATCTTCGCTCAAGCGGCTGAACCAGAAGAGATATTAACGCGGTTAATGCTAACCATTGAAACATTTGTCTTTGCATGGCTAGCGGCGCGGGTCTATGGTCGTCGCCCTGATGTTGCAGTGCAGTGGAGAAGACCATGGTCGCAGTGTTGAACCCAGCGAGCGGTATCGCGATCCACGCGCCAGACGTGGCGGGCGTTGACGAGGTGCTGACAGCGGCGGCCGGCGACC
>JBBRBN010000104.1:0-10400 GCA_038205755.1 Lysobacterales bacterium | reverse complement strand
GAGGTCACGTTTGTTTCAGTGACGCAGAGCTTTAATACCACCACCAGTATGGGTCGGCTCACGCTGAACATCCTGCTCAGCTTTGCACAGTACGAGCGAGAATTAATTGGCGAGCGGGTGCGCGACAAGGTCGCCGCCTCTCGTGCGCGTGGCATGTGGATGGGCGGGCCGGTGCCGCTCGGTTACCGTGTCGAGAACCGCAAGCTGTTGGTGGACGAAGCTGGCGCGGCGATGGTGCGCCGGGTGTTTGAGGCCTTTGCCGATATCGGCTCCGCTACCAAGCTGCTGCCAATCCTCCATGCCGAAGGCCTCCTGACGAAGACTGGGCGTCCCTTCGACAAGGGCGCGGTCTACAAGTTGCTGGTGAACCGCATCTACCTCGGCGAGGCGGTGCACAAGGGGACGTCGTATCGCGGCGAGCACTCTGGCATCGTCCCGCGCGAGATCTGGGACCGGGTTCACGCCACCCTGCAGGAAAGCCCGCGGGAGCGCGGCGCGAAGAACCGAGCCAACACGCCGGCGCTGCTGCGTGGCCTGCTGTTCGGGCCGGACGGGCGGGCGATGTCGCCGACCCACACCCGGAAGAAGGGGCGGCTCTACCGCTACTACGTCAGCCAGGCCGTGCTGCAGGGTGGCGCCAATGACGCACCGCACCGCCGCCTGCCGGCAGGGGAGATCGAGGGGCTGGTGATGACCCAGGTTCGCGCCTTGCTCCGCCAGCCGGAGGTCATCGTCGGCACCTGGCGCGCGGCGCGTGCCGAGGCGCCCGACCTGACCGAGGAGGAGGTGCGCGACGCGCTCGGGCGGCTCGACCCGCTGTGGGACGAACTGTTCCCCGGCGAGCAGGACCGGATCGTGCGGCTGTTGGTCGAGCGCGTCACGGTCGGCGAGGCAGGGGCGGAGATCAGGTTGAACCTGGAAGGGCTCGCCGGGCTGGCGCGCGACATGGCAACGAAGCGGGAGGCGGTGGCGGCATGACAAGTGTGACGGTAGTGGTGCCGATGACCATCCGGCGCCGCGGCGGACGGAAGCAGATCATCGGACCGGATGGGGCTCCGGTGCGGGTTGGCGAGGACGGCACGGGTGTCGCGACCACCCGCGGAGATCCCGCCCTGGTGAAGGCGCTGGCGCGGGCATTCCGGTGGCGGCGGATGCTGGAGGAGGGAAGGTGTGGGTCGATTCGCGAACTCGCATCCGCCGAGCGCGTCGATCGCGCCTATATCGGCCGGGTGCTCAACCTTACGCTACTGGCACCTGATCTGGTGGAGGCGATCCTGGACGGTACTCAGGCCACGACCCTTGACCTGATGGATCTGGAGGTTTGCCTGCCGGCCGACTGGCGCGGACAGCTAGCCCACGTCCTCGCATCAGCAAATAATGCTTCATCATAGGAGAACGCGAGCAATCTGTGAGGTGGACCTCCGGGGGACCTGCGAACTCTCCGCTTTTGCTGGAAAGGGTGTACCCCCGTTGCATGGCCCATAAAATCACGCAATGTTGTAAGCTTAGCAGAGAGATCGGCCGCTAGGGAATGCGCCTGCTTCACACGGCGGATTGGCATCTAGGCCGCACCCTAGGCGGCTACGCACTGCTGGAGGACCAGGCACACCTCCTGCTCGGCCAATTCCTAGACATCGTAAGCCAGACGGCACCGGACGCGGTGTTGATCGCCGGCGACCTATTCGACCGCGCGGTGCCACCGGCCGAGGCAGTGGAGCTGCTGGACGAGGTGCTGGGCCGAATCGTGCTCGGCATGAAGGTGCCGGTGGTGATGATCCCAGGCAACCACGACGAGGCGCGACGGCTGTCCTTCGGCGCGCGACTGCTCGCCGGCGCCGGGCTGCACATCGGCGACAGCCCGCTCGGCCGCGCGGTGACGCTGGCCGACGCGCATGGGCCTGTGAGCATCGTCGCTGCCGGCTATGGCTCACCGCTGGCGCTCGCGCAGCTTGCCGCGAACGGCGCGGAGTTCGCCGATCATGATGCCGGCTTCGCATGGGTCGCGCCGCTGCTGCTCGGCCTCTGCCCGCCCAACCATCGCCGCGTACTGGTGGCGCACGCTTTTGTCGCCGGCGGCGCCGAATCCGAGAGTGAACGCACGCTGTCCGTCGGCGGCACCGGGCAGATCAGCGCGCATCGCTTCGCCGGCTTCGACTATGTCGCCCTCGGCCATCTGCACCGGCCGCATACGCTGGGCGCCGGGCGGCTGCGCTACAGCGGCTCGCCGCTCGCCTATTCTCTGAGCGAAATCGGTCACGCGAAATCCGTGACGATGGCCGAGATCGGCGCCGATGGCGCGGTGCGGGTCGAGGAACATGTGTTGACGCCGCTGCGCCCGCTACGCCAGATCGAGGGGAGCTTCGCCGCACTGCGTGACGCACCGCCAGAGGGCCGCGGCGACTGGCTCTCCATCGTGCTGACCGATCCCGTCCCGGTGCCGGAGGCGCAGCGTCGCCTGGCGGAAGTCTATCCGCGCATGGTCGGGCTGCGCCACGCCGCACTTGCGGCGCCGGGCGGCGCCATCGCCACGCCCGCCGCCACAGCGCGCGCTGCCACGCCGCTCGATCTCTTTATTGCCTTTCATCAGGCAGTCCGGGGCCGCGAGCTGCCGGAGGCGGCAGCGCCAGTTTTGCATGCGGCCATCGCGGCTTCACACGCGGCGGATCGCTGAGCGATGCGCCCGCTGCGCCTCGCCCTGGATGGCTTCGGCCCCTATGCCGAACGACAGGAGGTGGATTTCGCCGCACTCGGCACGCATCGGCTGTTCCTGATCTGCGGCCCCACCGGCGCGGGCAAGACTAGCCTGCTCGACGCGATCTGCTTCGCGCTGTTCGGCGAAAGCAGCGGCGAGGAGCGCCGTCCTGGCCATCTGCGCAGCCTGCATGCAGCACCCGAACGACCGACCAAGGTCACCTTCGATTTCGTGCAGACCGGTCGCCATTGGCGGATCCACCGCCAGCCCGCCTGGGAACGTCCGAAGCAGCGCGGCGAGGGCACCACCAGCGAACGGATGAAGGTGGCGCTGTGGGAGGTGACTGACGGCGTCGTCGGCCCGCCCGTCGAGCGGGAGGCAGAGGTCACCGCGCGTATCCAGGACCTGCTCGGCCTGAAAGCGGCCGAGTTCCGACAGGTGGTGCTGCTCCCGCAGGGGCGCTTCCGGGAGGTGCTGACGGCCGATCCGCGTCAGCGCCAGGAGATCCTGCGCACGCTGTTCAAGAGCGCGCTCTACGCTCGCATCCAGGCCGAGCTGCGCGAGGGCGCGAACCGCGCGCGGGCCGCGACGAAGGATGCGGAGACGGAATTGCGCACCCTGCTCAGCCAGGCCGAGGGCACGACGATGGAGGAAGCCGAAGCCTCGCGTGGCGCGCTGCGGGCTGTGCGCGACGCCGCCGAGGCGACGCGCTTGGGAGCGGAACAGACAGAGACAGAAGCGCGCGCAGCAGAGATGGCGGGCCTCGACGCCACAGACCGCCTCGCCGCCGCGCAGAAAGCGCAGGCAGAGCTTGACGCGCAGCGCGCGCAGGAAGCGGAGGTCGGGGAGGATCGCGCAAAACTGGAGGCCGCGCGACGCGCCGATCGGCTGGGCGGGCTGCTCGTCGCCGCCGACTTGGCGCACGAGGAAGCGCAGGGCGCCGCTCGTGAACGGGACCGGGCCGCCGAGCGCCACGCGGCGGCTATCGAGGCGCTCGCGAGTGCCGAGGCGGCGCTGGGCGATGCGGCGGCGCGCGACCAGGCGATCGCAACGACGCAGGAGGCGGCGCAGCGCCTGGAGGCGCTCGCAGGCCTGGCGGTCGAGGCCGAGGCAGCGGCAAAGGAGGCATCGCGCTGCGAAACGGCCGCGACGCAGGCCACGCGGAAGGTCGTGGCGGCGGAGACGGCGGTGGCGAGCGCCCAAGCTGCGCTCGACACCGCGGCGGCCGCGCTGGACGGGCAGGAGAAGCTGTCCGCGCAGCGCCCCCATCGCACGTTGCTTCGGGACGAGGCGGCGCGGCGACTGACAGCCCGCAAAGCGCACGCGACAGCAGCGACGGCGCTGACCGAAGCCGCTTCCACGCGTATGCACGCCGCAACGGCGTTGCGGCAGGCTACAGAGGCCGCCAAACAGGCGTGCGCCGCACGCGAAGCGGCCGCCGCCGCGCACGATGCCGACCACGCTGCCGCCCTTGCGCTGACGCTGTTCCCAGGTGACCCCTGCCCGGTGTGCGGCAGTTCGCACCATCCGTCGCCCGCGCGCCCGCAGGACGGCACCCTGCCGGACCTCGCCGTTGCGACGCAGGCGGAGAAGGCGGCTGAGACGCGGCGCGAGGAGGCAAGGCAGAGCGCACAGGGGGTGGAGACCGCGCTGCGGCTGGCCGAACAGGCCGAGGCCACGGCGCGTTCGGCGCTCGGTGAGGCTGCGGCGGATCATGATGCTCTCGCCGCCGAACTTGTCGCGGCCGGGGGGGCGCTGCGGGAAGCGTGGCAGGCCGAAGCCGCATTGCCTGCCTGCCGCACTACCCTTACGGGCGCTCGGGAGCAGCTGGTCAAGGCGCAGGCGGCGTTCTCCGAAGCCCAGCGGACCGTGGACGCAGCGCGGCTCGCCTTCGCCACCGCCGCCGCGACGCGTGACGAGCGCCATCGTCTGCTGCCCGAGGGCAGCGCCGACGGCGCGTCGCTGAGCAATCAAGCAGACGCCTGCAAGCGGCAGGCAGATGCGCTCACCATGGCGCTTCGGCAGGACAGGGAGGCGCGCAGCGCCGCGCAAGCCGAACAAGCCGCCGGCAACGAAGCCGCGACCACTGCCGCTGAGCGCGCCGCAGCCGCCGGCGCACGGCGCCAGCGCGCCTCTAATACCCTGGCGGACAGCGCCCGGCAGGAGGGCTTCGCCACCCCGGACGAACTGCGCGAGTCGCTGCTGGAACCGCCACGGCAGGACGAACTGGCCGCGAAGATCGAAACCTTCGCCCACGACCTCGCCGCGCTCGCCGACCGCGCCGCGACAACCGCGCGGGAAGCGGAGGGGCTGGCCACGCCGAATCTCGACGCGCTTAAGGATGCGTACGAAGCGGCAACCGTGCAGCGCAGATCTGCCGCCGAAAACGCTGCCCGCGCGGCCGAGCAGTTGGCTGCGCGCGAGCGACTGCTGGCCGAGATCACGGAGGCAGCCGCGGTACATGACTTGGCGCTGGCTGAGCATGCGCTGCGCCAGGACCTATCCGACCTCGCGAATGGCGACGGGGCTGGGCTGAACTTCGAGGGATATGTCCTTTCCGGCCTGCTCGACGAGGCGCTTGCGGCGGCGAATCGCCGTCTCACGCCGATGCTCGGCGACCGCTACGCGCTCCGCCGACGGGAGGAGCCCGAGCGCGCCAATGCCGCCGCGGGCCTCGACATCGAAGTGGTGGATCGCTGGAACATGCAGCCCCGCCCTGCCGCAACTCTCTCCGGAGGCGAGGGCTTCTGTGCCTCGCTGGCACTGGCGCTCGGGCTGTCGGAGACGGTGGCGGCACATGCCGGGGCGCGGCAGCTCGATGCGCTGTTCGTGGATGAGGGCTTCGGCTCGCTCGACCCTGAGACGCTGGACACGGCAATCGGCGTGCTGGAGGGGCTGCAGACGGGCGATCGCCTGGTCGGCGTGATCAGCCATGTCGGCGAGATGCGTGAGCGGATCGTGGCGCGGCTGGAGGTGGCGCCCGGCCGCGCCGGCAGTCGGCTCGCCTTCCGCTTTGGGTAGGGACGCGGTTGGAGTGCTGCGCGTCACCGTCATCAGCGCCGAATATCCGGCCGCACATGGATGTGCTTGTCGGGCTGGCACATGCCATGGCGGAAAAGCAGCCGTAGGAATCGGTGGCGACCTGACGAGCGTGACCGTTGTGGTGCCGACTACTATCCGAGGCCGCAGCGGATGGAAGCAGATCACCGGGCACGGGGCGAGACAGCAGCGACCCTTGGTGGGAATAACGGGATGGCATTGAGGAGACTACGACGTATGCAAGCGGGGACCGCACCATCTTCGGAACAGCGCGTGCTCAGCTTGGGCCCGCTGCGGAACAGTGAGTTTCTGTCAAATCACTGGCTGGAGAACAGGCTCCCAATCGAGCCAGAGTGGCGGGAACTGCGCCAGCGGGCGAAGGACACGGCTTCCAGGCTGATCGACATCTGGAACGCCCAAGCGAACAGGGTCGAGCGATACGGCGATGAGGCGGGACTAGAACATGCATTCATTCAGCCGGTTTTTGAAGCTCTCGGATGGAAGATAAAATACCAAGCCTTTTTAGACGGTCGCGAGCCCGACTACGCCCTGTTCTTAAACGACGAAGATCTGGATTTCGCGATCCAGGCCGGGCGGCAGAGTCCGGAGTTCTGGCGCCACGCGGCCAGCGTTGGAGACGCAAAAGCGTGGCACATCAGCCTGGACCGCCCCACCCGGGCAAGCGGACGGCGGGAATATCCGCCTGAGCAGATCGAGTGGTATCTGGACCGCAGCCGCGCTGACTACGGATTTCTGACGAACGGGCGACATTGGCGCCTCGTTCCGCGCGTCCTGGGGGATGGCAAGCCTCGTTTTCAGACGTTCCTCGAAGTCGATCTGCCATACCTGCTGCGGCTGATCACTCCGACCCCCGGCAGGCTAGAGTTCGGTCCTGGTGGCCCGGAGTTCGACCAGCACTTTATGCCGTTTTACATGCTGTTCAGCGCTGACGGCTTCCGCCAGCGAGAGGGGCGCATCCCCCTGATCAGACGGGCGGCTGACGGCAGTTCCGAGTTCACGATTGGCGTGGGCGAGGGGCTGCGCACTCAGGTCTTTAAGGCGCTCAAGTTGTGCGTCGAAGGCTTCCTGTCTTTGCCATCCAACGGCCTCAATGCGGCGGTGCACCTGGATCATTGCCGGGAGCACAGCCTCGTCCTCCTCTACCGCCTACTTTTCATAATGTACGGGGAGGACCGCGGCCTGCTGCCATACCGGCTTAACGCCGCCTACACATCCAACAGGTCGCTGGCACGGCACCGGGACGATGTCGCCGTCAAGCTGGATCAAGTAGCGCAGAGGTTGGACCGGACCGACTACAGCCTCGAGGAGACCGGCATCTGGCAGGACATTGTCTTGCTATTCGACCTTATTGACGGAGGCCATGGGCGCTACGGGGTGCCGCCATACAACGGGGGTCTTTTCAACGCGGAGCGCCACGCGTTCCTCGCGGAAAAAAGCATCCCGGACTGGCACATCGCGCGGGTCCTTGACGAACTCGGGCGAACCTCGGTCAACGGCAACGATCGGGAACGCTTTCGAGTCGACTACCGCGACTTGGCGATTCAACAGCTTGGTGGTGTGTATGAGGGACTGCTGGAGATGCAGCCGAGGTACGCCGACGAGCAGATGGTGGTCGTTCGGAAGGAAGATGCGGGTGTCGTCTCCGAGCGCGTCGTCCCGGCGAGCCAACAGACGCCGACCGGATTCGTCCTTACGGCAGACACGTACAGCGCTGGAAGCATTTATCTCGTCACCGACAAAGGCGAGCGACGGGCGACCGGCAGCTACTACACGCCTGATCACGTCGTGCGCAGGATTGTCGAGCAGACCCTGGGGGCAGTATGCCGTAACGAGCATGACAAGCTCAAGTCCGAAATCGATGCGCACGAGCATGACTTGCCCTCAGAGCTCCCGGTCGCCGCGAACGAGGGCAAACTCCAAGCGCTGAAGCGCTGCTATGGCGAGCGCGTGCTGCAGCTTCGAGTGCTAGATCCGGCAATGGGGTCCGGGCATTTCCTCATCCGGGCATGCCAGTTCCTGGCCGAGGAAATCACTACAAGTCCGTATTCCGGCGACCCGTTTCCGGAGCACGACACGAGCGCGACGGCGACCATCGTCTACTGGAAACGGCGTGTCGCGGAGACATGCCTATTCGGGGTCGATGCTAACTCAATGGCCGTGGAACTTGCCAAGCTCGCCCTGTGGCTGGAGACCGTCTCGGCGAGATCGCCGCTGACATTCTTGGACCACCACCTTCAGCAAGGAGACTCGCTGATAGGCGCGCGCATTAAGTGGCTGGACGGTTTGCCGGGTGACGGCGTCGTCTCCGGCGAGTTTGCTGACGACATCAAGGCAGCGCTCCCGACGATGCTAGGGCCGCTGCGAGAAATTAGGGGTATCCCATCCGACACTAAGGAGCAGGTCAAGCGGAAGGAGCGGATCTTCGCAAACAGGTTCCGCCCCGCGGTCGAGCGGTTCGAGACGGTAGCAAACATCTGGTGCGCGGCGGCACTGCCGCATCTCGGCGTCAGCGTCTCCCGGGCGCAGTACAGCAGCGCTGTCGCGGCGCTCCGCACAAGGGCGCTGATGACACAGCTCCGGCAGCAGGCCTGGGTCGAGTCCGTCCGTGTCGCATTCGACAGCGCGGGTATCGAATGCCTTCACTGGCAACTGGCATTCCCGGAAGTCTTCTTAGGGAATGATGCCAAAGGCGGTTTCGACGCCGTGATCGGCAATCCACCGTATGAGGTCCTTGCACCGCTGGAGTCCGGCCCCCGCGCCGCGGTTACGCGGTCGTTCGTCGAGGTTGACCCGGAACTGGCGCCATCCGCTGTTGGAAAAAACAATCTCTACAAGTTGTTCATCTGTCGTGCTTTCGAACTCCTGCGCGATGGAGGCCACCTGGGTTTCATAGTGCCAATGCCTTTGCTCGGCGACATGCAAGCACGCGGGGTGCGTACCGCGCTTTTTAAAGGTGGCGCGTTCACGGAGGTTCATGCTTTCCCCCAGAAGGACGACCCTCGCAAGCGAATCTTCAAGGAGGCCAAGCTTTCGACGTGTGTGTTCTTTTACAGGAAGTCTGGCGAGCGGGGCCTTGGCGATGGCTCATTCCGGAAGTGGACTCACCCGGAGAACACATTCAATGCGGTTTCGCCATCGCTGACGCTGACCAGCACCGAGGTGAGAGGCTATGACCCTATCAACCAGTGCATCGTAAGCTGTGACCAAGCCGACTGGGACTTGGTGCGGACCCTTGTCTCGCGTCAGGGCATCAGCCGCCTAGGACAATATGCCAAGCAGTTCCAAGGTGAGGTGAACGAAACGACTGACGCAAGGCGGGCCGGGGTTGTGCACGCCACGCCAGGGCACGGACGGGTTCTCGCGCTGCGCGGGGCCGCTGTTTGTCAATACATTCTTCGCGACGCCTCCCAGGGCAACCCACGATACATTGACGTGGCCGCATACCGAGAAGGCGCCAGCCCGGATTCCAAGGCGTTCCACGGACTTCGGGAGCGCGTAGGATTTCAGCGATCCGCTCCGCAGCAAAACTACCGCCGCCTGATCGCTGCATACATCCCTGTCGGCGAAATGTGCTTCGACACGGTCAGCTACATCCCGGCGGGCCTGCCGTCGACGCGACTGTCCCTGGACCTGATGCTCGCATTGCTGAACTCTAAGCTACTTGAGTGGTCTTTCAGGCTCGGCAGCACGAACTCGAAGGTGAACGAGTATCAGTTCGACATCCTTCCATGTCCAATGTTCCGCGAAGACGCTACGTGTGCCGAGCGGGAGACGGAGACCAAATTGCACGCGCAGCTCGACCAGAACGACGCGTCTGTCCGCCACCTGCTACCCTCTTCCGCAGCCGGTGGTCCGTTTAGCAGGGCGGCACGAACGGCGCTGGAGGCGCTTGTTACAAAAGTGCGGGCCGCAGAGACGGCGCGTGGTCCAATCAACAGGCGGCAACGGTCCAATCTCAGCTACGACGCGCAGCCCTACCAAGACGAGATTGACGCGATCCTGTTCGACCTCGCCGGATTCTCTGTGGCCGACCGCGCGCACATTGAAGCGCGATTGGAGGTAATGATCTGACGCGCCAGCAGGCGCGCTTCTTCACACCAAAGCGCGATATCCGACCAGGACCGTATCCCGCGGCGACTATCGTGGCAGCTAGGCGGCCCGCTGACCGGGGTACAAACGTTAAGCGGCAGTACGACTCGGGAAGGCGGTTTGACGGTAAGGTAAGCTGGGTCGCTACTAATCGAAAATTCGGCGACCGCACCCTTTGCCGCCCCGCACGCCTTGCGAACTCTACCGCATTTCTGTGGCAGAAAAGCGATTAATTTCAGGGCGTTCCTCGTGGCTGGTAAATCGTTCAAGTCGCCAGGTCCGGAGAGAATGCCGCCTGAGAGAGCAATTTTCGGGTGACATTGCACCTCCGCGCCCGCCAGCGCGCGCGCAGAAACCGCGGAAAACCTGCGCCTCACGGCGGAGGACCATCGGCAAGAGACAGTAGGTGCTGAGTGGAAGTGGCGTCCCGTACGGGATTCGAACCCGTGCTGCCAACGTGAAAGGCTGGTGTCCTAGGCCTCTAGACGAACGGGACAAGCGAGGGGGGGATTAGAGGCGATGACCGGGATGGTCAATCCATGGACACGCGCTTTTGCCG
>JBBRBN010000103.1:0-10473 GCA_038205755.1 Lysobacterales bacterium | reverse complement strand
CAGGGCGCTGCCGACAAGGGAATCCCTGACTTGGTCGAGCCGTCCTCCAACGCAGACCGCGGGCCAGGTCCGCTCCTGGCGTCGGCGGACCGCCCGCACGCTGTCCAACCGTCGCTGGTTGCGCGCGCCAGGGTCTGGCTCGGACTGACCGCAGGACTCGACGCCTGCTATCAATCCGGCTCGCGCGACACCGTTTGGGACGCGGGCACAGCGCCGCTAGGGATTGCGCAAGAGAGTGAGCAAGCGAGTGCGCAGGCGATTGCGCAAGGGAGTGCTCAAGGAAGCGTTTCAGCCGCACCCCAAGCCGACCCGAGTACGGCGTCGGTCGCCGCTGCGGTGGCGGGTGAGGAGCTGTTCATCCATCTGGCGACACAAATCGGGGCTGCCTGCCTGCTGTTCGACTCGCGTCTGCGCGACCTGCTTTACGCCAGCGAGGCCTATGAGCAGGTCACAGGTCGCAGCGCCGAGAGCATCCTGACGGATCCGCAGTCGTGGATGAGCCTGGTGCATCCGGACGATCGCCAATCGGCTGAGCTATCGCGCACTCAAGCGCTGCTGCGCGGTGACTTCGACATCACCTTCCGGATTCTCCGCGATGACGCCGCCGTGCGCTGGATCCGCGCGCGCGGCGTTCCGCTCGCCGATGAATCCGGCTGCAGCGAACGGGTAGCGGTGATCGCCGAGGACGTAAGCGAGGCATGCGAACGGCAGCAGCGCCTGACTCGACTCGACCGCACCCAAGCCGTCACTCGGGCAATTGGCTCCGCCGTGCTGCGCCTGCAGGGTCGGGATGCGCTGCTGCAGGAGGCCTGCCGGGTGGCGGTTGAAGTAGGCGCGTATGCGTCGGCATCGGTCTACGTCATCCATCCGCTGACGCTGAGTCCCTCGGTGCTGTGTGGCTGCGCTCAGCCTGTCAGGCACGCCGACGGCAGCGCCGGCCGCGCGGCGCTGGACGAGGTGACACGCGAGCCGTCGGCGGCGGTCTGGGTGGCTCGCGAGCGACGCGCCCTGATCATCAATTCGATCCAGCGGGAGCCGTTCTGGGAAGCCATCGCCAGACCTCTGCTGCGCCTGGGGATTCGCTCAAGCGCTGCGTTTCCGCTGATCAGCGAAGGCCGGATTGTTGCGGTTCTGCAGCTGCTGAGCGCACGTGACGCGACGTTCTCCGGCGAGGAGCAGGCGCTGATCGGCCGCATCGCGGAGAACCTGTCGTTTGCGCTTGAGAACATCGACAAGAGTCAGCGTTTGCGGCACATCGAGCACCACGATGCGCTGACCGGGATGGCCAACGGCGCGCTGTTCGCCGACCGGGTCAATCAGCTGATCGTGTCCGCCGACCCCGAGCACCACTGTATCGCGGTGGTGCTGCTCGACATCGAGCGGTTCTCCGAGTTGAACGACATCCTCGGTCACGCCGCCTGCGACGACCTGCTGCGGGTTGTTGGCCATCGGCTAAGTTCGTCATTGCCGGAGCGCTGCACGGTGGCACGCATCACCGCCGACACGTTCGCGGTCGCCGGTGCATCGATTGGCGATGATGCTGCCAGTGCACTGCTGGAGCGTCTGCTGGACGTCCTCAGCGAGCCGATAACCCTGGAAGGCCGGCGCATGCCAATATCGGTGCAGCTTGGCGTCGCGCTGTTCCCGGCCGATGGCGCCGACGCCGACAGCCTCTTCCGGAACGCCGACAGTGCCCTGCGCGAGGCCCGCCTTACCGGACAGCGCTACGCCTACTATTCGACCGAACTGACCGAGCGCATCGCCCAGAAGCGGCTGCTGGAAGAACGCTTGCGAATTGCCACCGCGCAGCAGCAGTTTGTTCTGCACTATCAGCCACGGGTGGATCTGGATAGCGGCCGCATGGTGGGTGCCGAGGCGCTGATCCGTTGGCAGCATCCGGAGGACGGGCTGATCTCGCCGCTGCACTTCATCCCGCTGGCCGAAGAAACCGGCCTGATTGTCGAGATCGGCGCGTGGGCCATCGATACCGTGTGCCGCCAGCAGGCCGCATGGCTCGAAGAGGGATTGAGCGTGATTCCGATCGCGGTCAACCTGTCGTCGATCCAGTTTGCGCGCAGCGACCTGCTCGAAACCGTGCGCTCGACGCTGCGGGTCCATGCGCTGACGCCGCAGTTGCTGGAGCTTGAGCTGACCGAGTCAGCGGTCATGATCAACCCGGAAGCTGCCCGCAGCACGCTGCGCGCGCTGCGCGACCTGGGCTGCGCGCTGGCGCTGGACGACTTCGGCACCGGGTACTCGTCACTGGCACACCTGAAGCGCTTCCCGTTCGATGCGGTGAAGATTGATCGAGGCTTCGTCACCGACATCACCCAAAACCGTGAAGACGCCGCCATCGCATCAGCCATCATCGCCATGGCGCACCAGATGGGGCTGCTGGTCATTGCCGAGGGCGTCGAGACGGTGGCCCAACTGGAGCATCTTCGCGTCAACGGCTGCGACCAGATCCAAGGCCATCTGTTCAGCCCCGCCGTTCCTGCCGCCGCCTTTGCGGACTACCTGCGTCAGCAACGGACGCTGCCGCTGACCTCCACCCCGCCACTCGACGCGCGCGGTCGTCTGATCATCGACGGCACCCCCGGCATGCGCGAAACCCTGGATCGGGACCTCGGCCGCGACGGCTACCAGCGGGTGGCCAATGATCGCGTCTGCGCCGGACGCGAAGGCTGACGACAGTGCGGGACGGCTGTCGATGCCCGTTTCCTGAGCGGTCCACCCGGTCATCTCTCTCATCAAACATCGGCTGCAATGCGGGTTCGAAGCGCCCATCGGGCGCGCCTTGACCCGCCCGATGGGCGCTGCCCAGCCGCTGTTTGCTGCGCGACAGCGCGCGTCCGGGGGGCGGGCGTGAACGCTATGCGTGCTGGCGAACCGACGCCGGTCGCTCAGCGTGAAACCCTCCAAGCCCTTCGCCACGCGGACGATGGCGCGCTTGCCATTCAGCCGTCAGGTGGCACCAGCTTTCCATCCCGTCAGGAGCTTTCAGTGAGCAAGCCATCAGACACCAGGCCCAGCGAGCAATCGCCCGTCGATTCCCCGCGGAAAGCGCAGAGCAGCTCGCTTGCGCAGATCTTCAGCAAGCGCGCACCGACGCCCTATCCTGGCACGCACCCCAGCAGCCGGCCGTCGTCGGGTTTCCCCGCGGCCGATGCGGTGGTTGCGCCGCTGCCGTCTCCCAAGGCGAGCAAACTCGGGGATGACGCAACCTGACGGGTAGGCCGCTGGGCCGGGGCGACGCGCCCGACGGCCCGCGCCTCGGTGCCGCCCGGCGCTGAGCGCCGCGTGAGAACGACGCCGGCATAGTCGTCCGTCATCGCTGCATAGCAGCTGCATGCCGCCGCCTCCAGACCCTGTCGGTCCACGACCCTGATCTCGCCGCGACTGTAGCTGATCAGATTGCGCTGCTGCAGAGCCCCGGCGGCAATGGTGACGCCGCTGCGACGCACACCGAGCATGTCGCCAAGCATTTCATGAGTCAGGTGAAAATGATCGGATTGGGCGCGATCATGGGTCAGCAGCAGCCACCGCGCCAGCCTTGGCTCAATTTCATGGAAGTGCGTGCAGGCGGCAGTTTGCGCGATCTGCCCCAGCATGAACGACAGATAGCGCTGCAGCGTCGACAGCAGCCGCGGGCTGCGCGCCAGCTGGTCCCGGAGGTCCTGCGCGGAGATCCGCAATGCGCGGCCGGCGCCGTGTACCACCGCGCGCATCGATGCGCGCTCTTTGTCCAGAATCAAGGTCATTCCAGACATGCCTTCGTTGCCGATCAGGCCCATTTCCAGCGGCAGATGTTCGGGCAGGGTGACAACCAGCGATAGGATTCCGGTGGTGGGGAAGTGGGCATGAAGCTGCTTCTGGCCCACCTCACAGAGCAGCACTCCTTGCTCAAGCGCAACCGACTCACAGTAGCCAAGAAAGCGGCGGCGCTCGGCGCGCGGCAGGCTTTCGATCAGTTTGTTCGCACTCTCCATTGGAGCTGTCGTCCTTGCGCGATCTGACCTGAGACCCACGATGCGGAGGCGATACCCCACAGCGCGACAGTGGCCTTCTCGCCGGAGCGGGTCTGTTCGGAACAACACCAACTTGGCGCCTCTGCCCCAGAAGTGGCTGCTGTTTCATCTGCAGTAAGGGCAGCCGCCACGCCATGTTCAGGCGCTCGGCCACATGACCTGTCACTGCCGAGCCCTCCCGCGCTCAGGTCCGGCGCGCGACTGTCGCCGGCAGTTGCTTGCGGGGAGGCCGCTCGCGCCGCCGCGGTCGTATCGTTAACTGGCGCCATAGCCGTGCCGGCGACCGGTGACCCGGCAGACCCGGGTTCCACCCGATGTGCGCCGCAGTCGGTCGTCAGTCCCGACTGCGGCGCAATCCCAGCCCCGCGTCAGCGCTGCAGCCTGAGCGCAACGAAGCCGATCAGGCCGAAGATGCCGCCCAGCAGGGCCAGCATCCAGGACGACAGCGCCGGTATGCCCACTGGCGCTATCGAGACTGCCACTTGGGCATTGAAGGGACGGCTGCGAGAACAGCCCTGCGAATCAGTGACGGTGATCGTGAAGCTGAACACGCCCGCGGTCGCGGGAGTTCCCGACAGCTGGCCGGTCTGCGGGTTCAGGCTGAGTCCCGGCGGCAGATTGCCGGCGGTCAGGGCAAAGGAGTACGGCGCGCTGCCGCCGCTGCCGCTGAAGGACTGGCTGAAAGGCTGCCCGACCACCATCACCGGCAGGCTCGTCGGCGCCAGCCCAATGACCGGACACACTGCCTGGTTGACAACCTGGGTGTAGGCCTGCGAACCCACACAGCCGTTGGCATCACGGGCCGTCGCGGTGAAGCTGAAGCTGCCCGGTGTGGATGGCGTTCCCGCCAGGACACCGCTGGCAGGGTTCAACTGCAGTCCCGGCGGCAGCGCTCCTGCCGTCACGCTGAAGGTGTAGGGGGCCAGCCCTCCGCTCGCTGTCAGCATCTGGGAGTACGGCTGCCCGGCCAGCACCGGCGCAAGGCTGGCCGGCATCAGAGTGACGGCGGGGCACATCGCCGCATTGATCACAATGGTGTAGTTACGTGAGCGCTGGCAGCCTTCGGCATCAATCGCGGTGACGGTGAAGGCGAAATTGCCGAGCGCCAACGGCGTCCCGGAAATCTCGCCGCTCACCGCGTTGAGCGACAGCCCGGTGGGCAAGCTGCCCGACGTGACGTTGTAAGCATAGGGCGCGGTGCCACCGCTGGCCGACAGGGTCGCGCTGAAGGCCTCGCCAAGCACGCCCTGCGGCAGCGTGATCGGCGTCAGATCCAGCACCGGACAGACGCCCGCCCCGCACCCCCCAACGCTGTTGGTGTCAAGCGTGACCGCGCCGTTACGCGCCAGAAGCCGCCCGGCAACGCTCGCCCCGGTGGTCGCGGTGATGCTGGTCAGAGCCAGAATATTTCCTTGAAACGCCGTTTCGGTGCCCAGCGTGGCCGAAGTACCGACCTGCCAGAACACGTTGCAGCCATTGCCGCTGTTGATCAGGACAACGCGGGAATTGCTCGCGGTGGTCAGGGTGCTGCCGATCCGGAAAATGAACACGGCATTGGGATTGCCCAAGGCGTCCAGCGTCAGCGTCCCGGTCAGCTGCGCGGAGCTCGCGAAGCAGTACACGCCCGGGGTCAGCGTCTGGCCGCCGAGATCGCTGCCCGTGAGCTCCAGGTTGCAGGGCCTGCCCGCCGCGTCATTGTAGGCAGTGGTCAGATCCGCCTGCGCCTGTAGCGCGACCGCATTCCCCGCGTGGATCGTTCCCACCACGCTGCCCGGCGGAAAGCCGCTGATCGAGCTCGCGGTATTGGGCCAGATGCCCAGGTCGCCGGTGATGATGGTGGAGCCGGTATTGGTCACCGCCGAGCCGCCGAGCACGGCGAAGTTGGCGGCCTGGCCCAGTGCCGGCGCGGTCTGCGCGACGCTTGCGGTGCTGGCCAGAGCGAGCGCGATCATGGCTGCCGCAGCAATCCGTCGAGCCAAAGATAAAGGGTGATTGAGCACGGCACGAAACTCCTGCGGATATGGAAGCTATTCGAAGCGCCATCGCGTCGCGATGGCCTGGCGGCGGGTGCAGCACGTCCGGGCGCGGGGACTTCCTAACCGAAACAAGATTGTGCCAGTTTGTCTTCACGCGGTCTGTACGCAACCCAACATAGGCGCATCTGAATGCCGGCCCGCTCTGTACGCCAACCGACAGACACCGCCGCACAGCGAGCGCACCCTCATTTGACGGCGGATTGCCATCGCCGCCACTGCCGGGCCGACTCTTGCGACCCATCCTCCGCCCTACCCCGGCTTCCGCACGCGGACTGCCGTCTGGAGTACTCCAATGATTTCGATGAAATTTCTCCTGCCACTGCTGGTTGTGCTGGCCAGCGGCTGCAGCAGCGTGTCGTATCGCCCGGTAACGGAGTCCAGCTTTGACCGCCTGGTCAATGAAGGCTGCACCCGCAAGGGTGACCGGTTTGCGGTAACCGCCCAGGTCAACAGCGCCTCGCGCGAAACGATCGTGCTGTGGGATGGCTACGATGGGTCGCGCACCGTCGCGGTGCGGCTGCCTGAGCAGGGTGTGGGCTCGCGGATGCGCGATGTGATTGGCAAGAGCCGCTATGAACTTGGCTTCGAGCGCCTTAACGAACTGCGCATCAGCGGCGCGCCGGTGGTTTTCACCATGCGCTGCGAGGGTGCTGAACGGGCGCCAGCGACGGATCGATTCAGCTACATGGAGAACGGCAACCGCGTGCAGTTCGAGTTCTGAGACTCGGCTTCTGGAACGGTAAAACGATGCGCGCGGCGTGAGTCCCGACTGAACGGCTGCGCGATGGGCGCTGAATGCGCCCGCGCCGCTTTGTGCAGCAGCGAACCGACCGCGATGCCGGCGCCTGCGACGCTTGCGGAACGCCACTGTCCCGCATCGAGTCTGGCCTTGTCAGCAAGGTTGGCGCGTGCTCACGGGCCATCGGCGTCATTGATATCTGCCGGCAACAGCCGGCGGCTGCCACTCCCACCACCAAGGAAACAAACCTCATGTCCCACTCCAACGCGTCCCCTGACGGTGCCGCCCTGAGCGGCGCCGTTGCCCGTACGGTAGACAACGCCTCCGGCGGCCTGCATCGGGCCATCGACAAGGCGACCGATGCCGCCCGGCCGGCCGTTGACCAGCTCGCCAGCGGCGCACATCACACGGTGGAGCGCCTGGCCGGAGCCGCCACGCACGCCGCGGACTCGCTCGACGCCCGCGGCGCCCAGCTTCGGAACGCCCAGTCCAGGCTGGTCGATTCCTGCCGCACGCAGCTGCGCGACCAGCCGCTGGCCACTATCGGCGTCGCGGTGGCGACCGGCTTCTTCCTCAACTGGCTGCTGCGCCAGCGCTGACGATGGCACCCGGCCGGCGCCGCGCAGGCCGGCCGGGGGCTGTTTGCTCAGATGTCCCTGTACCCGCTGCTGGCCAGCGAGTCGCCAGGTGCAGATATCCGTCGCAGCAACGGGCCTTCGGCGGCGTCTGCCAGAAACGTGCGATGGCGTACCGAATCGGATCGTTCAGCGCGCTCACACTGTCCCACGTCACCCACCACACCCCGCCAGATCGAACCCGCCGGAGAGACTCTGATGACCTATGCGTTCGCTGCCATTCTTCTCGCCCTGTGGCTGCTCGGCATGGCCACCGCCACCACCCTCGGCGGCGTTCTGCATGTGCTGCTTGCCCTCGCCGTGATCGCGTTCTTACTGCGCACCATCAGCGGCCGACGGGTGTTCTAGCCCGCCGCCACGGCTGGCGCTTGGACGCTTGCCGCGGGTGAACGCGCGACCGGTCGCCGCCGGCGGCAAAGGCGCCGGGCGTCAGTGACCCCGCGTGCATTCAGCTCGCGTGTACTACGTCCAGAGCACCGGCTTTGCGGCGCGCCGGGATTTCTCCAGCAGCTCGATCAGCGGCTGCGCGCGTTGCGCAAATGAAACCGACGAGCGCCGACCGTCGTTAGGCTGGTCGTGGTCGGCATTGTCCGGATCGCCGTCGGCAGCGTCACCTTCGCGGCTGCCGGCCACGGCAGCGCGAAGGCGTTGCAGGGCGTCGCCCAGATCTTCAACAATCACGATGCCTTCCTTGGTGCGCTGCTTCCCCAGCAGGTCGAGCATCTGCCAGCCCACATCGGCAAACATCATCACGCGCGGACCGGCGTCAGAGCTGAAGGTAATCAACATTTCGCACCCTCACACGGAGTCCGCTGCAGCGCCGCGGGGTCGGTCGCGCGCTCGTCGATGCAGCATGAACCGTCCAGCGCCGCGTGCAGGCTGAGCAATCGGCCATAGCCTGCCGGCGCCACTGAAAAGCGCCACAGCTCCCGGCCAAGCTGATCGCACTGGAACCACAGGCCACTGCCAATCAGGCTTGCGGCAAGTCGGGCGGAGCGATGCGAGCCAGCGACCTGCAGCACCTTGATCGACGCGTGCGGTGTCTGCAGGAACGTGATCGCGCGCTCCAGATCACCCTCGGATGCCGACAGCGCCTGCATCGCATCAAGCGATGACACCGACGTACGGCGACGGAGTTCGCGGATTGCCTCGGTGGTCACCATGGGCTCGGAGGTCGGCAGCGGTTGATTCGGGCGCCAAGCGCGGTTGCTGCAGTGTTCCCGGTGCTCAACGCCATGCGACTCCTGATGCGCCAAGCAGACCAAGCACGCCGATCACGATGAGATACACCGCGACGATGTAGTTGAGCAGACGCGGCATGACAAGAATCAGGATCCCGGCCAGCAGAGCGATGAGCGGGGCGATGCTGAGTTGCAGGTTCATTGCGGCTGTCCTTGATTGTCGATGGGTGCGGGCGCCGGAACGGCAGTTACAGGGTCACCACTGAGGTTTACGCGTTCGCGCGCGGCCGATCCGTACGCCACCGCACATTCGCACCGTCGAACCGGCTTCCGGCATCCGCCAAGCCGCGCGACCGCGGCCACAGCGCGCCTCGCCAAACCAAACAGGGGCTGAAGATTTCGCGGCGCCGGAAGTCATGCAGTGACTTCCGGCGCTGCGAAACCCCGTCACGCAGCGCTCACAGTACGCGTCACACCCGCACCACTGTTGGTCAACGCAAGGACATCCGCATGAACATCGCCATCCCCCTCAACCTGTCGACGCAGCACCTGGAGCCGTTCCGCGCCGCCTGGAAGCAGGCCAGCACAGACGCCGCCGCGCTCACGGCAGACATGCTCGAGCGCTGCCGCCACGTCGACCTGAATTCGGTTCCGGCGTCGCTGCAGCCCCACATTGGTCAGGTCGGTGCGCTTGTCAACCTGCTCGATGATCCGGGCTGGCTGATCGACACCGCAACCCGCAGCGACCTTGCCGGTGCGCTGATCTACTTCGACCAGATCGATGACCTGATCCCCGACAGCGAGCCAGCTTTTGGTCTGCTCGACGACGCTATCGTTATTGAACTGGCGCTGGCCGAGCACCGCGAGGTCTGGGCGGCATGGAGCGACTATCGCCGCGTCTGCGTCCAGCACCGGGAGCTCGCACCAATCAGCAGCCGGCAATGGCTGGATCTGCGCGGGGCGAGCGCCATGCGCGAGCCGCGCGAACACAGCTATGTCGAGCTGCGCTACGCCCGCTCCGGCCAACGCTCGCGCTACCTCAAGCTCGACGCGCTGCCGCGACTCGACCTGAGCTGAGCGGTTCCCTGATCGAGCTGAATTGCGCTGTTACCGTCGCAGCGGTTTCGCAGAGCCCCTTGGGGGCGAGGATCGAGAACGTCGCGAAGATCCAGAGCGTCGCGACTCACAAGGCTTTGGTAAAGCGGAGCTTGCTCCGCTAAAGCTCGCAAAGCTTTCGTAGAGCGGAGCTTGCTCCGCTAAAGCTCGCAGAGCTTTCGTAGAGCGGAGCTTGCTCCGCTAAAGCCTGGGCCAGTGCGGACCCCCCCAAAGGTGCAGCCGAGCAAGCTCGGCTCTACGAGAGCGTCGCAAGATCGGGAGCGCCGCGTCGCAAGGTTCGCGAGCGCCGCGTCGCAAGGTTCGCGAGCGCCGCGTCGCAAGGTTCGCGAGCGCCGCGAGGTTCGGGACGGTCGCGAGGTTTGTGAGCCTGGCGGCGTGAGCGAGCGCCGCAACCCGCAAAGCTTTCGTAGAGCGGAGCTTGCTCCGCTAAAGCTCGCAGCGCTTTCGTAGAGCGGAGCTTGCTCCGCTAAAGCTCGCAGCGCTTTCGTAGAGCGGAGCTTGCTCCGCTAAAGCTCGCAAAGCTTTCGTAGAGCGGAGCTTGCTCCGCTAAAGCCTGGGCCAGTGCGGATCCCCCCAAGGGTGCAGCCGAGCAAGCTCGGCTCTACGAGAGCGCCGCAAGATTCGCGAGCGCCGCGCCGCACGATTCGCGAGCGCCGCGCCGCACGGTTCGCGAGCGCCGCGAGGTTCGGGACGGGCGCGAGGTGGGTGAGCCTGGCGGCGTGGGCGCGCGCCGCACCC
>JBBRBN010000102.1:0-10634 GCA_038205755.1 Lysobacterales bacterium | reverse complement strand
CACCAAGCCCTGCCCTGCGTCACTCACCAAGCCCCGTCCTGAATCACTCACCAAGCCGAGCAAGCTCGGCTCTACGTCAGGCCGGCCGCAGACCACATGCGCCAAGCCTGCGGCGCGCCGCGTAGAGTGGAGTTGCTCCGCTGCTCTGCCTCAACCCTCTCCGCCGCACCGGTTGGACACCGATTGCTGCTTTCCTCCACACTCCTTCACGGCGGTTTGACACCCGCTGGGTTGGGCGCGCCGCGACGCGGCGGTGGCGGCGAATTCCGTGATCGTCTCGCGGAGCGCAGGGGGCGCGCCGGGCGATCAGGGTTCATGAGGGGGAAAGCGATGACTCAGTGGTTCTACGCGCTCGACATGCTGCAGAACGGGCCGGTGACGACCGACGAACTGGTGGCGCTGCATGCCAGCGGCCAGATCGACGGCAACACCCAGGTGTGGCGCGACGGCTTGTCGGACTGGCAGCCGCTGTCGATGCACCACGCCGAACTGGGCCTGTCGCGGGCAGCTGCGGTTGCGCCGCGAGAGGCGCCCCCTTCCCCGCCCGCTGCATCGCCGCCCGCTGCATCGCCGCCTGCTGCATCTGCGCCCGCGTCGCCCCCCGCTGCATCGGCCGCAGCAACGCCCTACGCGCCGCCGCGCGCGGCGCCGGCGGCGTACGCTGATGACGTCGGAGCGACCGGATCCGGACTCGTGGTCCAGGCCGGCCTGCTGCGCCGCTGGGCGGCGCTGATCATCGATTCGATCATCATTGGCGGCTCGCTGCTGGTGGTGATCCTCATCGGCGCCGTGGTGTTCGGGGTGTTTGGCGGCGGCGGCAACAATATGGAGACCTTCGGCGCCATCGCGCAGGGCGTCTACTACCTGCTGTATTTCATCGCGGCACCGATCTACTACGCCGGCATGGAAAGCTCGGCAAGTCAGGCGACGCTGGGCAAGCAGGTCATCGGCATCAAGGTATGCGATGCGCAGGGGCGGCGGCTGGGCTTCGCGCACGCGCTGGGGCGCTGGGCAGCGGCGGCGTTGAGCTATCTGACCCTGTACATCGGCTTCCTGATGGCCGCGTTCACCGAGAAGAAGCAGGCGCTGCACGACCTGATCGCGGGCACGCTGGTGGTCGACAAATGGGCCTACACCGCGCATCCGGAGCGCCAGAAGTCCGGCGCCACCGGCTGCCTGGTCATCGCTCTGGTGCTGCTGATTCCGGTGATCTTCGTGCTCGGGATTCTGCTGGCCATTGCCATACCCGCCTACAGCGACTACTCGGGGCGTGCCAGGGTGAGCGAAATGATGATCGCGGCCTCGCCAGTGAAGATCGGCGTCAGCGAGTACGTCCTTAGCGAGGGTCGCTGCCCGCAGGACTGGGACGATCTGAACCTGCCTGCGCTCAGCGGCCAATACATCTCGAATTCGGCGATCGGTGAAGACGAATCGGGTGCCTGCGTCATCGAGATAACCGCCGCCGACATCGACGGCATCAGCGGCAGTGCGGGCAAGCGGATCTGGCTGGTGCGCGACGACAATTCGAGATGGAGCTGCAGTTCAGAACTTCCCTCGCGAGCGCTGCCAGCGAGCTGCCGTTGACCGTGGTTCCTGGCACTCCGGCAACCGGGCGGCAATAGACGCTCGCCGCGCTTGTGTCGCGCGGCAGTTCGCCGCAACACTGCGTCCATTGGCGCGCTTGGACCACGCTGCAGACGCATGACTCCCGAATCCCTCTACCCCCGCGACCTGATCGGCTACGGTCGCCAGCCGCCGCAGGCCGACTGGCCGGGCGGCGCCCGCGTCGCGCTGCAGTTCGTCCTCAACTACGAGGAGGGCGGCGAAAACTGCGTGCTGCACGGCGATGCCGGCAGCGAGCAGTTTCTGTCGGAAATCATCGGCGCGGCTTCGTATCCATCGCGCCATCTGAGCATGGAGTCGATCTACGAGTACGGCTCGCGGGTCGGCGGCTGGCGCATCCTCCGCGAGTTCGAACGCCGCGGTTTGCCGCTTACCGTGTTCGGCGTGGCGATGGCGATGCAGCGCAACCCGGACTTTGTGCGCGCCTGCCTCGATCAAGGTCATGAGATCGCGTCGCACGGCTGGCGCTGGATCCACTACCAGAACCTGCCGATCGACATGGAGCGCGCGCACCTGCAGCTGGCGGTACAGGCCCACCGCGAGCTGACCGGCAGCGCGCCGCTGGGCTGGTACACCGGACGCGACAGCCCCAACACGCGCCGCCTGCTGGTTGAGCACGGCGGTTTCGAGTACGACTCTGACTACTACGGCGACGACCTGCCGCTGTGGCAGCCGGTGTCGCTCGACGACGGCAGCATCCGCCAGCATCTGGTGCTGCCCTACACGCTGGACGCCAACGACATGCGCTTTGCCACTGCGCAGGGCTTCAACACCGCCGGCCACTTTTTCGAGTATCTGCGAGACAGCTTTGACGCGCTCTACGCAGAAGGCGAACACACGCCACGGATGATGTCGGTCGGGATGCACTGCCGTCTGCTCGGGCGCCCCGGACGGATCGCCGCGCTGCAGCGCTTTCTGGACCACGTGGCGCGTTTCGACAGGGTCTGGATCTGCCGCCGGATCGACATTGCCCAGCACTGGCGGCAGCGCCACCCGGCGCCGCTGCAGGCCGATCAGCCATGCTGACCCTGGAGCACATCAACGCCCTGGACGCGGCATCGTGCGCCGCGGCGCTCGGCGCGATCTTCGAGCACTCGCCGTGGGTCGCCGAGCGCGCCTGGAGTACACGACCGTTTGACAGCGTCGACAATCTGCATGCGGCCATGTGCGGGGTCGTGGCGCAGGCCGGAGACGCCGCGCAGCTGGCGCTGATCCGCGCGCATCCGCAGCTCGCCAGCCAAGCGGCAGTGCGCGGCGAACTGACCGCCGCCTCCAACAGCGAGCAGGGCGGCGCCGGCCTGCGCGACTGCAGCGCGACCGAGTTCGCCCAGCTCACCGAGCTGAACGACCGTTATCAGCAAACCTTCGGGTTCCCCTTCATTCTCGCCGTGCGTGGGCATACCCGCGCCAGCATCATCGCCAGCATGGCGGCGCGGGTTGGCAACAGCCGCGAACGTGAGCTGGCGGAGGCGCTGCGACAGATTGAACGGATTGCCGCCCTGCGACTGGCTGATCTGATCCAGCCGGGCATTGAGCCTGCCTGATCGGCCGACACGCATTACCCCTCGCCTACACCCGCTGACCAACGAGAGCGACCTGCATGGCCCGTCCCAACGTTGACCCCGATGCGCCGGAGTTCACCCGCCGCCGTGTGAACCTCGCCGATTCGCGCCTCGGCGCCTTTGCGGTCGGCGCCAGCGACGAGTTCTTCGCCGCGAAGGAGCGCATGCTCAATCCCGATCCGGCGCAGTTCATCCCCGACAAGTACGACGATAACGGCAAGTGGATGGACGGCTGGGAAAGCCGGCGCAAGCGGGTGTGCGGCCACGACTGGTGCATCGTCAGGCTGGCGCGGCCGGGCCGGATCCATGGGCTCGATCTCGACACCAGTCACTTCACCGGCAACTTTCCGCCGGCGGCATCGGTGGATGCCTGCAGCGTCAGCGACGGCGAAGCCGACGACAGCAGCGACTGGTCGCCGCTGCTGCCGTCGGTGAATCTGGCCGGCAATCGCCACCACTATTTCGCCGTCGAGCCAACCCGCGTGGTCACCCACCTGCGGGTCAATCTTTACCCCGACGGCGGCCTCGCCCGGCTGCGCGCCTATGGCGAGCCAGAGTTCGATCCGACCGCGGTGGATGGCGACGGCCTGCTCGACCTCGCTGCAGCACTCAACGGCGGCAAGGTGGTGGCGGCCAACAACGAGCACTTCGGACTGGCCAGCGCGCTGCTGTTGCCCGGTCGCGGCATCAACATGGGCGACGGCTGGGAAACCCGCCGCCGTCGCGAGCCCGGCAATGACTGGTGTCTGATCGCGCTGGCGCGCCCCGGCAGCATTGCAGCGATCGAGGTCGACACCTCCCACTTCAAGGGCAACTATCCGGACCGTTGTTCGATCCAGGCGGCGTTGGTGACCGGCGGCACGCCGGAGTCACTGATCACCCAGGCGATGTTCTGGCCGACCCTGCTGTCGGAACAGGCGCTGCAGATGCACCACCAGCATCACTACCGGACCGAGATCGTGCCGCTGGGCGCGGTCAGCCACGTGCGCTTCAACATTTTCCCCGACGGCGGCGTGTCGCGACTGCGGCTGCGCGGGCAGCCGGCATGAGCGGCGATGCGATCTCTTCGCTGACCATTGAGGCGCTGACAGCGGCCGCATTTGCCCCGTTTGGCGACGTCATCGCGGCCAGTGCCGCGACCCGGGTGTTCCCCATCAACGATGGCACCGCGCAGCGCTTCCACGCGCTGGGCAAGGTCGATTGCGCTGCGCAGGACGGCCACGCGCTGATCAGCCTGGTGCGGGCGACACCGCGCGCGATGCCGTTCACGATTCACCAACTGGAGCGCCACCCGCTGGGCAGCCAGGCCTTCGTGCCGCTGGCAGCGCTGCGTTATCTGGTCGTGGTGGCGGCGGGGCCGGACCAGCGCCCGCGAGCGTTTCTGGCCAGCGAAGGCCAGGGCGTGAACTTCCATCGCGGCACTTGGCATCACCCGCTGCTGGCGCTGGAGACAATCAGCGACTTTCTGGTGATCGACCGCGGCGGTGAGGGGCAGAATTGCGAGGTCGCGAGACTTCCGGTCAGCTATCTGCTGGAACCGGAGCAGCCAGACCTCGGCTACTGCGACTGAGGTATCGGCGCCACTGACCGCTCGCGGAACCAGCGATCAATGGCCGCGCGCTCGGGATCGGTCAGACCGGAGACATTGCCAGGCGGCATGATCCGCAGCTCGACCACCTGCCGATGGATCAGCGCCGCCTGCGCCTCGACCTGCGCCGCCGTCTCAAACATCGAGCCGTTGGGCGCGCTGGCCATCATGGTGGGCCGGGCGGAATGACAGGCGGCGCAGCGGCTGGCCATGACCGCCACGATGCTGGCGGTGTCAGCAGCAACCGCCATCCCGTCAGGTGAGGCAGCACCGACCGGCGGCGCGGGTGCCGCTGCCGCGACCGGCACCCGCGGAGCGGGAGCCATCCATGCGAATACCGCCACCAGCAGCGCCGCGGCTGCAGCCAGCAGCCACCAGGCGCGACCGCCGCCGTGCCAGAGCACGAAGAACTGCCGGATCAGCGCGCCGGCCGCCATGAACAGCGCCAGCACCGCCCAATTCCACGGATGCGCAAACGCGGTCGCGTAGTGGGTCACCAGCATCGCGAACACCACCGGCAGCGTGAAGTAGGTGTTGTGCACCGACCGCTGCTTGCCGCGCGCACCGTCGAGCGGGTTGGGCGTGGAGCCGCAGGTCAGCGCCGCGACCATCCGCCGCTGGCCGGGAATGATCACGAAGAACACATTGGCCGACATGATCGTCGCCAGCGTGGCGCCGGCCAACAGAAACGCGGCGCGGCCGGCGAACAGCTGGCTGGCGGCAAAGCACACCGCCAGCACCAGCACGGCCACCAGCACCCCGAGCAGCTCGTCGCGAAAGCCCACCACCCGGCACAGTCCGTCGTAAATCAGCCAGCCCAGCAGCGGAAACGCCAGCGCCAGCAGCACGGCGGTGGTCGGCGTCAGTGCCGCCACGGCAGGATCGATCAGGTACAGCTGCGGCGACAGCAGGTACAGCAGGGCGAACAGCGCAAAGCCTGACAGCCAGGTGGTGTAGGACTTCCACTTCGACCAGTGCAGCTCCTCCGGCAGCTGCGCCGGCGCCGGCAGAAATTTCTGCTTGAGGTAAAAGCCGCCGCCGTGCACCGACCAGGACTCGCCGTGCAGCCCGACCGCCGGCACCTTGGCCGGCTTCAGCCCACGGTCCAGCGCCACGAAATAGAACGACTCGCCGATCCAGGCAATAGCGGCAATCAGGTGCAGCCAGCGCAGCAGAAGGCTGGCGGCTTCGATCAGGTAGTCAGTCATTGGGATCGGAAGAATCGCTCGATCAGCTGCCGCGATAGGTCGAGTAACTGTAGGGCGAGGCCAGCAGCGGCACGTGGTAGTGGGCGTCGGCATCGGCGATGCCAAAGCGCAGCACGACCTGGTCGACAAACCGCGGCTGCGGCACGGCGACGCCCAGGGCGGCGAAGTAGTCGCCGATGGCAAACACCAGCTCGTACACGCCAGCCGTCAGCGCATCGCCCTGCAGCAGGGGCGCGTCGCAGCGGCCGTCGGCGTTGCTGATGTGGCGGCCGAGCAGTTCGCGCGCGCCGACGCTGCAGCGGAACAGCTCGATGGCGATGCCGGCGCCCGGCCGGCCGTGGGCGGTATCGAGCACGTGGGTGGTCAGCTTGCCCATGCGCTCAGCGCACGCCAGCGTGATCGAGATAGGCCTCGAGCCGATCCAGATCGGCGCGCTTCTGAGCGCCGGTAGCAAAGCTGGCCGTGAAGCTGTTGCGCGCCAGCGTCGCTGCGTGGCTGGCATCCAGACCCAGCGCAGCGAAAGTCTCGGTGAAGTTCTGGTTGAGATAGCCGCCAAAGTAGGCCGGATCGTCCGAGTTCACCGTGGCGACGAGGCCGGCATCCAGCAGCTGCCTTAGATTGTGATCGGCCAGCGTCTTGAACACGCACAGCTTGATGTTGGACAGCGGGCAGACGGTCAGCGGAATGCTCTGCTCGGCCAGCCGTTTGACCAGCGCCGGATCCTTCAGCGCCTGCACGCCGTGATCGATGCGCTCGGCCCCGAGCACGTCCAGCGCGCTCCAGATGTAGGCCGGCGGGCCCTCCTCGCCGGCGTGCGCAACGATCCGCAATCCAAGCTGCCGCGCCTGCGCGAAGACCTGCGCAAATTTCTCGGGCGGGTGGCCGAGCTCGCTGGAGTCGAGGCCCACGCCGATGAACTTGCCCAGATGCGGACGCGCCTGCTCGAAGGTCTCCAGCGCATCGGCTTCGCTCAGGTGACGCAGGAAGCACAGAATCAGCTCGGCGCGCAGGCCAAGCGCGCTGTGCGCCCGGTCGCAGGCGCGCCGCAGTCCGTTGATGACGGTCTCAAACGGCACGCCGCGCGCGGTGTGCGTCTGCGGGTCAAAAAACAGCTCGGCGTGCAGGACGTTGTCGGCCTTGGCGCGCAGAAAGTAGGCCCACGCCATGTCGAAGAAATCGGCCTCGGTCAGCAGCACGCTGGCGCCGGCGTAGTAGATGTCGAGAAAGCTCTGCAGGTCGCTGAAGGCGTAGGCGGCGCGCAGTGACGTAACGTCCGGGTAGGCCAGCGCCACGCCGTTGCGCCGAGCCAGCGCAAAGATCAGCTCGGGCTCCAGTGAGCCTTCAATATGGATATGCAGCTCGGCCTTGGGCAGGCCGCGCAGAAAGTCGGGGAGTTGGTCAGCGGACAGCGTCATCGGGCGCACCGGATCAGGCAGTGCCCGGAGTCTGCCCGAAGCATGAGCGGCGCGACAGTCCGGAGAGGCGTGTGCGCGGTGGCGGCGCGTTGGTGCCAGGCCATCGCGCAGAGCGGCGCTCCGGCACCCGCTCGCCGGGTGCCGGCTTCGGTAGGCGCGCCGCTCGGCGCGATGCCCTCCCTGTCGATCCCTCTGCATCGAACACGGCCAGCCCGAACAGCGCCTGCGCTAGTATCCCGGCATGCCAGCACCCCCCTACTTCACTCTCAACGGCGCGCCCACCTCCCTGGGGACCGCCGACCCGCGCGAATCGCTGCTGCGCTGGCTCAAACGCCAGCACCTGACCGGAACCAAGGAAGGCTGCGCCGACGGCGATTGCGGTGCCTGCACGGTGGCTCTGGTCGAAGCCGATGGCGCCGGAAACGCCCGCCTGCAGGCAATCAACAGCTGTCTGCTACCGATGGGTGCACTGCCCGGACGTGAGGTGATCACGGTCGAAGCGCTGGCCGAGGGCGACCTGCTGCACCCGGTGCAGCAGGCGCTGGTCGACAGCGCCGGCTCGCAGTGCGGCTACTGCACGCCGGGCTTCGTGATGAGCATGTTCGTCGCGCTGTACGAGGGCGAGCTGGGCGATCACGCCATTGAGGGCAATCTGTGCCGCTGCACCGGCTACGGGCCGATCCGCCTGGCCGCCGCCCAACTCGCTGCGCAGCCGCCGCCCGTCGATCAGTTCAGCGCGCTGCGGTCCCAGTCGCGGTCACCGCTGGAGTCGGCGGCGCTGGCCGATTTTTTCTGTCCGACCGACATCGACCAGGCACTGGCCCTGAAGGTCGCCCACCCTGACGCTGCATGGATTGCTGGCGGCACCGACCTTGGCGTGAACCTCAGCCACGGACAGCCGGTCGCGCCGCAGCTCATTGCGCTTGATCGCATCGCCGCGCTGCGCGAACTGCGGATCGATTCCGATCAGGTGCGGATCGGCGCCGGCGTGCCGCTGTCACAGCTGGAAACCGACCTGCACGGCATGTTCCCCGCACTCGACCAGATGTTGCCGTGGTTCGCCGGCCGACAGGTACGCAATCGCGCGACGCTGGGCGGCAACCTCGGCAGCGCGTCACCCATTGGCGACCTGCTGCCGGTGCTGCTGGCGCTGGATGCGGCCATCCATCTGCGTGGATCGGGCGGTAGCCGCGAGGTAGCCGCAGAGGACTTCTTTCTCGACTACCGCAAGACCGCGCGGGCGGCGGATGAGCTGATTGTCGCGGTAACCCTGCCGCGCCAGCCGGCGCTGATCTGCGCCGCCGCCAAAGTCGCCAAGCGACAGACCGACGACATCAGCATCGTCGCGGCGACGTTTGCGCTGGCGCTTGACGCGGAAGGCCGGATTCGGCACATCCGCATCGCCTACGGCGGCATGGCGGCGATTCCGCTGCGCGCCCGCGCCACCGAGGCCTTTCTGCTCGGTCGGCCGCTCGATTCGGCAACACTGGCAATGGCCGCCGAACAGCTGCGCGACGCGTTCGAACCGCTCAGCGACCACCGCGCCGGCCGCGACTACCGACGCGCGCTGTGCGCCAACCTGTTTCTGCGCTTCGCCGCCGAGGCGCAGGCGTGAACACCGCCTCCATCCACCTGCGCCACGAGAGCGCCGTCGGTCATGTCACCGGGCGTGCCATCTACACCGACGAGCAGCGGCCGCCGACCGGCATGCTGAGCCTGTATCCGGTGCAGTCGCCGCACGCCCACGCCCGCATCCTCAGCGTCGACGCCAGCGCCGCCCGCGCCATGCCGGGCGTGCACGCCGTGCTCACCGCCGCCGACATCCCCGGCGAAAACGATACCGGCCCGATCCTGCACGACGAGCCGCTGATTCCCGCGTTGGAGGCCATGTTCCACGGCCACGCGGTGGCATGGGTGGTGGCCGATGACGAGGCGCTGGCGAAGGCCGCCGCTGCGGCCGTGCAGGTTGTCTACGCGCCGCTGCCGGCGCTGTTGGGCATCGATCAGGCGATCGCCGAAGGCGCTTTCCATCTGCCGCCGGCACGCGTGGCGCGCGGTGATGCGGCCAGCGCACTGCAGCACTCACCGCAGCGCCTGAGCGGCGAACTCGCCATCGGTGGCCAGGACCATTTCTATCTGGAAACGCAGGCCAGCTGGGTCGAGATCGACGGCGAGGGCACGGTGCACGTCACCGCCTCCACCCAGCATCCGACCGAGACCCAGATCATCGTCGCCCGCGTGCTCGGCGTGCCGGCGAATCGAGTGGTGTGCCGCTGCCTGCGCATGGGCGGGGGCTTTGGCGGCAAGGAAACCCAGGCCAATCCGTATGCGGCCATCGCCGCGCTGGCAGCCTGGCGCACCGGTCGACCGGTGCGGATCAAGCTCAGCCGCGCGCTGGACATGCAGATGACCGGCAAGCGCCACCCATTTCTGGCCCGCTTCGAGGTCGGGTTTGACGATCAGGGCACGCTGCTGGCGCTGCGCGTCGAACTGGTCGCCGACGGCGGCTGGAGCTGCGACCTGTCGCCACCCGTGCTGATGCGCGCGATGGTCCACGTCGACAACGCCTACTTCATTCCCGACATCGAGGTCAGCGGGCTGATCGCCCGCACCCACCTCGCCTCCAACACCGCCTTCCGCGGCTTTGGTGGACCGCAGGGCATGCTGGTCGGTGAGGAAGTGCTGGAGCGCGTCGCCCGCCATCTGGGTCTGCCTGCACACAGCGTGCGCGGGCGCAACCTGTACCAACAGACATCGGTCGACGGGGTGGATCGCAACACCACCCACTACGGCCAGCCGGTGGTCGACAACCCGCTCGCAGCCATCTGGCAGCAGCTGCTGCACGACAGCGACTTCGTTGCCCGGCGCGCGCAGATCGCCGCGTTCAACGCCGGCAGCACCGTGCGCAAGCGCGGGCTGGCGATCACGCCGGTCAAGTTCGGCATCTCATTCAACAAGACCGAGTACAACCAGGCCGGCGCGCTGATCCACATCTACACCGACGGCAGCGTGCAGCTGAACCACGGCGGCACCGAGATGGGCCAGGGTCTGCACACCAAGATGCTGGCCGTCGCCAGCCGCGTGCTGGGCGTCAGCCTGGCGCGCATCCGCAGCATGCCGACCAGTACGGACAAGGTGCCCAACACCTCAGCCACCGCCGCCAGCAGCGGCTCCGATCTCAATGGCCAGGCGATCAAGGCCGCCTGCGAGACGCTGATGGGCCGGCTCAAGCCGGTCG
>JBBRBN010000101.1:0-10648 GCA_038205755.1 Lysobacterales bacterium | reverse complement strand
GGCCGATTACGGCGAATCAGTATTTGTATGCGGATTCCCATTCGCATACAAATACTGATTCGCCGTAATCGGCCGCATGACATCGGCTGCGGCGGGATCAATCCGGCTGAATCTGCCCAACCCCGGCCGGTAGTACCTCTGCTGCGCGTAGTAGTCCCCTGACTCCGCATCAATGGCCGGTGTAGCCAATCGATGACGCGCACTTCAGCGGCGGGTGCCAGTTTTCCCTGATGCGGCAATCACTTGCGCTCGATTTTTCCTTAGCTGCCTGCTGGGCTGGCGCGGCAAAAATCCCAGACGCGGTTTTCGCTGGCGACGTGCGCAGTTCGGCAGACGCGATCTCGCTTAAATGCAGCAGCGAGCGCTCGGGCACGTAGGCGTGTGCGCTTGCGCAGGCGAGCGTGAGGACAGCGACTAAAGAGAGGAGACGGCCGAGCATGGGCGGCAGTGTGCGAGGCGCGGCTGAGGCTGGCAAACCGGGCGCAGCCTGGTCGCTGGTATTGCTTTGAATCAGGGCTGGCGGACGCGCGGCGCGGAACGCGCTGCGTGGCCGCCGGCGGCGCGCGGCCGCGATGCTAAGCGGAGCGGCGGACTGCTTCCGCGCGCAATGCCGCAAGCCCGCACCGTGCGTGTGCGGGCTTGCGTTGGTGGCGGACTACGCAGGACCGATGCCGATCACGCGCCGCAGCTTGCCTTCCAGCGCATCGCAGCGCGGGAACACGTAGTCGGCATAGGCCCGGCTGTTGCCGACGCTGGATAGACCACGGCGGCCGGCCTCAACGTGCGCCAGCTGCAGCGCGAGGGCGTGCAGGGCTTCTTGCTTGGTCAGCAGATCGGATTCATCGATTAGCACCATCAGGCAGTCATACATGGCAGGTCTCCGCTGCGCCCGCGATCAGGCGTGATCGCTGTTGGCGGAGAAATCCCAGCGCCGCGCACAGGTGAGTCCAGGCTCGCGCAGCGACCGGCGCAGCCGGCTTGGCCTTGACGCGCCGAGCACGGCGCTATCCTCAAACGACACCAGCGAACAACTCTCCTCACAGGTCACGTTGCGAGCTTTGGCGGTTGGCGATGACGCAATGCAGGTTCGCGGTCGGCTCCAACCGCGCAGCGGTTGAGCGGCCGCGCGCGGTGGCGATTCGCTCTTTCCTGATAAAGGCTCTTGGCCTTTCAGCGCGCGGCATAAGACTTGCCGGAGACGTGGCCAACAACCCGCGCGCAACCGTGCCGAACTGAATGAGGCAGCAAGCCATGGATGGCGCGCAGACGCGCAGAGCGCGTGCAGGAGCTTGGCAACGCAGCGCATGGAGGCGCTGCCACCACAGCAAGCGCAGGACGCGCTGGCGGGCCGTGTACATAACGACGGGTTATGCGAGCGCGGGGTTTCATGCGGCAGGACGCCGCATGCCGCGCGCCCCACATACGGAAATGTGCGCATAACGGCGCGTTATGTCCACGGCACGCCGAGAGCCCCGTGAGCGCGTGCGAGGACGGTGATGCGGAGCGAGGACTTTCCGCGCGATACGGGGATGGGGGGCGCACACGCGAGCGAAGCGGCAGGCGCGCTGGGTGCGCGGCTTCTTGCGCACGCTGCGCGCCTGCTGGGTAAAGCGTTGTGCGCGAGCGCAGCTGGCGCACGCAAGCGCGAGGCACGACGCCGAGCGTGGATGAGCGGAGCGCAGTGCTCAACGTAGACGGCCATGGATGGCCGGTGGCAGCCGGCGCGGTGCTTGCGCTCCATGCGCCGCAGCGACGAGGGAGCTAGCGACCGAGGAGCGTAGGGGCATGCAAGCAACGTGACGGCGGTGAGAGTACGAGAATGTCGCTGCGGTCTCGCGATCATGTCGCGGTCGGAGCGCGCTTGTCTCTCGGTCTCGCCGCACACTGTCATCGCGTCCGCTGGAACGCAGTTCAGCGGCGCGACGCGCACAGCGTCCGATCGCCGCTAACTCGCAGTCGTCCGCTTGAGCGCAGCTAAGCGGCGTCATCGTCATCCTCTCCGTCTACCGGCCGCGCTTTGCGTTCGAGCTTCGCCGCCGGATGCGTCGCCGCATGCACCGCCTGCAGCTTGGCAATCGAGACGTGCGTGTAGATCTGCGTGCTGTCGAGATCCTCATGGCCGAGCATCGCCTGGATGTAGCGCACGTCGGCGCCGTGCTCGAGCATTTGCGTCGCCATCGCGTGGCGAAACAGGTGGCAGGCGCCGCGCTTGGTGACGCCGGCGGCCTCGATGTAGCGGCGCGTCATCGCGCCCATCCCATTGCCTTGAAACGCGCGTCCGAACCGATTGAGAAACAGCGTGCGCTCCTGCGTATCGGCCAGTAGTTGCGGCCGCGCCTCATCGAGATACCGCTGTACCCACGCCAGCGCGCGCTCGCCGATCGGCACCACCCGGTCCTTGCCGCCCTTGCCCTGATGCACGCGCACGATGCCGCGTCGCGGCTCGATGTCGTACACGGTGAGGCGCATCGCTTCTGCTCTACGCAGCCCAGTCGAGTACAGCAGCTCGAGAATCGCGCGATCGCGTAGACCCTGCACGTCGGCCACATCCGGCTGCGCTAACACCGCTTCGACTTCATGCGCCTCCAGCGGCTCCGGCAGAATCGTTCGCGGCACCCGCGGCATGTCGAGGTCGGAGGCCGGATTGGTCGGCAAATGATTTTGCTTCACCAGCCAGCGAAACCACTGCCGCAGATGATCGATCAGCAGCCACTGCCGCATCGGCGTCAACGGCTGGCCGTCGGCCTTGCGCAGATAGAACAGATGACGCTGATAGCGCTCCAGCATCGGCCGGGTCACCTCGCCCGGCCGCGTCAGGTCACGCTCGCTCGCCCACTCCAGAAACACCGTCAGCGCCTGCCTTCTTGCACGCAGCAGATCATTGCCAAAACCACCAACTTTGATTGCTTCGAGATAGCGGCGCATCCACGCCGCCAGACTGTCCGCCGCCGTCGGCGCTTCCAGCCGCTGCCGCCGTGGTCCGTACTGACCTTCGCGTGGCATGGCTCAGCGCCCCAGTGCCGTCGGCGCGGCAGGCGCAGCCCCGTTACGACGGGGAATGGGCACCGCCTCTGGACGTGCGTTTTTCACCGCATCAGCAGCTAAAGAGGGAAACGCTGCGCCAGCGTTGACGCTGCGGGCCGTTTCCTCACCCCACGAGGTGGCCACTAGGTCACCACTAGCAGGCCACGAGCGGCCCACGAGGTCAGCGCTTTCCCCCACGAGGTTGGCCGTCGTAGGCGCGGCACCGAGCCCGACCAGACCCACCGCCTGCGGCACATCGCTCAGCGCATCGCCATCGAATGCCAACTCATACACGAACCGCTGACCATTGCGACCGGCGTGCGCGATCACGTATTCCAGTTCCACCAGCCGCTCCACATGCACGCGCAGCTGCTTGTCGCTGACGTTCAGCGCCTCGCGCAGCTCCCGCCGCGTGAAGCGCACCGCGCTGCGCGCGCAGGCGCTCCCCTGCGAGCGCTCGACCACAAATGCCTGCGTCTGCGCCAGCACCCGCCGTGTCTGCGGCGGCAGCTCATCCAGACTGCGACCGAGCACCGCATGCGCCAAGCGATTCGCCAGCGCAATGTCCTCACGCGTCACCTCGACGTACTCGATCGTGCGGCCGCCGTGCTGCACGCTGCGCACCGGCCGCTGCTGCTGATGCAGCAATGCAATGCTGTCGATCAATGCCAGATACTTCGCGTGATCGCGACGCAGCCGCACGCGATCCGTTGCAAACGTCAGCGCTTCCGCAAAGGGATTCACCACAGCCAGCGGCCGCAGCAGCGTTTGCGCCGCGCGGTGCGCCATCAACACATCCTCGGTGCGCGCACGTGCGAGTAGTCCGTCGAGCGTGCGCGCCTGCCGCTGCCGCACCTGGATCGCCGCCGTCTGCTCGCGACTCTCATCAATCGTCAGCACCAGACAGCGGTTCAACAGCTCCTCGTCAATGTCGATGGCCGTGGTCGTTAGAAACAACATGACGGGACCTTCGACGCGATACTCCTGCGTGACCAGCTGCCCCGTCACTGGGTCCTTGCCGGTCGAGGCAATCGTCAGCTCACCCTGCGACTGCAGCAGCTTCAGCGCATACGCCGCTTGCCGCACGCCCTCCTCTTCCGCAATGGCGAGAATCTTGTGCTTCATCGCCTGCTCGCCCAGGTAAAACAGACTCTGTCCCGTCATCGCCGAGTAATGCACACGCTCCGATTCCGGCATCAACGCCAACAGCGCGTCCATCAGCGTCGACTTGCCGGCCGCACTCGTGCTCTGGATCAAAATGGCAAGAGGCTTGTCGAGCTTGCGCGAGACGCAGGCCAGATACGCCACCAGCGCGTTTGATGCCTCACCGACCACGCCGGTCGCCGCCACGTCCGACACAATGCGATCCATCAAGGCCGGATCGCGCAGCAACGCTTCTCCGGCATCACGCTCGGCCGCGCTCAATGCCGCCGCGCCATCCACCACCAATGCCGGCGCCAGCTGCGCCTTGATCAACGCATCCTGCCGCTGCTCCACCGCCCGCAGCAGCGCGCCCAGGTCGCCACGCAGCACGTCCTCCGCCGCGCCAATCTCGATTGATGCCTGCTTGATCCACGCGCTGCGCTGTTTGGCCGCGTACAGCTCGACCGTGTCGACGTGCAAATGATCGCCGCGACTCACGCGCAGCCACACCTTGAGCTGCTCGTAAGAGAGATTCTTCTCGATCCCGCGCACCGTGTACGCACGATCACCCAGCAGCAGCCGCAGCTCCTTGTCGTCTATCTCCACCGGCAGCGGCGGCGTGCTCGGCGGCACGCGATGCGCCGGCGGCTCGGCATCGATCAACGCCGGCGCAAGCGTGGCCGTCTCGATCGGCGCATCGAGCGCAGCAGCTAAAAGGGAAACCGGCGGAGCCGATGACTCGCTGACCGCTGCAACGTCATGCCGCTGCGGCGGCGCACCTTTACCGATCCATTCCGCCTGCCGAATCACCAAACCCAGCGACTTGCCCGCCGGCCGCACATCGAGCGCGTATTGATTCGCGTCCATGCCTTTCGGGAAGCGACAGCGGTAGCACTCAAAACCTTCTTGCATCAGGCGAACAGCCAACTTCTCCGCCGCACCATTCCCCGCCGCATCCGCGTCATACGCGATCAGCACGCGCTTGATCCCGTGGCGCTTCAATGCCTCGGCAATCTCGTCGGTGAATCCCTCGATGCCATACGCACAGGTGACATTGCGATACCCCGCACACCAAAACGTCAGCGCATCGAGCAACGCCTCGCACAGAATCACTTCCTCCTGCCCAACCAGACCGGCCTCGTTGAACACCCCACGATGCGGCCCCGGCAAGTACAGATGCAGCGGCGTCCCCGCCCGCAGCTTGCTGGCCGGCAGAATCTTGCGGCCGTAGACCTCCGTGATGACACCCGCCGATGACATCATCGGCACCACCAGCGAACCGTTGAAATGCTCGTGCCCGCTCTGACGCAGTACGCCAATCCGCTGCAGCGCCCCGCGCTGCACAGCGCCTGCCTTGGTCGCCTTGTCCGGCAGGTGATAGCCCAGCGTGCGGTTCGCATACCCGAGTCGAAACGTGTCAATCAGATCGGGATGATCGAGACCACGGGCATGTAAGTAATCCAGCGCCTCCGGTGACTGCTTGAGCGTCGCCTGGTAGTAGTCGATCACCGAGGCCAACAGCGCTGCGTCGTTGCCGCCTTCGAGCGCCGGCGCAGTGTCAGAGACTGAGCCAGCCGCTAAAGGGGAATCCGGCACCTCCCCCAGCTCGCCGCGCAACACCTCCACCGCCCGCCGAAACGACACCCCATCAATCTTCATCACCCAATCAATCGGCCCACCCGCCGCGCCACAGCCAAAACAATGAAACAGATTCTTCCCCGCACTCACCACCAGCGACGCCGTCGCCTCCTCATGAAACGGACACTTCGCCGCCCAATCCTTGCCCTGCTTCGTGAGCGCCATCCCGCGCGCCTCGATCAGCCGCAGCAGCGATACCTGCGACTTCAAACGCTCAATCTCGGAATCGGGAATGCGGGCCATCGGAAACCTCCTGCCGGTGAAAACACGTCAAGTGTCTTTTAAGGCGTAGTCTATGTAACCTATAGTGTCATATCAACCACGGCGGCCGAGGAGGGTTCATTACCATGCAACGCACGCTCACCTCGCTTCTGCTGGACATGGCCGACTTCCCCGAACGCCTGCGTGAACTACGCCAGCAACGCCAACTCACCCAGGTTCGCGTTGCCGAACTGGTCGACGTCGGCATCCGCGTTTATCACCGCTGGGAGAACGGCGCGGCCACGCCGCACTTTGATGCGCTGCTGCGCCTGGCAGACGTGCTCAGTATCAGTCTCGATGCACTGACAGGACGCGAAAACCGACCCGCCGACACCGCCATCCACAATCACGAACTGCATCGGCTCTACCAGCAGGTCGATCAACTTTCCGACGAGGAACAGCAAGCCTTAATCGTCCTGCTCGACGGCCTGGTCAAACGCTCCAAGGTCAAACGTATGGTCGAGCAAGAGGCGGCGCCGGCTCGCAAAACCACGCGCATCACGGCAGCCAAGTCCGCCGCACGATGACTGAGCCAACTTCTACCCAGCTGTGCGCAAAGTGGCAATGCAAGACGCGACCCCGATACTCATGCAAGCAAACAACGCATGCCCATGTATATGATCGAGGCCACACTTGGCAGTGAGGCGGCGTAGCTGGTTCGTCTCGATTCCTGCAACAGCCCCCGGCTAGCGTCCCGTGCCATCTGATCACTGAGCCGATGACCCCATGCCTGCCATCAATCCAGACATCCTGAGTTGGGCACGAGAAACCGCCGGCCTGTCGCTCGATGAGGCCGCGGACAAGCTCGACATTGGCACGGCACGCGGCATCCCCGGGCCCGATCGGCTGGCAGCCTACGAGCGCGGAGACCGCGCCCCGAGTCGGCCCTTGTTGCTCAAAATGGCTAAGGCCTACCGGCGCTCGCTGCTGACCTTCTACCTCAGCACCCCGCCCCGCAAAGGCGATCGCGGCGAGGACTTCCGCAGCCTGCCAAATCAGCACACCGCCGCCGAGCCGCTGGTGGACGCCTTGCTGCGCGACATTCGCGCCCGCCAATCGATGGTGCGCTCGCTGCTGGAGGATGACGAGGACATCACTCCGCTGGCATTCGTCGGATCGATGACGACCGACGCGGGCACCGACCGCGTACTCGCCTCGATCCAAATAACGCTCGGCATCGACCTGGCGACCTTCCGCGCGCAGGGTTCCGCCGAAGAGGCCTTTGCCTATCTGCGCAGCCGCGCCGAGGCCGCCGGCATCTTCGTGCTGCTGATCGGCAACCTCGGCAGCCACCACACCAACCTCGATGTGTCGGCCTTTCGCGGTTTCGCCCTGGCCGATCCGCTGGCGCCCTTCGTGGTCATCAACGACCAAGATGCCAAGTCGGCCTGGGCCTTCACCTTGCTGCATGAGATCGCCCACCTCTGGGTCGGTGCCTCGGGCGTGAGCGGACCTTGGGGTGAGAGCCAACTCGAGCGCTTCTGCAACACCGTGGCCAGCAGCTTCTTGCTGCCGCAGGACGAGCTCGCCGGCCTCGCCGTCGATCACCGATCGGATCGCGAGGCCGCGCACCAACTGATCAGCACGTTTGCCCAAATGCGATTCGTGAGTCGGTCCATGGTGGCCTACCGGCTGCTCCAGAGTCAGCGTATCTCGGCAGCCACCTGGGAGCATCTCAGCCAACGCTTCCGTGAGGAATGGCGGCAACAGCGCGATGCACAGCGCAACCGCGCCCGAGCGCGAGAGAGCGGCCCCGACTATTACGTCGTCCGTCGCCACAAGCTGGGCGCGGCCCTGCTGCGCTTCGTCGACCGCAGCCTCAGCGACGGCGGCCTGACGCCGACCAAGGCCGGCAAAGTGCTCGGCGTCAAACCGCGCAGCGTGGCGACGCTGCTCAGCAGCCTGCATCAACGGGTGGCCTGACGCATGTATCTGCTCGACGCCAACGTGCTGATCACTGCCAACAACACCTACTACCCGCTCGATGCCGTACCCGAATTCTGGTCCTGGCTGCTGCACCAATGCAGCATCGGCCACGTCAAGATGCCGATCGAAACCTTCGAGGAGGTCAAAGACGGCAGCACCGACACCGAACGCGATCCGCTCTATGCCTGGATCCACGACGCGGATCATAAGCAGGCCATCGTGCTGGATGAGGAGGTCGACCTCCTGCTCGTGCAACGCGTCATCGCCGAGGGCTACGCTGACGACCTCACCGACGACGAGGTCGAACAGATCGGCCGCGATCCCTTCCTGATCGCCTACGCGCTGGCCTCACCAGCCGATCGCATCGTCGTCACCACCGAGGTATCCAAGCCAGGAAAACGGCGACAGAACCGCAAGATTCCTGATGTCTGCGGCAGCTTCGGCGTCCGCTCGATCGACACCTTTGCCATGCTCCGAGCGCTCACCTTCCGGACCGGGTGGCAGCAAACGCCCGCGCCACCAAACCAGAGGCCTCCGCCCGACGAATCGGAGTAGCGGTGGAGATTCAAACGCTACGAAGAAGCAGCGATGCTACAAAGCTAGACTTGACCCCGAGTCTCTGCTGAAACTGATTCAATAGACCAAAAGCGTGCCGCCTTCGCTGCCAGCATCCCAACCCACTGGCAAATGGCCGGCCTCGTAAACCGCGACGACGTGTGTAAAGAACTGCGGCGGGCGACAGTCGGCGTAGGCGGCTTCCATCAGAGCTGACACTAGATCCCAGCGAACTAGGTTAACTGCAATGGTGGAACTAGGAAGTGCGCTCGCCAACGCTGGAAGAAGTCGAGGCTCAACGCCTTCCAACAAGAACGCCTTCGCAATCCTGACAATCTTGTTCCATTGCCCTGCGTAACGATTCCGGTAGCGCGCATGCAAGTAGGAAGTGGCGTCATTCCCTCGATCTAACGTCCAGCCTTCCCACTCGGGTTGCTCGATCGCTTCCTTGGCCGCCGACGCGCTGCCGACGAGCCGATAGGGAAAAGGCAGCGTCAGTGCAGCCAGACCACCGACGCTGGAAAACCACGGCACGATCCGGAGGCGGTCGCAAAGCTGCACGAACTGCGGAGCAATCTCAGGGTTCATTGGCCGGCACCTGGTAGATGCGACGAGGAATGCGCGGAACTTCTTCACCGCCAAGCACGCCATGCCTCACGCGGTCCCGCACTGCGTCTCGCATCAACGTCCTCGCCTGCTCGCGCGTGTAGCCGACAGATCGAAGCGCATCAAGCGATGCACGATTCATCTCAAGGTTCGTCGGTGCCTCTCTAAACCGTGCACCGCTCGACCTGAACTGATCGAGATACACCTCCTGCGCACGATGCACCTCATAGTGCGGCGTCCCCGGCTCGCGGAGCGCATCACCCCTCAGCTTTACCGATACCGCATCGCCGTGCGGGATGCTCTTCCCGTAAATCGCATCCTGATTCAGATGGTGCGCTTGGCCTTCAATATCGGTACGCCTCGACATCACACGATAGGGCCCGGTCTCCATCGACAGCGCGGGTCCACCCCCGCTCGAATTCTCAAAGACGGTCGCTGGCTTACCTTGCTGCGTCGCCCGAACCGCCGCTGCACCCTCCGGGGCAGTCCCCAACCCAATCGGCTTGGGTCCAAGCACCAGAGTCGCGACACCCAGCCCATCACCGATTGCGTCGTACTGCTCACTCGCAGTGATTGGTTTGCCGTCAAAGAGGTTGACGAACTGGCGACCGGTCACGCTGTTCGGATCGCGCTCCGCAAACGGGCCTGCAAATACAGAAATTGCGTTGCCCGCGCGACGCTCCAACGCGGCTGAATTCTGCCGAGATTGTTCCAGCAGATCTCTCGATTGCGCCGCCGTGGCAGCAAACCCCGTCGGTTGCGGGCCGCTATAGGGCGCGCTCATCACTGGCCCTTCAACAGGCTGAGCCGGCGGACTCTCTAGCTCTGCCACTGCGCGAGGCGGCATCGACGCCATGCCTGCTTCCGTCGAGCGACGCGACTCACGTGCCTCGTTGGCGAGGAACACCTGCCGCTGCTCGGGCGTGATGCAGCCCCCCGCCTCCGTCGTGCACGAGTGTGCCGCCCGCCCATCCGGATCGACATAAACCAGCGGATTGCCATTTGCATACAAGTACTTGTTCAACGTAATCGGGCGATTGAAGTCGCCGCCCCACGGATCAATCCGGCTAAACCTTCCGATCCCCGGCCGGTAGTACCGCTGCTGCGCGTAGTAGTCCCCGCTTTCCGCATCGAGGTAATGGCCGGTAAACCCAATCGGTGGCAGGCTGCCGGTGCTGCTGGTGGTGGTGCCCCACGCATCAATCGTGCGTTTGCCTTGCTCAGCACCGTCCGCGCTGCTCCAGCGGATCGGGGTGGCTAAGGCGTCGTGTTGCGGGTAGCGGGTGGCGGACTGCTGCTGGCTGTGGACGAGGCGGCCGGCGGCCCATTCGTAGGTGGCGAGCAGGTTGTTGGTGACGTTGGTTTCGCGGCGCAGGCGGCGGCCGTCGTAGCCGAATCTTGTTGCTGCGAGCGTGCTGCGCTTCTCGACACGCAGGCCGCGGCTATCGTAGTGATAGTCGACCGGCGGGCCGGTGGGTGCGGTGAGGGTGGCGAG
>JBBRBN010000100.1:0-10737 GCA_038205755.1 Lysobacterales bacterium | reverse complement strand
TCCAGCCAGGGGCATGGTCTTCTCGGCGGACCAGGTGTTGATAGTCGCCGGCTTCCAGCAAGGCATCAATCTGGCCGCACACTTGTTTGTCGGCACCAATACCGGCGTTGTGATGGAGGCTCCCACCTATCGCGGAGCGGCGTTCCTCTTCGAGAGCTACGGCGGCCGGGTCATCCCGGTACCTGTCGACCGGCATGGTATCGACGTCAGCCGCATGCCCACCAAGCGTGTCAAGCTGGTGTACGTGACGCCGTCGCACCAGTTCCCGACTGGCACGACGATGCCACTGCAACGCCGCCTCGAACTGCTGGAGTGGGCCGCGAAGGCGGGCGCCTACATTCTCGAGGTCGACTACGGCGCAGACTTTCGCTACGACGGATCACCCTTGCCCTCACTGCAGTCGCTCGACCGCAACGGCTGCGTGATCTACCTCAATTCCTTCTCGCGCTCGATTGGCCCGGGCATGCGCATCGGTTACGCCGTGATGCCACGCGAGCTGATCAAGCCGGCGGTAACGATCAAATCCCTGATGGACAACGGCCTGCCATGGCTCGAACAAGCCTCGCTGATGCAGTTTCTGCGCGAAGGCAGCCATGACAGTCATCTCAAGCGCCTGCGGCAGATGTACAGCCTGCGCCGCGACGCGCTGCTCGGCGCCTTGCGCGAGCACCTGCCGGAAGCGGCCATCAGCGGGCAGGACGCCGGTACGCACGTGTGTTTGCAGTTTCCCGATGATGCGCCGACGGCCACAGAGTGGCGTTCCGCGGCCGCCGTGATGGGCGTGGGCATCCATCCGTTGGCCGACAGTGCCTGTTGGCTCTACGAGCATCTGCCCGGCTTCGATCGCACCGTTCTGATGGGCTATACGCATCTGGACGAAAGCCAGATCCGCGATGGCGTGGCCCGCCTGGGAGTGGCGGTCCCGGCCGAGAACCGGACTGGCACCATGACTTTTATGCGTTCTGGCGCTTCGTCGCGGAAGCCCGTGCTTCTATCTTCGGCTCGTCGTCAACGCCAGCAGGAGAATCGCATGTCCGCCCATTCGAGTGCCACCCGTATCGTCCGCGGGGCTTGCCCGCAGGACTGCCCCGACACTTGTGCTTTTTTGTATCACGTTGAGGACGACAAACTGGTCGAGGTGACCGGCGACCCGGATCACCCGATGACGCGCGGCGGTCTGTGCGTGAAGCTGAAGAACTTCGCCGAGCACCACTACAACCCCGACCGCCTGATGTACCCGATGAAGCGCGTCGGGCCTAAAGGCTCCGGGCAATTCCAGCGCATCTCTTGGGACGAGGCCTTGCAGACGATCAAGGACCGATGGTCGGAAATCATCGAACGCCATGGCGCGCAAGCAATCATGCCGCACGCGTACCTGGGCCACCAGGGCACGATCAACGGCCTGACCGCGGGGGACTCTTTCTTCAATCGCCTCGGCTCCACGGTCGCGGAGAAGACCTATTGCGAGTCGGGTTCGTCGACCGCATGGATCATGACCGTCGGACCGACCGGTGGGCTGGACGTGGAAAGCCTCGCCTATTCCAAGTACATCATCGTGTGGGGCATGAACATGCTCAACACGAACTTGCACGCCTGGAAGTTCGTTCTCGACGCGAAGGCGCGCGGCGCCAAGATCGTGGTGATCGATCCGGTGCGTACCCGCACCGCCAAGCAGGCCGACTGGCATATCCGTATCCGGCCTGGGACCGACGGCGCACTGGCGCTCGGCCTGATGAACGTGATCATCGCCGAGGGTCTCGTCGACCAGGATTACGTCGACAAATACACGCTGGGCTACGAGGCCTTGAAGGCGCGAGCGGCAGAATTTCCGCCCGAGCGTGTCGCCGAACTGACCGGTATCCCGGCGGCCGACATCCTGAAGCTTGCACGCGAGTACGCGACCACGCAGCCTTCGGCGATCCGCCAAGGCGTGGCTGTCGAACGAAGTCCGGGCGGCGGCGATGCGATCCGCGCGATCACCTGCCTGCCGGCGCTGACCGGTGCCTGGCGCCACGTCGGTGGAGGCACCGTTGAGATGCCGATCTGGGAGTTCCCGACGGACTACGCGTTCCTGTGCCGGCCGGACTGGATCAAGCCAGGCACCCGCGTCGTCAACGAACTCGACTTGGGCGCAGCCCTCACCGGGCAGATGAAGCTCGACCCGCCGATCCAATCCCTGTTCGTTTACAACTCCAATCCCGTCTCGCAGGCGCCCGACGCCAGCACGATCGTTGAAGGGCTGAAGCGCGAAGATCTCTTCACCGTCGTCAGCGAACTATTCATCACCGATACCGCCAAGTACGCGGACATGCTGCTGCCGGCAACGATGCAGGCCGAACAGCTCGACCTGATGGTGACATGGGGTCATCTCTACCTGATGTTGAATCAGCCAGCGATCACGGCGCCGGGCGAGTGCGTGCCGAACGCCGAGTTGTTCCGGCGACTCGCGAAGACCATGGGTTTCGACGACGAGCAGTTCCTGATGACGGACGAGCAGTTGCTTCGCCGTTCCTACGACTGGAGCGATCCGCGGCTGAAGGACATCACATACGACAAGTTGAAGGAAGTCGGCTACTTGCGGCTCAACGTCGGCATGCCGCACGAGCGGGCTCCGCATGCCGAGGGAAACTTCAAGACGCCTTCTGGCAAGTGCGAATTCGCCGCCAGCGCGGCGGCGGGCGGCAACTTCGTCGTCAGCGTCTGGCGCTCGGGCTACGAGGGCATGCAGCCGGGAACGCCGGTCGATGCGGTACCCAACTACATCCCGCCGCACGAGACGGCTGGCACCGATCTGGCGCAACGCTTCCCGCTCAATCTGGTCTCGCCGAAGCCGCATGCCTTCCTGAACACGCAATATGCGAACGAGACGACGCAGCAGCGCCGGCAGGGCGAGCAGCTGATCATGATCCACCCGATCGACGCGGCGTCGAGGCAGATCGAGAGCGGAAGCTACGTCCGTGTCTACAACGAACGTGGCGCCTTCGAGGCAAGAGCCGAAATCAGCGACGACGTGTCAGAAGGCCTGATGATGACCAATGTCGGCCACTGGCCGGGCCTCAACCGCAGCGGCACGGCGGTCAATTCGACCACGCCGCCGCGGCATTCCAATCTCGGGCAGGCCGGAGCCTATTCCGACAACCTCGTCGATGTTCAGCGGGTCTGAGGGGCATCCATGACCCATGTCGTGACTGACAACTGCCGTGGCTGCCGCTACACGGACTGTGTGGCAAGTTGTCCGGTGGCTTGTTTCCATCTGAACGAGGCGCGCGTCTACATTGACCCAGAGCTCTGCATCGATTGCAGCGCCTGCATTCCGGCTTGCCCGGTACATGCCATCGTCGAGGAGTTTGATCTGGCAGAAGATCAGCAGCACTGGATCGACATCAACGCCAAAGCAGCGGTTCGTTACCCTTTGATTCGCGCCAAGCTGCCGCCGCTCGATGGCGCCGACGATCGGCGCCGAGCGCTCGGCTATTAAGGGACGAAGATGACCATCGGCACTGCAGCGCAGCCGCTGCGGATTGCGATCGTCGGTAGCGGCCCGAGCGGCTTCTACGCGGCGGAAGCCTTGCTCGACAGCTCGCACTGTGTCGAGGTCGACATGATCGAGCGATTGCCGGTGCCATACGGCCTCGTCCGGCACGGCGTTGCTCCGGATCACGCGAAGCTGAAATCGGTGACTAGCTTGTTCGACAGCATCGCCCGCCGCGAGGGCTTCAGATTCTTCGGTAACGTCGAAATGGGTCGCGATGTGACGGCGGCTCAGCTTCAGGCGATGTACCACGCAGTCATCGTCGCGACCGGTGCCGATGGTGACCGAGCGCTCGACATTCCCGGCGAAGAACTTGATGGCGTACACGCTGCGGCAGATTTCGTTGGCTGGTACAACGGCCGGCCCGAGTGTGCAAACCTTCGCTTCGATTTGAGTGAAGAGGTCGTCGCGGTGATCGGCCAAGGAAACGTGGCGATCGACGTGTGCCGGCTGCTGGCGCTGCCCGTTTCCGCACTGTGCTCGACGGACATCGCGGGCCATGCGCTCGATGCGCTGGCCGGCTCCAGAGTGCGTGAGATCCACCTGATTGGTCGGCGTGGCCCGGCACAGGCAAAGTTCACGCCGAAGGAACTGCGCGAGTTGGGCGCGCTGCCGGGCTGGCAGGTCATCGTCGACCCGGCCGCGCTAGAACTGAACGACGCCAGCCGCGCAGAGGCGGCCGATCCTGGGTCACCATTCATCGCGAAGAACCTTCAGGTGTTGCGCGGCTTCGCTTCACAGCCGCGCACTGCGTCGCGAGCGATCCATCTGCATTTCGAGCGAGCACCCGTGGCCATGCACGGCGAAGAGCGTGTGCAGGCGCTGATGCTGCGGTGGCAACGGCTCGAAGGGCAGGCCGGGCATCAGCGCGCTGTGCAGACCGAGCGAGAAGAGCGGCTTGAGGCTGGGCTCGTCTTTCGCAGCGTCGGCTATCGCGGCACCAGTTTGCCAGGCCTGCCGTTCGACGCCGTGCGCGGGGTGATCCCGAACACGGGTGGACGAGTGACCGACGAATGCTGCTCGATCCTGCCGGGCTGGTACGCCACCGGATGGATCAAGCGCGGGCCGACCGGCCTCATCGGCACGAACCGGCTAGACAGTGTCGAGACGGTACAGCGACTGGTCGAAGACTTGCCGCTGCTGGGGGTGCCTCGAACCGGCCGTGCCGCGTTGCAGGCGGCACTGGCGGAACGTGGCAAGCGGGTGATCTCGTTCGATGACTGGCTGGTGATCGAAAGGGCCGAGCGCGAGAACGGCCAGCGATCCGGGAAGCTTGCGGAGAAGTTTGTCAACGTGGCGCACATGCTCGACGCTGTACAACGTTCTCGTGTCGAGGTTGGGCAATGCTGACGCGCGTGATTCCACTGCGGCCAAGGACTGCGCCCGCGACCACCGCGATACGAGTGCCTCCCTCGGCGCATGAGCGGGTCGACGGCAGCGAGTCACTTGCCCCTGTCGATCGCCTCGGTCGGCCGCTGCAGGAGCTTTGCATTTCGGTCATAGATCAGTGCAACTTTCGCTGCGTGTATTGCATGCCACGCTTGACCGGTGGCGAACCGCTTCTGCGGAGTGGCATCGAGCCGCTCATCTCCCGCCTCGCTACGCTGCATACGCCTGAAGGCCAGCCCGTCGATCTTGCGATGACCACAAACGGGGCGCTGCTCGACCGCAAGGCTGCAGGACTGCGCGCCGCGGGTCTTCGACGGCTGACAGTGAGTCTCGACGCGATCGCGGATGCAGTGTTCAGGCGCATGAACGACGTGGACTTTCCCGTGTCGCACGTGCTCGACGGCATCGACGCGGCGATCCAGGCGGGGTTCGGACCTGTCAAGATCAACATGGTGGTCAAGCGGGGCCTCAACGACGGCGAGATCGTGCCGATGGCGCGATGGTTTCGCAAACGGCTCGGCCCTGCCGCCGTGCTGCGATTCATCGAGTACATGGATGTCGGTACAAGCAATCGATGGCGAATGGACGAGGTGTTGCCTTCGCAGGACGTGATTGAGTTGCTCAAGGCGCATTTCCCGCTCCAAGAGGATTCAGTCATCGACCGACTTCCACCGCACGACGCTTTCGCTATCTCGACGGACAGGGTGAGGTCGGCGTTATGGCGAGCGTTACCGCGCCGTTTTGCGGCGGCTGTCACCGGGCGCGGCTTTCAGCCGTCGGGCAGATGCATACCTGCCTTTTCTCCTCACGCGGCCACGATCTGCGACCATGGCTGCGTGCCGAAGTCAGCGTGCTCCGCGCACAGCCAAGGATCGAAATGCACTACATCGGCGGCTGATAGCGCGCCTCGTCGACCAGTTACTTTGCGCCGCAAAGCGCGGAGCTGGCGGACTGTGGCCACCCGAAGTGGCGGTGCACCCGGGAATCTCCGGTTCCCTTTTTTCTGACATTTATCCCATTCACCAAAGGAAAGCTTCAATGACTGTCAACGTTGGCAATGTGCAAGAACTCGACGCGATCACCAGCGTGCTGCAGACTTACATGAACGGCGCCAAGAATGGCTCCAGTTCCGACATGAAGCCTGCATTCGCAACGCAGGCGACAATCTTCGGCTACGTTGGTGATGAGCTAGCGTTCCAGGGCCCGATTGCAAGCTTCTTCGAGTGGCACGACAAGAACGGACCGGCGCGCGAGGTCGAGGCGCGCATCACCCACATCGACGTGGTCGGCATGGTGGCGCATGCACGCACCGAGGCGGAAAACTGGACAGGTTACAAATTTACCGACCTGTTCCTGCTGATCAAGCTGGACGGAGAATGGAAGATCATCAACAAGGTCTTTCATCTGCATTGATCGACAATCGGTCAGGGGAGGAATTCAGACGAAGCGCCTCGTTGAGCCGCAAGGAAAGGAAACAGCCGTTCTGAATCACTCCAAGCGACTTCCTGAGAAGATGGTCCGCGTGCGCGGCGCCCGCGAACACAACCTGAAGAACGTCGACGTGGACCACCGCGTGATGCGGTGGTTGTCTTCACGGGCGTCTCCGGCTCCGGCGAGTCATCGCTCGCCTTCGGAAGGCTATACGCCGAAGCGCAGCGCCGGTACTTCGAATCAGTATCGCCGTACGCCCGTCGGCTCAGGCCTGCCGCCAGCCGTCTCATTGCAGCAGCAGCGCGGCACACCCAACTTCCGTTCATCGGTCGGCAGTGTCACGACTTTGTCGAGCCTGCTGCACATGCTTTATTCGCGCACCGGAACGTACCCGGCCAGCAAGCCCATGCTTTACGCAGAAGACCTTTCGCCGAACACCCCCCAGGGCGCCTGTCCGGAGTGCCACGGTCTGGGGCGAGTGTTCGAGGCGAGCGAACGGACGATGGTGACGAACGACGCGTTGTCGATCCGCGAGCGCGCCGCCGCGGCCTGGCTGCCCGCATGCCAAGGCCAGAATCTGCGCGACATCCTGGTGACGCTGGGCTACGACATCCACTCCGTGACGGTCGCCGGCTTGACATCGGCGAGTTGTCGCAGTTGCCGCTGAACGGTGTTGCGACGGTCTTGACGCCTGCATCGCAAGGGCAATTTGACGCGGTCCTAACGCCTGCCGTGGCTTCGCTGTCACGGCGCCCTGCGCTGGAAGGCACGGCGCGGCGGGTTGCCGCCAGCGGCGCGTCGCACGCCGGTGCGAGCGATGTTCGACGGACTCCCAACCTGTTTGAAGAAAAGCGCATTGCAGCGCGCCGCATAGAGACCGACATCGTCGCCCAAATCGCCTACCTGCGGAAACTCGGACTCGGCTACCTGCCGCAGGACCGGAGCACGACGACGCTATCGCCCGGCGGATTGCAGCGCCTGCTGCTGGCCACTCAGATTCGCTCCAACCTTGCAGTTGCTCAAGGACATTGGCCTGGGCTATCTCAGGCTCGGTCAGACTGCAACCGGGGAACTGGCCGACCTTTGCCTTCGGTGAACGGCGGCTGACCAGCAGCCCGGTCGGTGGCCATCGTACCGTCGCGGAACACGTCAGCGCCGAACTGATAGAGAGGGCCTGTGCTGCCCATCGGCGATCCGTCGGCTGCCGAGACCGAGTCTCGGGCACGCCGACAGCGATGAACGATTGCCGCGCAGCGGCGAAGTAAGAGCAAATTGCCGATTCGTGAGGACCTGTCACTACTCTAAATTTTGTACCTGCTCGCGCATCTGCTCAATGGTCACCTTCATGTCCAGGGCGATGCTGGTCAGCTCGATCGCGGCGGCCTTGCTGCCCAGCGTATTGGCCTCGCGCTGCAGTTCCTGTATCAGGAAGTCCAGCCGCTTGCCCAGTTCACCGCCGGCCTTCAGCAGGCGCTCGATCTCGTCCAGGTGCGAACGCAGCCGGGTCAGTTCCTCGGCCACGTCGATGCGCATGGCGTAAGCCGCTGCCTCGGCCATGGCGCGTTCCTGCAGCGCCTGCGCGGGCACCGGTGCAGCGTTGCCGGTGCTGCCGCCCTGTCCGCCGCCCTGGGCCGTGTTGACGGCTTCAGCCCAGCGCTCCAGGAAGCGTGCCTGCTGGCGTTGCACCACCGCCGGCACCAGGGGTTCGGCTTGTTGCGCCAGCGTGCGCAGGTGTGCCACGCGCTCCTGCAGCATCGTGGCAAGTCGGGCGCCTTCGCGGGCACGGGCCTCGCGCAGGCCGGCGATGCAGCGGCGTGCGGCGTCCAGCGCAGGTTCGTCCAGGCGCTGCGCCGGTGCGCTGCCCTTGCACCAGTGCAGCACCTCGTTGACCGACAAGCCGCGGGCCTGTGGCAGCCAGCTCTGCACCGTGCCTTCCAGGCGCATCAGGCGGTTCACCTGCTCGGCGCCGGGGTGCGGGAAGCTGTCGTCGCTGGCGTGCTGCGTGCTGATGCGCAGCTCGATCTTGCCGCGTCTGAAGGCCGCGCCCAGCAGCTCTCGCAGTGCCGGTTCCAGGCCGCGCAGTTCGTCGGGCATGCGAAAGCCCAGGTCCAGGAAGCGGCCGTTGACCGAGCGCGCTTCGACCGTCACTGCGCCGGCCGCAGTGTTTGCGGCCGAGGTTGCAGCGCTCGTTGCGCTGGCCGAGCCGGCGCTGCTCGCGGCACCTTCCGCGGCGCTGCCGCTGGCCGCGGTGGCGTAACCCGTCATGCTATAAACAGCCACTGTTTTCCTTTGGTTTCCAGCACCCAACTGCTCGCCTGATTATGTCCAAGCCCAAACCTTCCCCGCTGCCGTCGGGCACCGTGGTCGGGGGCTACCAGGTGGTCAAGAAACTGGCCGCCGGCGGCTTCGGCGTCGTCTATCTTGCCGAAGGCGACAACCAGCAGCTAGTCGCCATCAAGGAATACCTGCCGGCCAGCTTGGCCGAGCGCAGCCCCGGTGAGCTGACGCCCCGTATCAAGCCCGACAAGCAGCCGCTGTACCGGCTGGGCCTGAAGAGTTTCTTCGAAGAAGGCCGTTCGCTGGCGCAGATCAGCCACCCGGCGGTGGTCAGCGTTCTGAACTTCTTTCGCGAGAACGAAACCGTCTACATGGTGATGAACTACCTGCAGGGCGACACCCTGCAGGACTTCATCGTCACCGCGCGCGACCTCAAGCGCGACAAGGTGTTCCGCGAAAGCACCATTCGCAGCCTGTTCGATGAAATCCTGCGTGGCCTGCGCATCGTCCACCAGCACAAGATGCTGCACCTGGACATCAAGCCGGCCAACATCTTCATCACCAACGAGAACAAGGCCGTGCTGCTGGACTTCGGCGCCGCGCGCGAGGTGCTGAGCAAAGAGGGCAATTTCATCCGTCCCATGTACACCCCCGGTTTCGCCGCGCCCGAGATGTACCGTCGCGACGGTACCCTGGGCCCGTGGACCGACATCTACGCCATCGGCGCCTGCATTTATGCCTGCATGCAGGGTTACCCACCGAACGACGCACCGCAGCGGCTGGAAAAGGACCGGCTGGCACTCAGCCTCAGCCGGCTGCGCAACGTCTATTCCGACAACCTCATCGAGGTGACGGAATGGTGCATGAGCCTGGACCCGCTGAGCCGGCCGCAGAGCGTGTTCGCGCTGCAAAAGGAACTGGCGCGCGAGACCGAGCGTCGCTACACCAAGCTGAGCTTCAGCGAACGGCTGAAGCTGCAGCTGGAAACGCTCAAGACCGGCCAGAAAGCCTGAGCATGCGTTTCAGTGTTTATCAGATCAGCCGCAAGGGCGGGCGCGAGAAGAACGAAGACCGCATGGGTTACTGCTACACGCGTGACGCCGGGCTCTTTGCCGTCGCCGACGGCATGGGCGGCCACCCTGAAGGCGAGGTGGCTTCGCAGCTGGCGCTGCAGACGCTGTCGGCGATGTTTCAGCGTGAAGCCAAGCCGAAGCTGGCCGAGCCGCTGCGGTTCCTGCAAGACGCCATCATTGCCGGCCACCATCAACTGCTGCGTTATGCCACCGAACGGGCATTGGTGGACACGCCGCGCACCACGCTGGTGGCCTGTCTGTTGCAGGGCAACGCTGCCTTCTGGGCGCACTGCGGTGATTCGCGCCTGTACCTGGTGCGCGGCGACAAGCTGGTGGCGCGCACCCGCGACCATTCCTACACCGAGCTGCAGGAAACGCTGGCCCAGGTGGTGCCCATGGGCGACCGCTACAACCGCAACGTGCTGTTCACCTGCCTGGGCAGCCCGGGCAAGCCCGTGGTCGACACCACCGGCCCGCTGTTGATGCACCCCGGCGACCGTGTGCTCTTGTGTTCAGACGGACTGTGGGGCGCGCTCAGCGACCAGGTCATCACCGACATTCTTGCCCACAACCCCATCTCTGACGCGGTGCCCGAACTGGTGGAGCGTGCGCTGCGCGAAGCCGGCGCCAAGAGCGACAACGTCACCGTGCTGGCCGTGGAATGGGAGGCGGCGGAAGATGCCGAAGCGCAGGGCGGCGTGTCCACGCTGTCCCTGGGCCAGGAGGTGTTTGCTTCCACCATCCAGGCCAGTCTGGGCGGCGACGCCAACAGCGACGACCTGGACGAAGCCGAGATCGAACGCTCGATCCGCGAGATCAACGAAGCCATCCAGCGTTCGTCCAGCAAGAAGAAGTAAGGCCCTCGCAGCGCCCTTGGCGCCTAGCTGCAACGGCGTACCGCCAGCAGCCAAACGGAACCGTCTTGCATGGCGGCAGCTCGAAATGTCGCGCACCCTGCGACTCCATTCAGAAAGACATCGTCATGAGTTTCGAAAGATCGTCCGGTCGCCTTGCCGACCAGTTGCGCCCCATTGG
>JBBRBN010000099.1:0-10817 GCA_038205755.1 Lysobacterales bacterium | reverse complement strand
CGATCGACACCGCGCTGCTCGCCGCCCTCTGGTTTTCCCGCTGGCGAACGCCCGGGCTTATCGCCTTCGCCACGGTGCTGCTTGGCCTGATGACCACTGCGGCCATCGAATGGACCAGCGTGGCCGAAGGTCGCTGGAGCTACTCCGAACTGATGCCGGTGGATCCGTGGCTTGGTATCGGCTTGAGCCCGATTCTGCAGTGGCTGTTGATACCGGCACTGGCGCTGCTGCTGTTGCGTGAGCGGCTGCGCCAATGGATAGCAGGATTGGGTGAAGCCTAAGTCTGATGGCTGCGCCGGCCAACCCCTGTGCTGTGACTCAATCGATGTTGGCGTTGCATGCGTTGCGGGCGTTCGGGTTTGTCGACCGCAAACGATGACAGTAACCCTTTGCGGTGCCGTCTAGTGTTGATGATTCTCAGCCGACCCCAGCCAGCGCCCTAGATAGACTCTCTCGAACGCGAATACCGCCAGAATACCTGCGACGGCATACGCGACGATGGCAGGGTCCGACTGCAGCTTCATGACGGTAAAGGCTCCCAGCACGACGGCATCCAAAAGCAACGCTGTCAGCAGTACCGGAGCAACAGCCCCCACCTCCTTCCTGCGAAAGCGGAATACGCCCCAGTGGATCAGCATGTCCATCACCAGATAGAAGAACACGCCCAGCGAGGCAATCCGGCTCAGGTCGAAGAGGATGGCTAGCGCTGAAGCGGTCACCACCGTATAGACCAGGGTATGGCGCTGGATCGGTCCGGACATGCCGAAGTGGCTGTGTGGAATGAGCGCCATCTTGGTAAGCATGGCCAGCATGCGCGACACCGCGAAAACGCTGGCCAGGAGGCCAGAAGCCGTGGCCACAGCAGCCAACACTACCGTCAGGTAAAAGCCTATGTTGCCAAGCGCAGGCTCGGCGGCTTCGGCGAGCGAATAATCTTTCGCGGCGATGATCTGGTCGATGCTCAAGCTCGACCCCACGCCGAAGGCCACCAGCAGGTAAACCACCACGCAGAGTGCGATCGATATCGCAATCGCCCGCCCCACATTGCGGTGCGGCTCGGTGATCTCGGAACCGCTGTTGGTGATCGTCGTGAATCCCTTGAAGGCGAGAATCGCCAGCGCGACCGACGCTATGAAGCCGGTTGTTCCGAAGGTGGCGCCCGTTTCTGAGGCAGCGGCAAAATCAAAGCCGCTCGACCATAAGGCCGCAATGCCGAACAGGGCGATGCCGCCGATCTTGATCACCGCCATAACCAGCGATAGCAGCCCGACGGAACGGTTGCCCGCGAGGTTGACGAAGAATGCAAACAAGAGCACCCCGACCGCCAAGATCGGTACCCACGGCCCTGCGGTGATATCGAAGGGGCGTAGCACGTAGGTCGCAAACGTTCGCGCCACGAGGCTTTCGGCGATCACCATGCTGAGCGCCATCAACAGCGCTGCGCCCGCGGTGATTGCCCCCGAGCCGTAACACTTCTGCAGGATCATCGCGATGCCGCCCGAGGATGGCCACTTGTTGGACATGTGAATGTAGCTGTAGGCGCTGACGCCAGTGACCACGGCGCCGACAATGAAGGCCAGCGGAAACAGCGGTCCGGCCAATTCGGCGATCTGGCCGGTGAGCGCAAAGATGCCGGCGCCGATCATGACGCCCGTTCCCATGGCGATCGCACCGCGCAGCGTTATGGAGTCTGCTTTGTAGTCGTCTTGCTGATCGGGGTTCTTCATTCGTTGGCTCCTTTCAGGACTGTGTTGGCTAGGCATTGCCTCGCAGTGTCAGCACCGGTGCAAATCCGCCTCCCGGCGTCCGGAAATTGGTCGTTTGTCCTTGATATAGCCGCGCCAGGAACAGTATCGGCTCGCCTGCATAGGCGAAACAGCGGATATCGAATTTAAGTGGTTTGGTATCTGCAGCGAGCTGCCGCTGGCCCGGCATCACCAGCGCCTGAGCAACGTAGGGCATCGACGGCATGGCGTCCCACACGCCGCGCGTCAGCTTGTCGCCACGGTAGCTCGCGCGACTGCCGAATCCGGTGGCGGGTTTGAAGAACCATTGCCGTCGCTCAGACCAAAGTTGATCGCGATTGTCTGCGGTCAATTGAACGGTCGTTGGCACACTGGCCAGCAAGGTGTCGACCACATCCTGGGGCAAGTCGGCGTCCCGAAGGAATCCGGGATCACTCAGCAGCGTGAGGTTGCGTTTGTCCGCGTACCGCGCGTGCGCATGCGGGTGTGGAGTCACGCCGACATCGCCCGCCGCAAACGCCTCCCGCAGCGCGGCGTGAGAGGGCTCACTCAAGGAGAAGTCCGTCAAGCGGTTGTAGACCATGTCGACCGCCGACCCATCCAGCCAAAGCCTGCCGTCGTGATGCGTGAGTTGTTCGGGAGCGGCGATCTGAGCCGCGTAGCCGAACCGCGAGAACAGGTCGCGGTACAGCAGGAATTCCGGGTAGAGAAACTGCGTTTTGGGCGAGTCGTCGACGATAGCAATGCGGTGCATCGGCTGCTGGCCCTGCTGGCACCGCCACTCCTGCGTCATGACCTGCATGACCGCTTGTTCGGCCGCCGCCAGATTCGTGGGCGAGCGCATCTGCTCAGGTGCGCAGGCCTGAACCGCTTGGGCGACCGGCAACCCCAGCAGCAGACCGCCCGGATTAGTGTTCACCTCAATCAGCTGCGGAGGCGCGTTCCCTGCAACGTGAAAGTCGAGCCCGAGCACGCCGCCCGGCGAATTCGGCTCGCTGGCCGGGCGCTCAGGACACCACGGCGCGATCGCGTCCATGTAAGCCCGACTTCGCACGACCACCTCAAGCGCCTTGGCCACCCGGGCCATCGCGGCAATATCGGCCGTATCGACATACAGGGGCACCGAAGCCAGCCAGCTCGACTGCATCCCTTCGGCAGTTTCTCCAATTCCCATTTGCTGCCAGCGCACCTTCATCTGATCACGCAATTGCTGGTGATCGAATCCAGGGCATGCGCACACGCGGTTGAGCGACGCCGCGTCGAGTTGCAGGCATTCTCGCGAGGCAACGTCGCAGTAGGGCGCAGGTCCAGGTGATTTCATGGGCAAACGACTTCCTCGGGCGTGAACCCATGCGAACAACGAAGACGCTCATTGGACCCTACACCGGCTGCGATTTCAGTTCGGATCGCCACATAGATGAATTTCGATAGTGGGGTTACATGCTTCGCCGGTCCTGCCTGTCCATGACGAGCGCTGATCGCCATCAGAGTCGGTTCAGGGGTGTGGCCTGCTGCGGTCGAATATGAGGCGGGGCGGCTCGTCATGCGCGCCTCCGCGAGGTTGTCAGCAGTGGCCACGTGTGGGATTCTCCCGAAGGATGCCTTCTCTTTCGTTCTGTCGTTCAGCACTCGCTCGCTCTGCGTGGACGCGTGGCATTGGGCTGCTGCTTGCGTGGATGATCGTGGCAGCAGGGCTGCCGCGCTGGGAAGTTCATGCGCATGACGACGCGGTTCACTGCCATGATCACTGCGCGGTGATTGTGGAGCAGGACCAGCAGACTGAACTTGCCCACAGCGACGAGGGTGCGGCCGCTCCGCATCTGCATCTGCACGATGTGACCACGGCCAGCGCAACGCTCCCGGTGCTCCTGCGAATCGACGTGCACGCGATGGCGCCGAGCCGCTGGACCCGATCCTTTCATTCCATCCCCGCCCCTTCGGCGGCCGGGCCACCTCCGCAGCGCCCTCCGATCGTCTGACCTGTGTCGTGAACCACGGCCGCATTGTTTGCGGCTGATTTCGTGCATTGAGTCGTGAAAATCGGGAGTCGAGCGTGCTTTCTCGCAATGGTTGGTCCTTGGCGCTTGCCGGGGCGGTGTGTGTTGTGTCGTTGTCGGCGGTCGCTGCCGAGACGACGCTGGAAGCGGCCATACGCCGCACCTTGGAATCGAATCCGGCCATGCAGGCTGAAGGCGCAGCGGTGGATGCGCTCAGAAGTCAGGCGCAATTGACGGGCTTGCGTCCGCCGCTGACGTTTGCGGCCGATCTCGAGAATATCGGAGGGACCGGTTCGCTGTCGGGAGTCCACAGCGCCGAGACAACGCTTCGATTGGGCCACGTCATTGAACTGGGCGGCAAGCGCGCCGCGCGGCAGGCGTTTGGGCGAGCCGAAGTCGAGCGCCAGCAGAATGTCGTACGCCAACGCCAGCTTGATCTAGCCGCTGAAACCACGCGCCGCTTTATCGCGGTTGCTGAGGGTCAGCTTGAGCTTGAGCTGGCATCCCAGCAGTGGGCGCTCACGCGCGAAACCGAGGCCGCCGTGCGCGAGCGCGTGAAGCGTGGCGTTGCGCCCGAGGCCGATCAGGCGCTGGCGCAGATTGCCGTGGTTCGCGCCGAGATCGACCACGAGCACGCTGAGCATGAACTGGCGAGCGCGCAGTTCGCGCTGGTCGCGCTATGGGGTGAATCCTCACCGCGGTCGATTGAGGTGACGGGCGACCTGCTGGTGCTGCCTGAGCTTCCTGAATTCGAAGCGTTAGCAGAGCGACTGGCCGATACGCCAGAAGTCGCGGCTTTTGTGTTGGACGATAAGCGACTGCAGGCTGATCGCGAGGTAGCGCGTGCTTCGGCACGTCCTGATCTCTCGCTAAGCGTGGGTATTCGTCGGCTTGAGGCGCTGGATGATCAGGGCCTCGTATTGTCGTTCGCTATGCCGTTCGGCACTGAAACGCGAAGCGCGTTCGCCATCGCCCGCAATGATGCCGAGCAAGTCGAGCTAGACGCGCGTCAGCAGGTGGCCGGGCTCGAAGTGCGCCAGCAGCTCTTTACGCACGTTCAGGAGCTGCGCCACGCGCGCACGGCGTTCGATGCCTTGACCGACCGAATGATTCCGGCAGCGAAACAAGGCCTGGCGCTGACCCAGCTTGGCTACGACAACGCGCGCTACTCGATCCTTCAGCTCACCCAGACGCAAGCCACCTTGCTGCAGCTGCAGCTAGAGCGCGTGGCCACCGCAGCGCGCTATCACCAACTGCTTGCCGATATTGAGCGGTCCACCGCGTCCGCAGGAGTGACCCCATGAACTACGCGCATATTTTTTTGATCGTCCTGCTGACCGCTTTTGCTGCCGGGTGTGGCGGAGCCCACGATGAACATGGCCACGATGAAGCAGGCCACATGGATGGGCACGGCGCAGAGGAGGCTGACTACGAACGCGGCCCGCATCGCGGCCGTCTGCTGCGCGATGGCGACTTTGCGCTTGAGGTGACGATTTACGAGACCGGCGTGCCGCCGGAATACCGTCTCTACGCATTTCAAGACGGCCAACCGCTGCCGCCGGGCGATGTCCGCGCGACTATCGAACTTTCACGGCTGGATGGCGAGGTCAATCGCTTTCAGTTCACGCCGCAGGGCGACGTGCTGGTGGGCGATGGCGTCGTCACTGAGCCGCATTCGTTTGATGTTGTCGTGGTCGCCGAACATGCCGGCAAATCACATCGATGGACATTTGATTCTTACGAAGGCCGCACGGAAATGCCGGCGGCGGTCGCCGAGGTCGCGGGCGTGCGCACGGAGACAGCCGGCCCGGCCACCATTCATCAGCGCGTTCGTTTGATGGGGCGCGTGGCGATGGACGCCAATCGCTTTGCTGAGGTGCGCTCGCGTTTTTCAGGGCCTGTGCGCGAGGTGCGCGTCGGTTTGGGCGATGAGGTAAAAGCGGGGCAAACCCTTGCCATCGTTGAGAATCGCGACAGTCTCCGCACGTTCGCGGTGACCTCGCCCTTGTCCGGCATCGTATTGGCGCGGCACACCAATGTCGGTGACGTGGCCGGCGACGGCGCGCTGTTTGAAATCGCTGACCTGTCAACGGTGTGGGTGGAGTTCAACGCCTTCGGTATGGACGCCGCCAAGCTCGCTGCCGGTCAAGCCATGCGAGTGAGTTCAACCGTCGGTGAGCAAGTCGCCGAGACCACGTTAGATCGCCTGCTGCCGCTCGCTAGCGCCGCCAGCCAGACCGTCGTCGCGCGTGCGGTGCTAGCCAATCCGAACGGCGAGTGGCGTCCGGGCATGGCGGTGCAGGCCGAGATCACGATCGGCTCGCGCGTGGTGCCGCTCGCCGTAAAGCGGATCGCGCTGCAGCGCTTCCGCGATTTCACCGTGGTGTTCGCGCAAATCGGCGGCGAGAACTATGAAGTGCGCATGCTCGAACTCGGCCAACAGGACGATGAGCACGTTGAGGTGCTCGGCGGACTAAAGCCCGACACCCGCTACGTCACCGAACAGAGCTTTCTGATCAAGGCCGATATCGAAAAATCCGGTGCCAGCCATGACCATTGAGCCCGTTGGCATGCTTGAACGCATCATTCGCCTGTCCATCGCGCATCGATGGCTGGTGCTGCTGCTGGTGTTTTGCCTTGCCGTACTCGGCGGCTGGAGCTATCAGCGCCTGCCGATTGACGCGGTGCCCGACATCACCAATGTGCAGGTGCAGATCAACACCGAAGCGCCCGGCTACTCACCGCTGGAAACCGAACAGCGCCTGACCTATCCCATCGAAACCGCGCTGGCGGGTCTTGCGCGTCTCGACTACACGCGATCAATTTCTCGCTACGGCCTATCGCAGGTGACTGCCGTTTTCGATGACGGCACCGACATCTATTTCGCCCGCCAGCAGGTCGCCGAGCGCCTGCAAACGGCCAAAAGCCAGCTGCCGCCAGACATCGAGCCGAGTATGGGCCCGGTCACCACGGGCCTCGGCGAAATTTTCATGTACACCGTGGAGGCCGAGGCGGGCGTCATTGGCCCAAGCGGCGAACCCTGGTCGCCGACCGACCTGCGCACCCTGCAAGATTGGGTTGTGAGACCGCAGCTGCGCAATATCGAGGGCGTCACCGAGGTCAATACGATTGGCGGCTACGTGCGGCAGATTCACATCACGCCCGATCCGGCGCGACTGGTCGCTTACGGCCTGAGTCTGCGCGACTTGCTCGACGCCGTCTCGCGCAACAACGCCAACGCGGGCGCAGGCTATATCGAACGCGCGGGCGAGCAGTATTTGATTCGCGTGCCCGGACAAATCGAATCCGTTGATGCACTGCTCGATGTGGTGGTCGCGCAGCGCGACGGCCTGCCGATTCGTCTGCGCGAAGTCGCGGAAGTCGGCGAGGGCAGCGAGCTGCGCACGGGTGCCGCCACTGAAAACGGCCGCGAAGTCGTGCTTGGCACGGTGTTCATGCTGGTCGGTGAGAACAGTCGTGCGGTCTCGCAGCGCGCCGCGCAGCGACTGGCGACGGTGAATAAGTCTTTGCCAGAAGGCGTGCGCGCGGTGGCCGTTTACGACCGCACCGAGCTGGTCGACCGCACCATCGCCACGGTGCGCAAGAACCTGTGGGAAGGCGCGCTGCTGGTCATCGCCGTGCTGTTCCTGCTGCTCGGCAATCTGCGTGCCGCTCTGATCACGGCTGCGGTGATTCCGCTCACCATGCTGATGACGATCACCGGCATGGTGCAGAACAAAGTGTCGGGCAACCTGATGAGCCTGGGCGCGCTCGACTTCGGCCTCATCGTCGATGGCGCGGTCATCATTGTTGAGAACTGTCTGCGTCGTTTTGGCGAAGCGCAGGCGCGTCTGGGTCGGTTGCTTAGTCGTGAAGAGCGCTTCGAACTTGCGGCGAGTGCTAGCGCCGAAGTGATCAAACCCAGCCTGTTCGGCGTGATGATTATTACGGCAGTTTACCTGCCGATCTTTGCGCTCAGCGGCATCGAGGGAAAGATGTTTCATCCGATGGCGTTTACCGTCGTCATCGCGCTGATCGCCGCCATGCTGCTGTCGCTGACCTTCGTGCCGGCAGCGATCGCCATGTTCGTATCCGGCAAAGTGGCCGAGCACGACAACGCGCTGGTCGCTGCCGCAAAGCGGGTTTACGCGCCGCTGCTGCAAACAGCGCTGCGCTGGCGGATGGCGGTGCTGCTGGGTGCCGTGCTGCTGGTCGGCGCGAGTGCGCTGCTGGCCACTCGGCTGGGCGCTGAGTTCATCCCAAGTCTGGACGAGGGCGACATCGCCATGCACGCCTTGCGCATCCCCGGCACGGGCCTTTATCAGGCCGTCGGCATGCAAACGCAGCTTGAAGCCCGGATAAAGCAGTTTCCTGAAGTCGAGATCGTGGTGTCGAAAATCGGTACGGCGGAGGTCGCTACCGATCCGATGCCGCCGTCGGTGGCCGACACCTTCATCATGCTGAAAGATCGCAGCGAGTGGCCGAATCCGCGCAAGCTCAAGTCCGAGTTGATTCACGAATTGGAAGACGCGGTTCGCGAAATTCCCGGCAACAACTATGAGTTCACGCAGCCGGTGCAGATGCGCATGAACGAGCTGATCGCTGGCGTGCGTGCGGATGTCGCGATCAAAGTGTTCGGTGATGATTTGGAGCAGCTGGTGGCGCTCGGCGAAGCGGTGGAATCTATCGCCGCCCAGGTGCCCGGCGCGGCGGATGTCAAAGTTGAGCAGGTGACCGGGTTGCCGGTGCTGACCGTGACGCCGAATCGTGAGGCGCTCGCTCGATATGGTTTGAGCTTGGAAGAGGTGCAGGAGGCGGTGTCGATTGCGATGGGAGGCGGCACGGCGGGGCAGCTGTTTGAGGGTGATCGGCGATTCGACATCGTGGTTCGCTTGCCTGAGGCATTACGCACCGACTTAGACCGATTGGCGGAGCTGCCCATTGCGCTGCCCGCGTCATCGATCAGTGCGATGGCGCATCCGCCTGGCGTTTCCATGACGCAGGACGCGGCCTATGTGCCCTTGGGCGAACTGGTCAGTCTCGATATCGCCCCCGGCCCCAATCAAGTCAGCCGAGAAAACGGCAAACGCCGCGTGGTCGTCACCGCCAACGTGCGCGATCGAGACTTGGGCACCTTTGTTGAAGATCTGCGCAGTCGAATTGACGTCGGCGTTGAGTTGCCCGAAGGCTACTGGATCGACTACGGCGGCATGTTTGAGCAGTTGATTTCAGCGACCAACCGCCTGCAAATCGTTGTCCCTGTGACCCTGATAGCGATTTTCGCCCTGTTGTTTATGGCGTTTGGCTCCGGCCGTGACGCACTCATCGTCTACAGCGGCGTGCCCTTGGCGCTCACCGGCGGCGTGGCGGCGCTGTGGCTACGCGACATCCCGTTTTCGATTTCAGCAGGCGTCGGCTTCATCGCGCTGTCGGGCGTGGCGGTGCTCAACGGCTTAGTAATGATCACCTTCATTCGCAAGCTGCGTGAGCAGGGTGCTCGGATCGACAACGCGATTATCGACGGCGCAATCGGGCGTCTGCGGCCGGTGCTGATGACCGCACTGGTGGCCTCGCTGGGTTTCGTGCCGATGGCGCTAAATGTCGGCACGGGTGCAGAAGTGCAGCGACCGCTGGCGACCGTGGTGATCGGCGGCATTTTGTCATCGACGCTGTTGACGCTCCTGGTGCTGCCGGCGCTGTATCGACTGCTGCATCGGGATAGTGACGTCGTGCCGGAGTCAGTCACGTGAGCCGTCGTTGGCTTTTTGCGCTGAGCGGTCTTTCGCTGCTGCTGGCTACTTCGCTGGCGTGGGCGCACGGCGTCACCGGCGGTGATCAGGCGTTTTTAGAACAAAGCAGCGGTCGTCAGCTGGTGATCTACACCTATCTCGGGGCCAAGCACATGGTCACCGGCTACGACCACCTGCTGTTCCTGCTGGGTGTCGTCTTTTTTCTCTATCGAATGCGCGACGTCACCATCTACGTGACGCTATTTGCGGTGGGCCACAGCGTGACGCTGCTGGCTGGCGTGCTGGGTGACCTGCACGTCAATCCGTATCTGGTTGACGCGATCATCGGGCTGTCGGTCGTTTACAAGTCGCTCGACAATCTGGGCGCGTTCAAGCGTTGGTTCGGCGTGCAGCCCAATACCAAAGCCGCCGTGCTGATCTTCGGGTTATTTCATGGCCTGGGTCTTGCGACCAAGCTGCAGGACTTCGACCTGTCCGCCGATGGCCTCGTGCCGAACATGCTTGCGTTCAACGTCGGCGTCGAGCTCGGCCAGCTGTTGGCGCTTGCCGGCATCCTGATCGTGATGGGTTTCTGGCGTCGCACTGAGGCGTTTGCGCGTCAGGCTTTTACGGTCAACGCCATCGTCATGTCGGCCGGCTTTTTGCTGATCGGCTATCAGCTCACCGGTTACTTCGTCTCCTGATTCGAGGTTCTAATGTCCTACACCTCTTCCACGCATCAGCCTCTGCCCAGCGCCGGGCGGTTGATCAATGCCACCCTGATTGCAGCCGCTGTAGCCGGGGTCCTGCTCGTTACTACCGTTATGCCTGCCGAATACGGCATCGATCCAACCGGTGTCGGCGCGAGGCTCGGTCTGACGACGCTGGCGGCTATCGATGGCGATGACATTGACGATCTAACGCCTCTCGCGGCGGCTGACAACGTCTCAGCCGATATACAGGCTCGCAACGCGGTTGAGGCTGCCAAGGCTGAGCTGGCTTTCGGCAGCAACGACAAACAGACGTTCGCGATTGAAGCCTTGGCACCCGTTGCAACGGGCAAGTCCCCTCGCAGCGAGTCGATGACGGTGATCCTAGAACCCGGCAAGGGCGTCGAACTGAAGATGCTGCTTGCCGTGGGCGAAGGCGTGGTCTACCAATGGACCGCCGACGGCGACGTCGCGATCGACATGCATGGCGAGCGTCCTGCCGAGAAGGGGCCATGGACTTCCTACTCGGTCGAAGCTTCACAACGCAGTGCGTCTGGCACCTTCACCGCGCCGTTCGACGGCACCCATGGCTGGTACTGGGAGAACCGCGGCGAGTCCGCCGTCACAGTCAAGGTG
>JBBRBN010000098.1:0-11058 GCA_038205755.1 Lysobacterales bacterium | reverse complement strand
CCGATCCTGATCGTCGACGAGCCTCAAAGCGTGGACGGCGGTGACGGTGGCCGGGGCAAGCTCGCCTTGGACCGCATGAGCCCGCTGTGCAGCCTGCGCTACTCGGCCACCCATGTGGACAAGCACAACATGGTTTACCGGCTGGATGCCGTGGACGCGTTCGAGCAGAAGCTGGTCAAGCAGATCGAGGTGGCCGCTGCCACCGTGGAAGGCGCCGGCAACAAACCGTTCGTCAAGCTGGTTTCAGTAAGCAACAAGCGCGGCGCCATCACGGCCAAGGTGGAGCTGGACATGGACAACCGCGCCGGCACTGTACAGCGGCAAGTGGTGCAGGTTCAGGACGGCGATGACCTGCAGCAGACGACCAGGCGTGCGATGTACGCCGATGTACGCATCGGCACGATCCGCACCGCCGCTGGCGACCAGTTCATCGAACTGCACATCCCCGGCAACCAGCTGTACCTGCGCCCTGGCGACACTTGGGGTGATGTGGATGCCACCGCCGTGCAGCGCGAGATGATTCGCCGCACGATCAAGGAGCACCTGGACAAAGAAAAGCGCCTGCGCCCGTTGGGCGTGAGGGTGCTGAGCCTGTTCTTCATCGACGCGGTGGACAAGTACCGGCAGTACGACGACGCCGGCAACGCGGTGAAGGGCCTGTACGCGACGATCTTCGAAGATGAATACAAGCGTTGGGCCAAACACCCCGACTATCAGAGCCTGTTCGCCGAGGTGGACCTGAGCGCGGCGGCCGATGAGGTGCACAACGGCTACTTTTCGATCGACAAGAAGAAGGTGGGCGGCAAGACGGTGGAGGTGTTCAAGGACACCAGCGGCGAGACCAAGGCCGACGACGACACCTACAACCTGATCATGCGCGACAAGGAAAAGCTGCTGGGCTTTGCGTCGCCGCTGCAGTTCATCTTCAGCCACTCGGCGCTGAAAGAGGGTTGGGACAACCCCAACGTCTTCCAGATCTGCAACTTCAGCACCCGTGAGACCGAACGCTGGCGCCGGCAGACCATCGGCCGCGGCCTGCGCCTGTGCGTGAACCAGGACGGCGTGCGCCTGAAGGACAGCGTGATCAACACGCTGACCGTGATCGCCACCGAGAGCTACCAGCAGTTTGCTGAGAACCTGCAGAAGGACATCGAGAAGGAAACTGGGATCCAGTTCGGCGTGGTGCCTGGCCACATGTTCGCGGCGATGCCTGTGACGCAGGCCGACGGCACGCAGGCGCCGCTGGGCTTCGAGGCGTCGCAGACCTTGGCCGACTATCTGCAGGCGCAGGGCTACACCGACGCCAAGGGCAGGGTGCAGGAAGCGCTGAAGAAGGCCCTGAAGGACCACAAGCTGCTGCTGCCGCCGGCATTTGAGCCGCAACGGACGCTGATTGCCGAGATGCTGCGCAAGGCATCGGCCAAACTGCAAGCGAAGAACGCCGACGACCGCCGGCCCGTGCCCGTGCGCCGCGCGGTGCTGGACAGCGCCGAGTTCAAGGCCCTGTGGGATCGCATCAAGCACAAGACCACGTACCGGGTGCAGTTCGACAACGAGAAGCTGATCCTGGACTGCATCGCGGCGCTGACTGACGCGCCGCCCATCACCAAGACGCGGCTGCACTGGCGCAAGGCCGGCATGGCCATCGGCAAGGCCGGCGTGGAGGCGACTGAACTGGCCGGCGCGGACACGGTGAACCTCAACGAGAGCGACATCGAGCTGCCCGATGTGCTGACCGAGCTGCAGGACCGGACGCAGCTCACGCGCCGCAGCATCGGCCGCATCCTGACCAAGTGCCGCCGGCTCAACGACTTCAAGCGCAACCCGCAGGAATTCATCAAGATCGCCGCCGAGGCCATCAACCGCTGCAAGCGGCATGCGCTGGTGCACGGCATCAAGTACCAGCGCTTGGGCGACGAGGCCTTCTATGCGCAGACCCTGTTCGAGCAGGCAGAGCTGAAGGGCTACCTGGAGAACATGCTGCAGGACACCGAAAAGTCCGTGTACACGCATGTCATGTACGACTCGGACACAGAGCGGGCATTCGCCGATCAGCTGGAGAAGAACTCCGCCATCAAGGTGTATGCGAAGCTGCCGGGCTGGTTTCGGGTGCCGACGCCGTTGGGCACCTACAACCCCGACTGGGCCGTGCTGGTGGCCACGCCGGACGGCGACAAGCTGTACTTCGTGGTGGAGACCAAGAGCAGCCTGCTGGTGGACGATCTGCGCCGCATCGAGGCGGACAAGATCAAGTGCGGCGCCGCCCATTTCAAAGCACTGGCGGTGGGCGAAAACCCGGCCGTGTATGGCAAGTTCAAAGATGTGGCGGGGTTGTTGGGGGCAGCGACGACGTGATCACACGGTGCTGACGGCGAAAAGCCGGAGACGACGTTTCCGCGCGCCGACAAGCAACGGTGAGTGGACTTGCTTCGCTGACACCGGAGACCCTGAACATGCAACCGTCACAGACCAACAGCGTTCGCGCCACACTCGGCCTCCCTGCAACGCTGTTGAGCGCCCGGGACTGAAGCGCCGCGTCTATTCGATTGTCTCGAAGCGTCCCAGCAAACGCTGCAGCGCCAGCGCTTCACCGAGCAGCCGGCTTTCCGCCTCCATGGTTTCGCGCTCAGCGTCGAGCTGCGCGATGCGGGCGGCCCAGACCGCCTCAATGCGGCCTTCGCCTCGACTGAGCAGCGCCCGCGCAAGCCGGTACTGCCGGCCGGCTTCGGCTTCCGCCGCGCGGGCGGCGCGAAGCGCCTGCTGGGCGGGCTGCAGGGCGTCGAGCGCGCGTTCGGCCGCAAGCGCGCGCGCTCGCTCGGCTGCTTCGCGCAGAGCGCTAGCTTCGCGCGCCGAGGCGCCCGCGCGATCCACTTCGAGATCAGGCCGGCCCCACAGCGGCAGGGCGACTTCGAGTTCCAGCCGCGCCTCGGACATGTCGCCGCCGCGCATGCCGGCGACGCCGGCGCGGGGCATCCAGCGGCTGCTCCAGTGATCCAGCAGCAGGCCTCGAAGCTCGGCAGACTCGACCCGCAGGCGGGCGGAACGGATCTCCGGTGAAGCCTCGCGCAGGCCGTTTTCGATGGCCTGCTCGGGCTGCGGCGGCAGCACCTGCAGCAGCGGCGGCAGCTGTATCGGAATGCGCAGTTCGGCGGCGCTGGATTCGCCCAGGGCGGCCGCCAGCGCGGCGCGCGCATCGACGCGCATGCTCATGCTGCGGGCCGCCTGCGCGCGCGCTCGGGCGACGGCCGCGCGCGATTCGATCAGCGCCGCGGCATCGGTTTCGCCGCTGCGCAGGCGGGCCTCGATCAGATCGAGCTGTTGCTGCGCCAGCGCGACACGCTCGGTCTGCAGCTCGGCGTGGTGCTCGGCGACGATGGCGGCGTGGAACGCCCGCTGCGCCTCGATGACCGCGCCCAGCACCTGATCGACCAGCTCGGCGCTGGCGCGCTCGGCCTCGACCTGCGACAGGCGCGTGCGCAGGTCGCGGCTCAGCCATTCGGCCAGCGGCTGCATCAGCAGCGCCTCCAGCCGAAAGCGGCCCTCGCTGAGCATCGGCATCAGCCGCAGCATTGGCTGTGCGGGCTGGACAATCAGCCAGGCGTCGAGCTCGGCGCCCTCAAGGCGAGCGCGAGCGGCGGCGAGCTGCGGATGCCGCAGCAGTACGCGACGGGTGACGGCGGCGCTGTCGAGTTCGCCGCCGTCATCCGCCAGCGCTGCAGCGCGGCCAAGGCTGTCGAACTCCGCCGGCGCCGACTGCGGCAGGGCGCTGGCGAGGGCGTCCGCAGTATCGACTGAAGGGCGCGGGGCGAGCGGCGCGCAGCCGATCAGCGCGAGCGTGGCGAGCGCGCTGAGCACGGCCAGTGCGAGGTTACGAAAGCGCATCGCGGCCTTGGCATTCAGCGCGGCGACGGCCGAGGGATTGGACGGAGTGTGGACAGCGCTCATTGCGGACTCTCCTTGGCCGCGCGGGTCAGCCGCCACTGCAGCAGCAGGCGGTAGGCCGCCGGCAGCAGCAGCATCGACAGCAGCGGGGCGCTGAGCATGCCGCCCAGCATGGGCGCGACGATCCGCTGCAGGGTGGCGGCGCCGGCCTCGTGGCCGAACATCATCGGCAGCAGGCCGGCGTACAGGGTGACGACGGTCATCAGCTTGGGCCGCAGCCGGCTCAGCGCGCCTTCGCGCAGCGCGGCGTCGATCCGCGCCAGCTGCTGTTTGAGATTCTCATTGGCCGCACGCGCCGCGCGCAGTGCGTCCTGCACCGCCGAATCCAGGGTGATCAGCATCACCACGCCGAACTCCGCGGCGACGCCGGCCAGCGCGATGAAACCGACGGCGACCGCGACTGATCCGGCGTAGTCGAGCAGCCACAGCAGCCACAGCCCGCCGACCAGGGCCAGCGGCAGGGTCAGCATCAGCAGCGCCGCCTCGCCGAAGCGACGGAAGGCGGCATACAGCAGGCCGAACACGATCAGCAGGGTCAGCGGCACCGCCAGCTGCAGGCGTTCGGCGGCGCGCTGCAGGTAGGCATAGCTGCCGGCCCAGGCCCAGGCCGTGCCGCTTGCTCCAGGCTGTTCGGCCAGCGCACGTTCGGCGCGTTCGATCCAGGCGCCGAGGTCGCGCTCGGCCAGATCAATGAACACATAGGTCGACAGCCGCGCGTCCTCGCTCAGGATCATCGCCGGGCCGTTCTCGATGCTGACCTCGGCCACCTGGCCAAGCCGAATCTCGGCGCCGCTCGTGGTTTGGATGGGCAGCTCGCGAAGCGCTTCGGGGCTGTCGCGCCAGTCGGCGGCCACGCGCAGCGCGACCGCATAGCGCTCGCGGCCAATCACCGCGTCCAGCACCGCGGCGCCGCCGATCCCGAAGCCGATCCAGTCCTGCAGCTCGGCCATGCTCAGGCCATAGCGGGCCAGCGCTTCGCGGTCCGGCGTGATCAGAATCTCGCGCGCCTGCGCGGCGCGGTCGGCGAACGCCGAGCGCGTGCCGGCCACGCCGCCGAGCACGCGCGCCAGCCGGTCGGCCTCGGCGGTAAGCGTCGGCAGATCCGGCCCGCTGACGCGCAGGCCCAGCGGCGTGCGGATACCGCTGACCTGCATGGTGATGCGGTTGCGGATCGGCGGCACCCAGGCGTTGGTCAATCCGGGCAGCTGCACGATCGCGGCGAGTTCGGCCTCGATGTCGGCGCGGCTGATGCCGGGCCGCCATTCGGATTCCGGCCGCAGCCGCACCACCGTCTCCAGCATGCTCAGCGGCGCGGGATCGGTCGCGCTGTCGGCGCGGCCGGCCTTGCCGAACACCTGCAGCACCTCGGGCACTTCGCGGATCGCCTGATTGGTCTGCTGCAGCAGTTCGGAGGCCTTGGCGGGCGACAGCGCCGGCAGGGTGGTCGGCATGTACAGCAGGTCGCCTTCCTCCAGGTCAGGCATGAACTCGCTGCCCAGCCGCGACAGCGGATACAGCGCGCTGACACACAGCAGCAGGCCGATCGCGATCACCGTGCGCGGATGCGTCAGCGCGGCGTCCAGCACCGGCGCATACAGCCGGCTCAAGCCATTGGTGATGCGGTGCTGCGATTCATCGCGCACGCGGCCGCGGATCAGCAGGCCCATCAGCACCGGCACCAGGGTCACCGCCAGCACCGCGGCCACCAGCAGCGCCCAGGTCTTGGTCCAGGCCAGCGGGCCAAACATGCGGCCTTCCTGGGCTTCGAGCGCGAACACCGGCAGGAACGACAGCGCGGTGATCAGCAGCGAGAAAAACAGCGCCGGGCCAACCTGCTGCGCACTTTCGGAGACGATTTTCCAGTGCGCGGGCCCCTGCGCTGGACGGCCGTGCTGGCGTGCGTAGCGGGCCAACTGCACGTGCGTGTTCTCAACCATCACGATCGAGGCATCGACCATCGCGCCGATGGCGATCGCAATGCCGCCCAGCGACATGATGTTGGCCGACAGCCCCTGCCAGCGCATGATCGCCAGCGCCACCAGCACGCCTAACGGCAGGGTGATCACGATCACCAGCGCCGAGCGCGCGTGCATCAGAAACAGCACGCAGACCAGCGCCACCATCGCCAGCTCGGCCATGAGCTTTCCCGACAGGTTGTCGACCGCGCGGTCGATCAGCTGCGAGCGGTCGTAGACCTCAATGATTTCCACTCCCGCCGGCAGCCCCGGGCGCAGCTGTTCGATGCGCTGCTTGACCGCCTCGATCACCGCGCGCGCGTTCTCGCCGTCGCGCATCACCACGATGCCGCCGACGGCTTCACCTTCGCCGTCGAGCTCGGCGATGCCGACTCGGCTCATCGGCGCTTCGCGGATTTCGGCGACGTCGCGCAGCAGCAGCGGCGTGCCCTCGACCAGGACTCCGGTCGGCACTGCGCCGAGGTCGTCGAGGCTGCGGATCAGCCCGCTGCCGCGGATCAGATACTCGGCCTCGGCCAGCTCCAGCCGCGCGCCGCTGCGCTCGGCGTGGGCGCCGCTCAGCGCCTGCAGCAGCTGATCCAGCGTCAGCCCGTGGTGCTGCAGTCGCAGCGGGTCGATCACCGCCTCGAACTGTTTGACGAAGCCGCCGACCGCAGCGACCTCGGCAACGCCGGGCACCCGCTGCAGCTCAAAGCGCAGCAGCCAGTCCTGCAGGCTGCGCAGCTGGCCCAGGTCGCGCGCTCCGCTGCGGTCGATCAGCGCGTACTGGTAGATCCAGCCGACGCCGGTGGCGTCCGGCCCCAGCTCCAAGGTCGCCCCGGCCGGCAGCCGGCCCTGCAGCTGGCCGAGCTGCTCCAGCACGCGCGAGCGCGCCCAGTAGAGATCAGTTCCGTCCTCGAACAGCACGTAGGCGAAGGCGTCGCCGAACATCGAAAAGCTGCGCACCGCCTTGGCTTTCGGCACCGCCAGCAGCTCGGTGGAAAGTGGATAGGTGAGCTGGTCTTCGATGATCTGCGGCGCCTGCCCCGGCCAGCTGCCGCGCACGATCACCTGGGTGTCGGACAGGTCGGGAATGGCGTCGAGCTTGAGGCCCTGCACCGACACAAGACTTGCCAGGGCGAGCAGCGCAGCGGCAACCAGCACCAGGCCGCGGTTGGCCAGCGAGGCGCGGATCAGGGCTTCAATGCTCATGGGCATGGCCGGTTGCCGAAGGCGCCGCCTCGCTGCCGAACAGGCGCTGCAGCGCGCCGGTCAGATCCGCTTCGGCATCGAGCAGAAACTGACCGGAGACGACGATCGCGTCACCCTCGTTCAGGCCCGAAACGACCTCGACCTGATCGCCAGCGAAGGCGCCAAGGCTCACCGCGCGCGGCCGCAGTTCGCCGTTGGTCGCGCGCTGCACCACCCGCGCGCCTTCAGCGGTGCGGATCACCGCGCTGCGCGGAATCAGCAGCTGCGCGGGCCGCGGTGCGCCGGTCAATTCCAGCTCGACATAGGCCTCCAGCGGCAGCGCCACCTGCTCAGCATCGACCGCCAGCCGCAGCGCCTGAGTCTGGGTGAGCGGATCCACCTGCGGCAGGCGCTCCCACGCGCCCTCCAGCGCAATAGTTTCCGCGCTGCCCGGCAGGCGCAGGCGAGCGGATGCGACTTCGCCCAGCGCGATCGCCTGCGCCAGCGGCAGCCGCGCCTCGATCCAGCGGCCGTCGAGACCGTCGATATCGAACAGCACGCTTTCGGCGCTGACCCGCGCGCCCTCGCGCACCTCGATGGCGCGGATCACGCCGCTGACCGGCGCGCGCAGCGGAATGCGCGCGCGGCCGCCTTCGCGGATGCGTTCGATGTCGGCCGCGGCAAGGCCGAGCCGGCGCAGACGCTCAGCGGCGCCGGCGGCGGCCGCTTCGCCCAGCGCAAACTCGGGGCGGATGCGCTCGATCTCGGGCGAGTAGATTTCCGCCAGCACCTGCCCGGCGCGCACCCGCTCGCCGACGGCTCGCACGTGCAGCCGTTCAAGCCAGCCCTCGACCCGCGCCTGCACCCGGCGCTGCCCAGCGGGCAGGGCCAGTACGCGCCCGGGAGCGCGCTGAACGGGCTTGAGCTGGCGGCGCTCAACCACGCCGGTGCGCACGCCCAGCCGCTGCAGCGCGACGGCGCTGATCGTAAGCCCGGGCGCTTCGACGCTCGTGCCGGACTGGGACATCGCATCGCTGCTGGCCGCGCGCCGCACCAGCGCCATCCCGCAGATCGGGCAGCTGTCGCCCGCGTCGCCGCGGATCTGCGGATGCATCGGGCAGACGTAGGCGCCGGCGTCGGCTCGGGTGTCTGCGCCGGCCGTGCCGTGCAGGGCGGGCGCCGCTGTCGCTGCAGGCAGGGCGGGGGCGCTCGTGGTCGGGTCCGTGTGATCTTGATCAGAGCCGTGGTCGTGGCCGTGATGGAGGTCAGCGGGCGCAGCTTCAGCCGCTGCAGACGTCGTCATTCTTGAAGCGTTAGCCGGCGCGTCAGCCGGCGCGCGCTGCACCAGCCGCATCCCGCAGATCGGACAGCTGTCGCCTGCGTCGCCGCGAATCTGCGGATGCATCGGGCAGACGTAGGCACCGGCCTTGGCTGGGCTGCTCGCGGCGGCCGTGCCGGGCAGCGGCGGCGCCGCTTTGTCGCTAGGCAGGGTCGCGTCTCGCGCGCCGCTCGCGGCCGCGTGGTCGTGGTCGTGGTCAGCGGGCGCAGCGGCAGCCGCTGCAGGCGTCGCTGTCTGTGCTTCGGCATCGGCAGCCGGCGCGCGCTGCACCAGGCGCATGCCGCAGATCGGACAGCTGTCGCCGGCGTCGCCGCGGATCTGCGAATGCATCGGGCAGACGTAGCCCGCACGGGCGGCCGCAGGCTCAGCTTGGGGCGCACCGTGGGCGACCCAGGAAGCGCCTGCCGCCAGAACGCAGAAGACAAGCAGCAGAAAGGACGGCAGCAAAAAGGACGGCGGCGAGCACAGGCTCGGGCGACGAAAGCCGCTGAAAGCGAAACGGGACATGGGGCACCTCGGAAGAAAGAACGCCGACGCCGACTAGGGCGTCATACAGGGCGAGCTTTAGCCGAGGGCAGGGGGCCGCAGGAGGTTGGGCTGGGGAGCGTCGGGGCGGATGCGGTCGGGCAGCCTGCCGTGGCGGGCTTCGACGCCGCCGGTCGCGAGGCTCAGCTCAAGGGCTTCCAGACCGGCCGGCGGGCGCGGGCAGCTGCAGCCGGCGGCGCAGCTGCTGCAGTGGTCCCCGCAGTTCTGATGCAGGCCGGCCGGGTGCTGACAGCAGTCGGCGAGTTCAGCCTCAGCCGAAGCGGCCGATGGCGCGGCTGACGCCGAGGCGACCGATGGCGCGGCTGCCGCCGAAGTGGCCGCCGCATGCATCGGGCAGGGCGGTTCGGCTTCGGGCTGCGGCGCCGATTCGACGCTGGACGCCGCCGTGTCACTCTCGCCTGCAGGCTTTCCGGCAGGGGAAGCCAAGCCCCATGCCGGCACGGCCAAGCTCAGCGCCAGCAGCAGGCAGAGCAGACGGCGCAGCACAGAGCGGGCGGGTGGCGCGAACATCCCGGCACGATACAGCAGCGCGCGCGGCCCTGCGTTCAGCCGCGGCGAACGTCGACTGGGCCAGCTTCGATTGAGTCAGCGTCGATTGAGTCAGCGTCGATTGAGCCAGCTTCGAATGGGCGCAGTGTTGACGGGGCCAGTTTGGATCGGGCCGAGATTTGATCGCGCCGCCGCTGTGGCCGCACGTGCTCACGTCGATGTTGACCAAATCGCCTGGAGCGATTTGGAACAGCCGAAAGGCTGGCCCGAAGGGCGGAGGGCAGGATGCCCGGAGTAAGACGCGCTTGAGGCGCTGCGCCCAGCGCCTGCCCCTCACTTGATCCGGGGTCATCGAGCGGCGCTTTTCGTCGGGGCCGCGGTGGTCGCTGTTGGCCCCAGTCGACTCCTCGTCCGCAGGAGGACGTTTGCCACGCCCGGATGGTGTGAGCTACTACCGATCATGGATACCGATCATGGATACCCACACCACCGGCACCCTGGCCACGGCAGATTGTGGCTGTACAGAACCGCTTTCTTCGCCTCGGCATCCGGCGATCGGCAAATGCATGTAATACATGTAGGAGTTCTCCTACGATGCTCAGCTCACTTCAAGCAGCCGACGTAATTACCCCCGTCCCCTTTTCGTACAGGGGTAGGTCATGGTGACCAGCATCTTCCCAACCGAAAGCCATGTCCGTCAGAAAAGCGCCCATCAAGCTGTCGGAAAATTCGGAAAAGTGGATGTCCCGGTCTCCTCCCGGACCCGGCCAGATCCCGCGTTTTCATGAAGCCGCACCACCGAGAAAACACTCGCCAACATGGGTTCTAACGCCGTGGTAAGCGGCTGCGCCTCGATGAAATATCAGGAAACATTGAAGCCTCTCGAAGCAGTCCGCTTCGCCACATATTTAGAAATTAACAGCCCATATCCCAACGAAATGCTCGGTGTTGCCCGAGCCGACGCCGGAGAAAGAAACGCCCTCGCAGGAAAATGTTTCTTGCCTCACGTGGTTTTCTGGCGATCTCGCGAAGTGCGCAAGTGCTCCGGCAACAAAACTTGCGGGAGAATAATGGCGGCCAGTCCCTTCACCCATTGGAATTCTGGCATCGACCGAGGGGTACTCATTGATCAAGCGCCCCCAAAGCCTCCCATATTTCCGCTCTAGCGCTTGGCATACCTGATAGGCGCAGAGAAATCGTCCATCAGCAGCGGTAAGAACTTCAAGGGCTTCTGTTTGTATTTCAACGAACTCCATGGTCGCTCCCATTAATGCCTAACGAGGCTGTAGAAAAACTATGCGGGTCGGAAATTCAGCCGATTCCGCGGGTACCTGCGGGGGTACTTGAACCCCTCCCAAGATGCAGCGCGTCGATTGTGGCGCGTTCTGTGAGGTCACTTTTTTCGGCACTTGACGATCAATCCACAAAAAGGGGTTTTTCTACAGCATCAACGCTCCTGATTAGCCCCAATCCTCAGTAGAGCAAATCGGTCGCCAAGCGAACGATCTGCTCTGCACAAGGCTTGCAGCCCATTATCGCGGCGGCCCGGCGTGGCAGCAGATCGGCAAATCGAATGTGCACCTTCATCCGGCGCTG
>JBBRBN010000097.1:0-11855 GCA_038205755.1 Lysobacterales bacterium | reverse complement strand
GAGCAAGCTCCGCTCTACCAATGGACCTACCCCGCCGCGGCGCGAAACGCGACTCACTCCTCCACCCCCAACGCCGCAGGCAAATCCAGCAGCCCCTCCAACAACGCCCTTCCCAACACCACCCCCGCACATCCCGCCGCCCGCGCTGCGCGCACATCGTCCGCATTCCGCACCCCACCCGATGCCTGCACCAACAGTCCGGGCGCCTGTCCGCGGATCAAGGCATACAGCGCAAGATTCGGCCCCGCCAGCATGCCGTCCCGGTCAATGTCGGTACTCAACAGATGGCGCAGTCCCCGCTCCGAATAGAACGTGAGCGCCTCCGAAAGCGACCAGGTCGACGCGGCGGTCCAGCCGTGCACGGGAAGCTGCCAGACCCCATCGACCTGACGGGTATCCAGCGCCACCACGATCCGCTCCGCGCCGAAAGTGCTGATCCAGGCTGCCACCTGCTCCGGCGCATTGATCGCCAGCGAGCCCAGCACTACCCGATCCGCGCCGGCATCGATCAACGCCGCAACGTCGGCCTCGCTGCGCACTCCGCCACCGGTCTGCACGCGCAGTCCCGTGTCCGATTTCAGTCGCTGAAGCAGCGCATGAAGGGTGTAGCCGCCGGCCTTCGCAGCGTCCAGATCAACCAGGTGCAGCCAGCCGGCGCCCTGCTCCGCATAGCGAGCCGCCAGGGTGCAGGGATCAGCGGCATAGCGCGTTTCCTGGTCATAGTCGCCCTGCCGCAACCGGACCACGCGGCCCTCGCGCACGTCGATGGCGGGATAGACGATAAAGCTCATTGGAGAAAGTTCTCGAGGATGCGGGCACCGACTGCGGCGGAGCGCTCCGGGTGAAACTGTGTGCCGGCCACGTTGCCGCGCTCGACCATCGCCGCGAATCGCCCGCCGTGATCGCTGGCGGCAATGCAGTCGGCGCTGACCGGGGCGGCGTAGCTGTGCACGAAGTAGGCTTGCGCGCCCGCTTCAATGCCACGCAGCAGGCGCGAGGGCGCGGTTGGCGCAAGTCGGTTCCAGCCCATGTGCGGAATGCGGATTCCCGGTGCCGCCGGCATTTTCGACACCACGCCGTGCAACAGACCCAGACATTCGACATCGCCCTCCTCAGAACGCTGGAACAGCAGCTGCATGCCAAGACAGATGCCCAGCAGCGGCTGGCGCAGCTCGCGCAGCGTGTCGACCAGCGCCAGTTCGCGGAGCCGGGCCATCGCCGGTGCCGCCGCGCCGACGCCAGGCAGAATGACGCGCTCGGCGGCGCGGATGGTCTCGCCATCGGCCGTCAGTGCGGCGGCGACACCCAGCCGCTCCAGCGCGTAGCAGACCGAGCCGATGTTGGCGCCGCCGGAGTCGATCACCGCCACCTGCATCAAAGCGCTCCTTTGGTGCTGGGCAGCTCGCGCCCCTCGCGACGCAGCGCCACCCGCAAGGCACGCGCCACCGCCTTGAAGCTGGCTTCGACCATGTGGTGGGCGTTGTCTCCACGTACCGACAGATGCAGATTCAGGCCCGCCGATTCGCACAGCGAGCGGAAGAAATGCGCGACCAGCTCGGTGGGCAGGTCGCCAACGCGCTCGCGGCCGAACGCACCCTCAAACACGAAGTAGGGCCGGCCGGAAAAATCCAGCGCGGCGCGCGCAATCGTCTCGTCCATCGGCAGCAGAAATCCCACTGCCGGTGCGGCGGACGGTGGCTCGTCACCGTCTGCAAAACCGTAGCGACCAATCCCGCGCTTGTCGCCCAGCGCCTCGCGCAGCGCCTGCCCCAGCGCCAGGGCGCAGTCCTCCACCGTGTGGTGCTCATCGATCTGCAGGTCGCCGACACAACTCAAATCCAGCGCAAAGCCGCCATGCTTGCCAAGCTGTTCGAGCATGTGGTCGAAGAACGGCAGCCCGGTACTGATTGCCGGATCGCGCTGCCGGTCCAGATCGACCGTAACCCGAATCCGGGTCTCCTTGGTACGTCGTTCGACAGTAGCCACCCGCGGTGCATCGGCCAGCAGATGGGCGATCTGTCGCCAGTCCAGATCCGGCCCGATCCGGTAGCCGCGGGCGCCCAGGTTGGTCGCGAACTGCAGGTCGGTGTCGCGATCTCCGATCACCGCGCTGCCGGCAAGATCAATGCCGCGATCACGCAGGTAGTGCATCACCATGCCCAGTCCCGGCTTGCGGCTGGCTGAGTTGTCATGCGGAAAGCTCGGGTCGATCAGCACTTCGCGGAAGCGGATGCCCTGCGACTCCAGCACCTGCATCATCAGCGCATGCGGTGCGTCGAAGCTCTCGCGCGGGAAGCTGGCGGTACCCAGACCGTCCTGATTGCTGACCATCACCAGCTCGAATCCAGCCTGCTGAATGCGCAGCAGCGCTGGGATGACGTCAGCAACAAAGCGCAGCTTGGCGTAGCTGTCGATCTGCTGGTCGGCTGGCTCTTCGATGATCGTGCCGTCGCGATCAACGAACGCAATGCGGATCATGCACGTGCCTCCTGTTTCCGATCAGCCGAGAGTGCTGATTGCTCCACGCTGCTGAGCACCCGGACCAGCTGCTCGTTTTCTTCTGGCGTGCCGATCGATATCCGCAGACAGTTCTCCAGCCCCGGCTGCCGGCTGGGATCGCGCAGCACCAGCCCGGCCGCCAGCGCCTGTCGATAGCTGGCCGCCGCATCGACAAACCGCACCAGCAGGAAGTTGGCCTCGGAATCGAACACCTTTCGCACCTGCGGCAGCGCGCGCAGGGTGCGTGCCATCCGCGCCCGCTCGGAGCGCAGCAGGGCGATTCGACTGCGCGCCAGCGCGGTGGCACTGTCGCTGAGCGCCGCCAGCGCTGCCGCGACGCAGGGCGCCGGCAGCGGATACGGCGCCATGATGGTGCGCAGCACGGCAATCACGGCCGGGTCGGCGATCAGGCTGCCAATTCGCGCCCCAGCCAGGCCGTAGGCCTTGGACAGCGTGCGCAGCACCGCCAGATGCGGATAGCGTCCGAGCAGAGCCACTGCGCTGCTGCCGGCGCTGAACTCGGCGTAGGCCTCATCGACCACCAGCAGCGCTCTGCCCTCAATCGCCAGCGCGATCCGCTCGATGTCGGCCAGCGCTACTGCCGCTCCGGTCGGGTTGTTGGGCGAGCATACGTAGACGATCTTTACCCGCTCATCCACGGCGGCGATCAGCGCGTCAACGTCAAGCGCGAAATCGCGTCCGGCAACCAGCGGAACGTTGATCACCAATGCGTCCTGCACCTGCGCGCAGACCGCGTACATTCCAAAGGTCGGGGCGGAAATGATCACCGCATCGCGACCCGCACGGCAGGCGGCGCGGGTCAGCAGGTCAATGGCTTCATCGCTGCCCCGCCCCACCAGCAGCCGATCCGCTGCAACGCCGTAGAGCGCCGCCAGCCGCGCCAGCAGCGCCGCCGGCTGTGGCTCGGGATAGCGATTGAGCCCGAGCATATCGCCCGGCACAGCCCAGGGACTCTCATTGGCATTGAGCAGAATGCTGCCGCCGCTGGCCTCCTTGCGGGCCGACGAGTAGCCGGCGAAGCGGCGCAGGTCCGGGCGCAGGATATCCAGTACGCCGCTCACGCCGGCTGCTCCGGAAGCAGCCGCAGCCGCCGGGATATGGCCTGCTCGTGCGCCGCCAACTGCTCGGCGCGGGCCAGGATCATGGCGCTGGGGCCGATCCGCGCCAGCCCGGCCTGGTCGACCTCCTGCACCGTGATGAGCTTGCAGAAGCTCGCCACTGAGACGCCGCTCCAGGCGCGCGCCGCGCCGTAGGTCGGCAGCACATGGTTGGTGCCGCTGCAGTAGTCGCCCAGCGCCTCCGGCGACCAGTGGCCAAGAAACACCGAGCCAGCAGTCTGCACCCGGTCCAGCCACCCGCGCGCCGACGCCACGGCGAGAATCAGATGTTCGGGCGCGTAGTCGTTGGATAGGCTCAGCGCCTGCTCGATATCGGCGACCACCACCAGCCGGACGTGCTGCATGGCCTGCGCAAGAATCCCGGCGCGGGCCAGCGTGGCGGTCTGACTGGCAAGTTCGATGACAACCTGCTCGGCCAGCGCCGCGCAGTCGGTCAACAGAATGGCCTGCGAGTCCGGCCCGTGCTCGGCCTGCGACAGCAGGTCGGCGGCAACAAACTCGGCGCGGGCGCTGGCATCGGCGATCACCAGCACTTCAGACGGCCCAGCCGGCATGTCGATGGCGGCACCATCGGGATCGGTGCTGACCTGCAGCTTGGCCTCGGTAACGAAGGCATTGCCCGGTCCGAACAGCTTGTCGCAGCGCGGTACGCTGCCGCTGCCGTAGGCCATCGCCGCAATCGCCTGCGCCCCGCCAAGGGTGAACACGCGGCGGATGCCACACAGCGCCGCTGCCGCGAGCACGGTCGGATCGGCGCTGCCGTCGGCCCGCGGCGGCGTGCACAGAATGACGTCCGGGCAGCCGGCAAGCTGCGCCGGTATGCCCAGCATCAGGGCAGTCGAGGGCAGCGGCGCGGTGCCAGCCGGAACATACAGGCCGACCCGTTGGATCGGTCGCACGATGCGCTCGCAGCGTACGCCGGGTGCGGTGTCCAGCGCGTAGCCGGCTGGCGCTCCGGCGCGATGAAACGCAGCGATCCGGTCGTAGGCGTCCTGTAAAGCGTCTCCAAGCTCGTCCGACAACGACCGCCGCGCCGCATCAAGCGCCGACTGCGGCAGCTCAAGCGCGCCCAGCTCACAGCCGTCGAAGCGCCGGGTAAGCGCGCGCAGCGTGCTGTCACCATCGGCCCGAACCTGCTCGATAATGCGCGCCACCTGCTGCTGCAGGTCGGCACGCCGCTCCAGGTTGGGCCGCAGCAGGGCCTCGCGCTGCTGCTCGGCGTCCAGCGAATTCCAGTCGATCGTCTTCATGCCAGCATCTGCTCCACCGGCAGCACCAGAAGCCCGCGTGCACCGGCGCGCTTCATGTCCTCAAGATGCTTCCAGGTGATTGCTCCCTGACACACCGCCTGCAGCGAGACGGCATCGCTGCGGCCGTCCATCGCCATCACGCTGGGGGCATCGGCGGCCGGCAGCAGTCGGATCACCGCGTCGAGCGCGGATCGATCCACCTGCAGCATCAGCAGCTTGCTGTCCTTGAGCTGCAGCACGCCGTCGAGGCGACGCAAGAACAGCGCTGCGAGTTCGGCGCGCTCGTCAAGCAGCGCCGCCGCCGGTCCGGCCAACACCGCCTCGCTCTCGAATACGGTCACCACTTCGCGCAACTGGTTGGCCGCCAGGGTGGCGCCGGTCGAGACCAGATCACAGATGGCCTCGGCCTTGCCCAGCCGCGGGGCGATCTCCACCGAGCCCGACAGCATCACCGGCTCGGCTGTCACGCGGTGCTGCGCAAGCCAATCGGCCAAAAGTGCTGGATAGGAGGTCGCGATTCGCAGCCCTGCCAGCGACCCCGGACCCTGCCAGTCGAACTCCTGCGGCACCGCGATCGAGAGCCTGCAGCGGCCAAATCCCAGTGATCGCAGCTCGACAAACTCGACCTGCTCGCCACGCTGCTCGCGCTCCAGACGCCGCTCGGTCAGCACGTTGCGGCCCACGATTCCAAGGTCGCAGACGCCTTCGGCAATCAACCCGGGAATGTCATCGTCACGCACCAGCAGAAGGTCCACCGGCTGCGATTCGCCGTAGCAGAACAGGCGATCGCGGCTTTCCCTGAAGCTCAGGCCAGAGCGCGCCAGCAGGTCGCGGCCGGGTTCAGAGAGGCGGCCGGATTTCTGGGCGGCAATACGCAGGCGGTCGCGGGACGTCGGATGCATGGTGAGGTGCTTTTGGTTGGAAAGGAAAACGGTCAGGTCGCGCAGCAGCGCGCTGACGTGGGCGCTGCAAAAAGTAGGGAATCAGGCCGGATGTGCGTCCACCTGCCCCAACCGCTCAGCGGCGAGCCGGTAGCCACCGGCGCCCATCGCCAGGCAGCGCGCCACCCGCCCAACGGTCGTGACGCTCACCGCTGTGACATCGTGGATCTCCCGGTACGGCAGTCCATCCAGCAGCAGCGGCACCACTCGCCAGCGATCCGACATCGCTTCCAGCTCGGCCGGCGTGCACAGGTCGGCCAGAAACGCCCGCACCTCGCCCATTGAGGTCAGCGAAGCCAGCGCGGCGCTCAGCGCGTCGGTGGCATCGGCGGGGGTGGCGACGGGTTCGGTCGGACGGCGTTTCATTGGTCGGCGTGCTGGATTCGTCGAATTCGCGAGAGCTGAAGGTCAAGCGCGGCAGTACACCAAGCGTCTGAAAGCGCCCGCAGCGGGCCTATCAATGTAATAGCGCGCTGGCACATTAACACATGATTTGTAGAAATGGCAGTCGCCGGCTGTTGCGCTGTTTGTCCGGTAGCGTGGTTCTGTGGACGCTCGGATTGCTGCCCCGGCATGCTGCCCCGTCTGGAACGTGTCGCAAACGTCCGCCGTGAGGTATCGAACCGCGCGCCGCAACGTCAGCCATCCGCATCCAACACCAACCGCAGGGCGACTGGCAGCTTCGTCGGCCAAAAATCAGGCGCACCCGCGTGGCATTCTTCCCGGCTATTCGGACCAATCAAGGAACGGCGTGCCCGCCCTACTGATCATCACCGGCACCACCCGCGGCATCGGCGCCGCCCTCGCCCGTCAAGCGGTAGCGGCTGACCATCACGTGATCGGGCTGTCGCGAACCCCGGGCGACGCAGGCGAAACCCTGCTGACCCATCTCACCGACCTGCGCTCCCTGCCCGAGCGCATCCAGTCCGCGCTGGCGGCTGTCCGCGGGAAGTCTGTTGACCGCTGGGTGCTGGTCAACAACGCGGCGATCATTGCGCCGATCGGCGCCAGCGGCGATCCGGACGCGCTGGATATCCACTTCAAGACCAACCTGAGCGCACCCATCACCCTGGCGCGGGCATTCGTTGCTGGCCTGATCGACAACGCTCTCCCGAAGCGCATCATCAACCTCTCCAGTGGCGCCAGCAGCAAGCCCTTTCACGGATGGAGCGCCTACTGCGCCAGCAAGGCCGGACTCGATCACTTCGGCCGCTGTCTGGCGGCCGAACAGGCTGCTGAGGCGCATCCAGTGGACGTGCTCGGCTTCAGTCCAGGCGTCGTCGACACCGGCATGCAGGCGCAGATACGGGCCAGCAGTGAGGCAGACTTTCCTGACGTGGGCCGCTTCCACCAACTCCAGTCCGGGGGCCAACTCGCCAACCCCGAGCGCGTTGCCGAGGTCCTGCTCGAATGCGCGCTCAGCCCCCGACGCTACGCCGGAGCAGTGCTGCGGGTACCCGACCTGCCCTGACCTTACCTACCGCAGCGCACATCAACGAACGTAGCTGGCGCCATTGATATCGATGCAGGACCCGGTTGCGCTCGCGCACGCACCGCTGGCCAGGAACGCGCACATGGCAGCGATCTCCTCCGGCTCGGCCATCCGGCCAATCGGAATCTCGGACTTCGCAGCCGCCAGCCCCGCCGCGTTGCTGGGCGCCATGCGCGTATTGATCCAACCCGGCGCCAGCGCGTAGGCCAGAACGCCGTCCTTGCCGTAGGCGCGGGCGATTGTCTTGGTCAGCGCCAGCACCGCGCCCTTCGACGCCGCGTACGCCGTGTGATCAGCATCGTCGCCGCGGTAGCCCGCCCGACTGGCGATATTGATCAGCGTACCGCCACCGCCGGACACGAACGCACGCACCGCGGCCCGGCTCAGATCGGCCACCGCCAGCAGGTTGACCTGCAGCGTCAGCGCCCAACTCGCCGCCCATGCCTCATCGCTGCCCAGCAGCGGGCTGGCAGGATAGATGCCCGCGTTGTTGACCAGCACATCAATGCCACCGGCCAGCGTCACGGCCTGCGCAAACAGACCCGTGCCCGCGCCAGGAACAGCCAGATCCGCAACCAGCACGCCCAGCGCGCCATCGCCGATCTCCGCCGCCGCCGATCTCGCGGCGTCCGGATTCGCGTTGGCATGCAGCACCACGCGAGCGCCCTGCGCAGCAAACAGCTTCGCCGCCGCCAGCCCCACCCCGTGACTGGCGCCAGTGATCAGGACGCGCTTGCCGTCCAGCGCTGCAGACAACGCTTCATGGGATTGGCTCATAGGGATCCAAGGTGCACGGCAATCGATCAATGAAATGGTGCCCAGAGCGGGGATCGAACCCGCACAGCCTTGCGGCCGAGGGATTTTAAGTCCCTTGCGTCTACCAATTTCGCCATCCGGGCGGGCGGGCGCTAGCTTATCCTCTGGCGTCGGACGCAACACTGCGCACGACGTGTGGCCCTACGTGCGGCGCAACAAAAACGGACCGCACCGCACGGCTGGCCGGCTCGAAGCCATGCGCTGCGCCGACATTCACCCGGTGCCGGTCAAAGCGCCGGATCGGCCGGGCGTGCAGGGACACGACATCCTTGATGTCAGCCACGGCCAGGTGCGATTTCGCTAGCGCGACTCAAAGACCGGCCAGCTCACCACCCGCTGCGTGAACGATCTTTCGTATTCCTTGATGTACGAAGCTATGTTGTTTTTGTCAAAGAGCCGTAGCGGATTCATAATCGTGTCTAACGCCTGAATTAGCCGCGCCGCAAAGCGGCATCGGATTGAATTGATTGTTATTCCTCACCTGCGGCAGCCGGAACGAATTGACCGGAGCCGTCACGCTCAAAAGCTGAGCCATAAGATGCCTCAAGGAGCGCTGTGATGCCTGGGTCGTAGTTAGCGATGGTATTGGCGTTGTAAAGCGCTAAATTGTCCGGGTTTTCGGTGTACTCCTGAGACTCATCACCTGCAAAGAAGCGCCAGCCGCTATCTAACGGAGTGTCCGGAGTCTCGCGGTAGCAGTACCCGACTGCGGCACCGTCAACGGTAATTCTATCCGTTGCAAAGCAGCTTCCTTAACCAACAGCTACGGGTTTTATCTGGTCTGCAGAAAGTTGGAACGCTTTGTGAGGCATAGAACCCGAATTAAGCCGAGCCGCGAAGCGGCTTCGGTTTGGATGAGTTGCTAGGCCGCACCCGTCGCGGCCTCGGCTCGACTACGTCGTTGCGCGACTAGCCAACAGCCCACTCGGCCGCGATCCTTCCCACTTCAGCGAGGACCGCCTGATGTCGATCCTCGGTCTGCCCGGTATATTCGCCGCTATCAAAATAAGCAGCAATGATAATCGGGCTTCTGCGGGGCGGAAACGTGATTGCAACGTCATTGCACTTGTTGGTCGTTCCCTCCGTGCGCCCGGTTCCAGTCTTATTACCGCTACGCCACTCTGCGGGGAGTCCAGCGCGAAGCCGCTTGGGGCCGGTCTTCGTGTTCTCCATCCAGCGCAGCAGGCGCTCCCGCGAACCACTCTGCAAAATTTCACCGGTCGTAATCAGACGGACGAGCTGCGCCATCGCCAAGGGCGAGGTGGTATCCCGAAGGTCAGCCGAAAGCACCAAGCCTAGATCGGGTTCATAGCGGTCGAGCCGGGTCACTGTGTCGCCCATTTCGCGAAACTTCGCGGTGACGGCGGCCGGACCGCCCAAGCGTTTGACAAGAAGGTTGGCGGCAACGCCATCGCTCAGCTCCTGGGCCGCCTGTGCCAGCGCAGCAATGCTCATGCCGCCCTTGGCGAGATTCTTGCGCGTCACAGGCGCCCAAGGCAAAAGATCGACTTCAGAATAGGTCAGGATTTCATCCAGATCCATCCGGCCTTGATCCGCTTCGCGCAAGCAGGCTGCGACGAGCGCCAGCTTGAACGTCGAGCACATCGCGAAGTGTTCATCCATGCGATTTCCGCTGACTTCGCCGGTAGCCGTGTCAAGGAAGCAAACACCAAGACGCGCATAGCCCACTTCGAGCGCTTGAAGTCTCGCGGCGGCGTCAAAGCGGCGCGTGGCAGTTGTTGCGCCGATCGGACTGGCCAGCAGCGCGGTCGTTGCCACGGATGTGATCAAGAAATTGCGTCTTGTGAACATGCAGTTGATCCTTTGGCTGACTATTGTGTCGGTGAACACGGCGAAACGTGTCTGTTCGCAGGCTTTGCGTTTGGCTGCTCGGGTCAGGTAAACGACGTGCTCGTTGTGCGGCCTGACGCCGCATCAAGCCGCGCCGGCCAGACGGCCAGGATGAGCGAAAAGTCACTTCCGGCGTCGGCTTGAATGCACGGTTAGGCTTCACTGCGACATTCTACCGCCAAGGTTTTTTTTGAAGCTATCTCTGGCCTCGCTAATAAATGCTGTGGCCTGATCAGGCGATATATGTACCACCGTAATTCCTTGGCGCTCAGCTTCGGCTGAAAGTAGGGGCAAACGTTCAGTTTTTAGAATGAATAGTGTTTTAGGGAGCTCATTCTTGAGCGCCCGACCTTTTTCAAGCAGTACCTTGGACTCTTCCGCCGTTGGCTCCGACGAACGCTCGGAGATAAAAACGAAGGTCAGCATGAAACAGCTTCCCGCGTCCATCAACCCGATGCAGTTAAAAGCCCCATCGCGTTCGGTTTTAATCGGTGACTCATTCAACTTGAAAGCGACCCACGCCTCGTTTACGTGGAATTGGTTCGGATTCAGCATAGCAAATTCCCCTTATGAAGCCTAACGCCATGGTAAGCCGCCGCTGAGCGACGGCACATCAATAAACATCGAAGCCTCTCCAAGCGGTCGGCTTGACCACATACTTAGCATAATAATCGGGCGCCCGCCGAAAATCGCGCCGAAGAAACAGGGCTTGTGGCAAGGTGGCGCGTAGCACCGGGGAAGACCGGAAAAGCAATGGTGCAGATTGCCCGATAGTTAGCGTGGTCGTGGGTGGCGTCATCGACATTGGTGAACGGTGTGGGGGCCGTTTGGCCCGCACATCGATATCCCGTTTGAGCGAGTGATCAAGACGTCGTACCCGATCCGGTGCCACAGTCCGCCACCGATGATGGAGCGCGTCATGCCCCAACGCAAGCACCCCGCCGGGCGATCCGGCTTCACCCTCACCCACCCCAATGCCGCCGGTATCGACATCGGCAGCGCCACGCACTTCGTCGCCGTTCCTCCTGACCGCGATGATCAACCGGTGCGCGAGTTTGCGAGCTTCACCGCTGATCTCGAACGCCTCGCCGACTGGCTTTCTGTCTGTGGCGTCGACACCGTGGCGATGGAGTCCACCGGCGTGTACTGAACCCCGCTCTACGAGTTGCTCAACACCCGCGGCTTTACCGCGTTGCTGGTCAACGCACGGCATGTAAAGAACGTCTCTGGACGCAAGAGTCACGTGCTGGATTGTCAGTGGCTGCAGCAACTGATGAGCTCTATAAGTAAGTCGAACACCCAGCACCGGGCTTGTTCAACAATCGGATAGATCGCGGCTGCGCGCGATCTATCCTTAGACGTTAGGCCTCGGGCCCATGCTTGGACGCCCGAATAGCCCGAACTAGCGTTGGGAGCAGAAGTAGCCCACCTATTAGTATTGTCAACGACCCAATGACAATAGCTGGACCGAGCCAATCTGGTGAGGTCTGTACCGCTGCACCTAAGTAATGAGCGAGTAGTGTGCCGCCAACACTGCCGATCAAACTGAGAGTAAGGATTAGCAGGAACTTTCTGCGGGAGATCGGCGTTGATTCCTTCATGACATTTCTCCTGCGGCCTAACGCCTGAGTTAAGCCGACCCGCAACGTGCTGATCGGTGAGTTGTGGCAGTGGAACAACGACACATTTGAACCAAGCAACGATGCGGGTTCGGCTTGAACGAATTGTTGAACGAAGCCGCTACGCGGCAGCTTGATACACCCTTGTCTCGCGCACCCGGTCGGTGCGTCCGCCACTGGCGGTTTCTCTGCAGACGAGGCTACCTCTGTGAACACTTCCGATCAATCGGATTCGACACGGTTTCATT
>JBBRBN010000096.1:0-11982 GCA_038205755.1 Lysobacterales bacterium | reverse complement strand
GGTTTGAGCCGCAACGGCGGATGGGGCGATGGCAGTCGAAGATGTGGGTGGTCAGCGGATCAGCGTGATGCACCTGATCCGCTCAGCCGGCCGTCAATCGATGCCGGTCATTCCCAGTATGTTGTAGCCCGCGTCAACGTGGGTGACTTCGCCGGTCACGCCCCTGGCGAGATCCGAGCACAGGAAGGCCGCCACGTTGCCGACGTCTTCAATGCTGACGCTGCGCCGCAATGGAGCGTGCACCTCGACGTGGGCTAGCATCTTGCGAAAGTTGGCAATGCCGGCCGCTGCCAACGTTTTGATCGGGCCGGCTGAAATGGCGTTCACCCGCGTACCCTCCGGGCCGAGATTCAACGCCAGATAGCGTACGCAGGCCTCAAGGCTGGCTTTGGCGAGACCCATCACGTTGTAGTTTGCCAGCGCGCGTTCGGCTCCGAGGTAGCTCAGCGTCAGTATGGAGCCATTGCGCCCGCGCATCAGCGGTCGCCCAGCCTTGGCCAGCGCAGCGAGGCTGTAGCTCGAAATGTCGTGCGCAATGGCAAAATTCTCTCGGGTAAGGCCGTCGAGGAAGCCACCTTCGATAGCCTCACGCGGCGCATAGCCGACAGAATGAACCAGCACGTCCAGACCCTCCCAGCGCTGCGCCAGCGCCGAAAACACGGCCTCGATCTGCGCGTCATCGCCAACGTCGAGCGGCAGCACGATGTCAGACCCACAGCTCGCGGCGGCGTCCTCAACGCGAGACCGGAGCTTCTCGCTTTGGTAGGTAAAGGCCAGCTCCGCGCCCTCACGATGCATGGCCTCGGCGATACCGCTGGCAATCGACCGCTGACTGGCGATGCCCACTATGAGTGCGCGCTTACCCTGGAGAAAACCCATGGAGAGGTCCGAACGGATTAGGACGCTCAAGTTTACCCGGCGCGAGCGCACGGCGCGCCGGCAACCCGTCAGTTTTGTAAGGCTGGTGGGGCATCACGGGGATCACGGCCGCGCAATGCGCAGCTGTTGGCCGGGCCGGATGACGCTTCCGGCTGAGAGGCCATTCCAGCCAAGCAGGTCGTGCAGAGCCAGTCGATAGCGCCTGGCAATACGCCATAGCGTCTCGCCACCGCTGACCGTGTGCAGTGGAGGATGCGGCGCCGCTGCGGTTGGGCCACCCGCATGGCGCGCTGGCGACTGCGGCGTGAGGTCGGCCACCTCACTGTTCTGCCCGACAAGGCGAACGGCAGTTTGACCCGGCAGCAGGATCAACGGCGGTGTGCGATCGGCAATATCACCGTCGCGGAACCCGGCGTTGTAGCGCAGCAGTTCCTGCAGTTCGATTCCAGCTGCTCTCGCCAGCTGGGCAGTGCTGTGCAGGTCGCGCGGTCGCTCGACCTCCTGCATGCGGTCAAACGGATCGGAAGACAACACCAGGCCGTGCGCGTCGGGCTTGGCGAGGATGCAGGCGAGGGCGTTGATCTTTTGCAGGTAGATGTAACTGTGCGCAGGTAGTCCTCTTGGAATGGCGCCCGATCCTGCCGAGCGTTGGCGCAGAGCACGAGCCAGTCCGTACTCACCGACGTTGTAGGCGAGGATGCTCAGTCGCCAGTCGCCGAAGCGACGCTGCAGCGTATCGAGATGGTCTATCGCAGCTGCCGTGGACTCGATTGCAGCGCGTCGGCCGTCGTAACGCTGGTCGATTCGAAGTCCATGGGCGCGGCCGGTGCTCTCTGTGAACTGCCACATTCCCTGAACCGTCCCGCGATTTCCGGGGTCGGCTCGAAAGCCGCTCTCGGCCCATGGGATGAGGGCGAACTGGCCGGGTAGGTCGCGCTGCTCCAGCGCGGTCAGTACATAGTCGAGCATCGGCAGCACGCGCTCGACCTTCGACGCAAACGCGTCGGGTTGGCGCAGCAGCGCCGTCATGCTCCGCCGCGTTTGCGAACGCGAGCAGCGGGGCGCGTCCAATTGCGTCGAGAGCCGGGCAAAGACGGCGCTGGCAGTCGGTTGGTTGCGCTTCAGATTCACGTCCGCGCTTGGCCCAGGCGCGGCTGGGGCGATTGCTTCCTCGATCCGCTCGAGTGCGGACCGGGCATCCGGCGGCGTATGCGCGGTCGGGACCGCCACGCGCTGCGTCTCAGACGTGACGGGTCGAATCGGCGCCGGGGTGCAGCCCAATAAAAGCGCAGCAAGGCAGGCACCCGCAAGCAGGGTCGGGAGTCGATGGGCCTTCATGCGGCGCGAAACCCGTCCTTCCATCGTCGCAGTTCGGCGAATCTGGCATCGCGGCCAAGGCCCGGCGGTAAGCGCTTGGCCACGGCGTCAATGACAGACTGTTCGTCGATGCGCAGAAACGGGTTGCAGGCACGTTCACTGGCAATGTTCGAGGGCAAGCTTGGCCTCTGCTGCCGGCGCAGCTTCTGGACGGTTGCGGCGCGCTCGATCAGGGCCGGGTTGTCCGGGTCCACGTGCAGAGCAAACAGCGCGTTGGACTCAGTGTATTCATGCGCGCAGCAGACCTCGGTGCGTGAGGGCAACGCAGCCAGCCGATCAAGCGATTCCAGCATCTGCGCGGCAGTGCCCTCTGCCAGCCTGCCGCAGCCGAGGCTGAACAACACGTCGCCGCAGAAAACGCGGCTGCCATCGAAGTAGGCAACGTGGCTGTGGGTGTGCCCCGCGACTGCCATGACCCGAAAGGTCAACCCAAGCTCATCCACGCGGATAAGATCGCCGTCCGCCACCCGATGATCCGCTATCGGGATCCGCGCGTCGTGCGGTGCGTAGACTGGCGTCGGCCAGGCCTGGATGATCTGCGCCAGGCCGTCGATATGATCGTGGTGATGGTGGGTGATGAGGATCGCAACCGGCCGCAGGCCATCCCTGATCAGCCGCAGCACGGGCTCCGCGTCGCCGGGATCGACGATGACCGCCGCGTTGTCGCGGCCGGTCAGCACCCAGATGTAGTTGTCGATGAAGGCAGGCAACGCAAGCAACGCGGGCATCGAAGGGCACCAGGCAGTAGCGATCAAGGCTGACGCTTGCCGCTCGCTGCGGCACAATGCCCGGCACCATGCCGGCCCTTCAGCCTCCCAGTCAACCTGTGAAAGATTCTGTCTGGTTCAATTCGCGGCTCGGACTCGGGTTGATCCGGGCCACGCAGCGACAGGTGACTCCGCTGCTGACTTCTCACATCGGGGTTCGCGGCCTTTACCTGCGGCCATCCAAATTGGTCTCACCCCTGCTGTCGGGAAACATGCTGCAGTCGATGGTCAGTCTGCATTGCGACGCTGCTGTACTGGGTGGCGATCTGCGCTGCGACGCCGATGCCCTCCCGATCGAGTCGGATGCGATATCGCTGGTTTACGCGCTGCATGCGCTTGATGTGGTCGCCGATCCGGCGGCGCTGCTCGCCGAGTGCGTACGCGTGCTGCAGCCGGAGAGCGTGATGTTTGTCATCAGCCTGTCCACCACCAGCCCGTGGCGCGTCCGATGGGGTGGCGGGGTGGTGCGACCGCTACCGGAAGCGCGCCTTCGCGGCCTGCTCGTGGACAGCGGGATGACCATCGAACAGGGAATCGGGTTGGGGCCAGTGTGGCCCGGCATCACAGAGGACGATTCATCCAGCGGGCAGCGGGCGGCACCGCGTTGGCTGCCGGATGCGCTGCGCGCGTCGCTGCTGCTGGTCGCGCGCAAGCGGCGCGCAGGAATGATGCCGCTGGCGCCCCGGAAGACCAATGTGCCACTGGGAGCGCGTGCCCATGCCGGTTGAACCCGCAGCGCAGCCGACGGTGGCGGTGGAGATTTACACGGATGGCGCCTGTCTTGGCAACCCCGGGCCCGGCGGGTGGGGCGCTTTGCTGCGCTGCAGCGGGGTCGAGCGCGAGCTGAGCGGCGCGGACTCTGAAACAACCAACAATCGCATGGAGATGATGGCCGCGATTGCCGCGCTCGAAGCACTGAAGACGCCGTGCCGGGTGCACCTGCATACCGATTCGCAGTATGTGCAAAAGGGAATCACGGAGTGGGTGGCCGGCTGGAAGCGTCGGGGTTGGCGAACCGCCGCTGGCGATCCAGTCAAGAATCAGGATCTCTGGCAGCGACTCCTGGCGGCCACCGGCGGCCATCAGATTACCTGGACCTGGGTTCGCGGACATTCGGGTCATGTGGAGAATGAGCGCGTCGACCGGCTCGCTCGCCAGGCCGCCGAGCGCGGCATCGTCGCGATCAGGGCGGCTCGATGAGGCAGGTTGTGCTGGATACCGAGACGACCGGTCTGGCAGTCGAGAAGGGCCACCGGGTGGTCGAGATTGGCTGCATCGAGCTGCTTGAACGCAGGCCTACGGGGCGCAGCTTCCAGCGCTACCTCAACCCGTACCGGGCGATGGACCGGGGGGCGCAGGAGGTCACCGGGCTGACCGACGAGTTTTTGGCCGACAAGCCCGCTTTCTCGGACGTGGCTGACGAGTTTGTCGAGTTCATCGATGGTGCTGAGCTGATCATCCACAACGCGAGCTTCGACGTGGGTTTCCTCGACGCCGAGCTCGCTCGACTGGGGCCGTCCTATCGCCAGCTGCGCGACATGTGCGGCATTGTCGACTCACTCCAGATCGCGCGCGAACGCTACCCCGGCCAGCGCAACAGTCTCGATGCGCTGTGCAAGCGCCTGCAGGTCGATAACACCCATCGAACGCTGCACGGAGCGCTGTTGGATGCGCAATTGCTGCTGGATGTTTACCTCAATCTGACCTCAGGTCAGGCCGACCTGGGGCTTGAAGCACCGCAGCCCCGGCGGCAGCGCCAGCGGGACGGCGAAAGCACGCTTCAGGGCGGACAGATGGAAGTCAATCTGCGGTTTGCGACAAACTGTGAGGAAGCGCGACATCGGGTCCGTCTGGAAGCGCTTCTTAAGGGAGGTGCCTGCTGCTGGCAGGAACCCGAAAACGCGATGCGCGAGAGCGTGTCAGTAGTGGCATAATCCGAGTGGACTGGGTCTCGGGTCCGGAACACTCTTGGGGAGGAGTTGGGGATGAGACGGCAATTTTGGGTGATTGCGTTTGGCTTGATCGCGGCCTCGTCGCTGCATGCGTCCGTGGTCTCGACCATCCATGCCGACAAGCACATGGGTGTCGCTACCTGTAGCAACAGCGTTTGTCACGGTGCGTCTCAACCGTTCAAGGACTCCAACGTCTGGCAAAGCGAGTTTGCCCGCTGGCAGGAATACGATCCGCATTCCACCAAGGCCTACCAGGCGCTGGTGTCGGAGCAGGGTCAGGCGATCGCACGCCGATTGGGCCTTGGAGATGCCACGCAGGCCAAAGTCTGCCTGGACTGTCACACGGACAATGTGCCGGTGGAGATGCGCGGCGAGCGCTTCCAGATCACCGATGGCGTGGGTTGCGAAGGCTGCCACGGCGGCTCTGAGCGGTGGCTGTCGGCCCACACCGGCAAGGACACTCCGCACGCCGAGAATCTCAGCAACGGTCTATATCCCACTGAGGATCCGGTCAAGCGCGCCGAACTCTGCCTGTCCTGCCATATGGGCACGCCGGATCGGATGATCACCCATCGCATCATGGGTGCCGGGCATCCCCGGCTCGGATTCGAACTGGACACGTTCACCTGGCTGCCTGAAGTAACCCACTACCAGATCGACGACGACTATGTTCGTCGCAAGGGCGAGTTCAATGGCGTGCGCGACTGGGGCATCGGTCAGGGCGTTGCCGCAGTCAACCTGCTGGACACCTTGCTGGATGCCCGGCATGGCTGGGATGGGATATTCCCCGAGTTGGTGCTGTTTGACTGCCATGCGTGTCACAAGCCAATGGACAGCGGCAAGTGGGGCGCGCGTCCGGGCACCGGACTTGGACCGGGCATCGTCCGCTTGAATGACGCCAACCTGGTCATGTTCCGACACGTTTTGGCGGCCGTCGACAAGGGTGCCGCGCAGCGCATTCAGGAGCGCACCAGAACCCTGCACCGCGCTACAACCGACAGTCGCGACGCCACCGCGGGCGCTGCGCGAACGCTGGCCGCCGACATCCGCGCGCTGCTGCCGTCGATTGCGCGTGCCGAGTTTGGTACCGCCAGCCTTGGACCAATTCTCGACAGCCTTCTTGGCGACGCAGAACGCGGCGAGTATCGGGACTATGCCGCTGCAGAACAGGCAGCCATGGCGGCGTCAAGCATCGTGACGGCATTTGAATCGCTCAACTCGGTGGATGAGGCGAAGAGCAAGCTGCTGCAGGGGCGCGTCGACACCCTGTTTGCGGCGGTCGAGAACGAAAACGCGTACAACATGGCAAGCTTCGTCTCCGCGCTTCGCGAGCTGCGGCGCGCAGCAAACTGATGAGGCTCTCGCGCACGACGCTCTTCCTTGGCGAAGAGCGTCGTAGGCGTCCAGTCCTGCTTCGTGGATAATCGGGCTGTTGCCTGACCATAGCGCTCACAGTGTCCTCGACCATCCTACTCAAGTCGGTTGATATCCGTATCCCTGGCTACCGGATCCTTCGCCCGATCGGCGAAGGCGGTATGGCATCAGTGTTTCTGGCGGTTCAGGAGTCACTTGATCGCGAAGTGGCGCTCAAGGTCATGGCCCCGGCGCTGGCTGCGAACGCGGAGTTCACTGATCGCTTCCTGAAGGAAGGCCGAATCACGGCCAAGTTGGCCCATCCCAATCTGGTCACCGTGTTCGACATCGGTTCGCACGGGACCGTCTACTACCTCGCCGCCGAATACATTCCCGGCGGAACCCTGCGGGAAAAGGTAGATGCCGGGCTGATGGTCGGCGATACCCTCGATATCGTCTGCGACGTCGCCCGCGGACTGCAGTTTGCCCACAACATGGGTTTCGTCCATCGGGACGTCAAGCCGGGCAATGTTCTGTTCAAAGCCGATGGCACGGCGGTGCTGGCGGACTTTGGCATTGCCAAGGCAATGGATGCGAAGTCGGGCGCGACGATGGTGGGCGCGTCCATCGGCACGCCCGATTACATGAGTCCGGAGCAAGCGCGCGCCGAACACGTCGACGGGCGCTCGGACCTGTACAGCCTGGGCGTTATGTTCTTTGAGATGTTGACTGGGGAGCCGCCTTACCAAGCCAGCGACCCGTTTACCGTCGCGCTGATGCACGTGACCCAGCCGGTGCCTATTCTTCCGCCCGAATACGCATGGCTGCAGCCGCTTCTGGACGGCATGATGGCCAAGGTTGCAGCCAATCGCTTTCCAACCGGCGACGCCTTCGTCTCGGCGGTGGAGCAGCTGCTGGCAGCTGCTCCAGAGGCGCAGGCGCTGAAGTCCGCCGCGCCCGCGAAGAAGCGCCCGATGCGGCGGACCGGTTCGACAACCAGAACGTCGAAGGTCGTTGGCAGGGATTCAGCCTTGCCCAGGTGGGTCCTGCCGACCGCAGCGGCCGGAGGGGCGGGGCTGCTGTCTCTGTTGCTGGTGCTCTGGTTGCTGCGGCCGGCTGACGTTGCTCCGGAAGGGGCGACCGATCCTGCCGTGCTGCCAACTGCAGTCACCATGCAACTGCCGCCCGAGGCAGTAATTCCTAGCCCGGTGGATCTGAGTGACGTGGAGTCTTTGCTGGTTCAGGCAGACGCCAACCGCGAGTACGGGACCACCAAGGAACCGGGTCGCAAATTGATCTACCCTCCCGGTGACTCCGCTGTGGACCTGTACCGCAAGGTGCTTGAAATCGAGCCCGACAATGTTCGGGCTCGCGAAGGTCTCGCGGACGTCGCTGCCTTCTATCAGCGCTCGGCGCAGGCGATGTGTGAGCGCAGCCTGTGGACCAACTGTCGGACCTTGGCCAATGATGGTCTCAAGGCGCTGCCAGACAGCGAGCCGCTCAAGGCGCTGCGCGACCAGGCGGATCGCGAAGCGCTCGGTGGGTAGCTAACCCGCAGGTTTCATGAATCTCGCGCGCCCTCGCTTGTCTCTTGTCCGCGCAGGAGACTACCTCAGTCGGTCGTATGGCCCGCTACGCCGCTCCTTCGGTAGCCTCCTGTGCGAACAACATCCTGCGCGATCATCGCGCGAATTCATGAAACATGCGGGCTGACAGGCGTCCGGCGACGGCCTGCCTGCGGCGCGCCACGTTGGTCAGCCCGCGAGGTTGTGCCGGACAACGCAACTCCCCTGAAGTCACGGTTTTGGGGTGATCTGCGAAGATTCCCGACCACTGCCCGGACGCCGCGCAGATTGATGGCGGCGCCCCCCGCCTGAGCGGCATTGAGCGGACGGGCCTGGTCCGCCGGTTCGGGTGCATGTCTCGGCGTTGGACCTGGCGAATGCAGCCCGTGGCCAAGCCCAAAAGTTGACTGGATGGCGCCCGAGCGGATCGGGCCTGCGAGGAACCCGGCAGTGCCACGACCGCCAACCCAACACGGCCGCGTTGGCGAAAATCCCCGTTCCGGCCGCGACTACCGGCGCCGCACCAGCACCACCGTCACATTGTCAGAGCCGCCGCCATCGAGGGCCGCCATGATCAGCAAGTCCACACATTCCTGAGCTGACAGGTCCTTGCGTCCAAGCAACTTGGCGATTGCCTCGTCGTCAACTTCCTCGGTCAGGCCGTCGCTGCACAGCAACAGCTGCATGCCCTGCTTGAGCTCTCCCGCGACGGTGTCAACGCGCAGGCTGTGGGGGTCTGTGACGCCAAGCGCCTGGGTGACCACGTTGCGGTGCGGGTGCGTGCGCGCCTGCTCCGCGGTGATCGCTCCCTGGTCGATCAATTCCTGAACGTAGGAGTGGTCCTGCGATATCTGCCGCAAAGATCCGTTCCAAAGGTAGACCCGGGAATCGCCTACCCAGGAGGCCTCAAAGCGGTCGCCGCTGGCTTTGACGGCAGCGATGGTGGTGCCCATCGGAAGCGCCTCGGCACGACTCCTCGAGTGGCTGATGATCTCCTCATCAGCCGCGCGAACCGCGTCTGACAGTGACTTGCCCGATTGCACTTCGCGGACGATGGCCTCCCGCGCCAGGGCGCTGGCCACTTCACCAAACTCATGTCCACCCATGCCGTCGGCGACCAGCCATAGGCCCAATTCGGCATCGCCAAAGTAGGTGTCTTCGTTGTGTTCGCGTCTAAGTCCGACGTGACTGAGGTGCCCAAACTCGATCATCGGCGGGCCCTCTGCGCTGACCCCAGAATGCGCGCCGCACAAAACAGCGTGTCGGTTCGCGGCAACTCGCAGATGCTATCCATGCTCAACGCCCCCCAGGTCGAGTTGAACCGCCATGATGCAGCGGCTGCCAAACATGCTGCAAGCTCCCCGCAACGCTCCCGAATTGAGAGCGAAGCGGGGATGGCAGCCATTTCGAGCGCTCGGCATCTGCCTAGAACTCGATCCGAACGCCAATCGACAGGGTGTCCTGCGAGAGTCTCGACGAGCCAAGCAGCCGTTCGTATGCCAGATATGCCGAACGCCCCCCCGGCCATAGTGCCGAAAGTCCGATCCCGACATTGAAATTGTTGGTGTCAATGTCGTCGCCCAGCTGCACGAACGTCGACCCGGTGGGGTCGGCCAGGAAACGCGTCACCAGCTGTGTGGGATCGTCTTCGAAACTGTGCTCCCACTCGAGCTGCGCATGCGGCATCAGGATGCCCCAATCGCGGCTCAGCACATAGGTCGCCCTGCCACCGAGCACGCTGCTGGTATTGCTCAGGTCGCGTGCGTCGACTCCCAACGCAAGTCCCGATCCAGGCAGATTTGCCAACATGCGCTCGGAGTAAGCGTCGTACTCGGTGTTGAGGTAGTTGGCGCGCAGGTAGGAACTGATGCTCCACGGTCCGTTCTGCCAATCGCGGCCCACGGCCAGTGACACACCAAGCTGATCGCCCTTGGTTGAGGCGGAAGCGACCTGGTTGATGGTGGTTACGCCGCCGGTGGTCGAGGTGATCGTGTAGCGCACATTGCGCAGCAGGTCGTAGTCGTTTCTGCCCAAGCTGAGCACGCCGTCGACGAACCACTGGCGGTCGTTGTACCAGGTGGCGTAGCCGACGAAGTTCAGCCCGGACGTATCGAGACTGCCGCCGTCATTGCGCAGATCGGTGTTGTGCTTCGAATAGCCCAGACCCGCGCCGACAATCACCGAATCGGTCAGGCGGTAGTCCACACCCAGCGTCAGGTTGCCGGAGTCGTAGTCATAGTCTGGCGTGCGATCACCTTCCCGATACTTGCCTCGGCCGATGGTGCCGCTGGCGAAGAAACCCCAGCGTCCGAAGTCCGGGCCCAGCTCTTGACCTTCTGCCGACTCGTCCTCTGCGGCTGTTGAGGCCAGTACGCTGGATGGCAGGAAGGAGAGCGGAAGCGCGCCATCCGGGGTAGCCAGCGCGACCTTGAACGAGCCGCGCCCGCCTGGATTGTTGCGGGCCTCGATCAGGTAGCTGTTGACGTTGGTCACCTGGCTGGTAACGACTTCCAGGCCCGCGCCGGTCATGGCCAGAGCGACGTCCGGGTCAAGTTGCTCCAGCGCGTCGGACACTTCGTCCGGGTTCGGACCCGAGCTGCGCTGAAGTTCGCGGCACCGCATCAGCAGGTCTTCCTGGGCGGCGGTGCGGCTGGTCAGCGCAGCAAGCGCCACACAGGCCGAATCGAGCACATCGGCAACCCGAACCTGATTGTCATTCAGCGCCGCGGTATTGGCGATTGCGCCCTGTAGCGTGAAGACCACGGGATCACTGACACTGCCCTGCAATCTCGCGCTGACCGACGCCGGTCCGCTGGCGATGACTCGGGCGATGATCTGTGTCTCGCCTTGCCCATTCGTGACACTGGTGGTCTGGCTAGCCAGGTTGGCGCTGTTGGGTACGACAAAGCCGGCGTTGGTGCCGCTCCAGACTATGGTGGCATTGGCCACCAGAGCACCGCCGCCCGCACGCCGCAGCCGCACGACCAGTGGCGCCGTGTCCAGATTGGTCGGTAGCTCCGCCTGGTTGTCACCGGAAACCTTCGTCAGCTCGACTGCAGTGATGATGCCGTCGGCGTTGAAGGTCACGCTGGGTCCGCCGGCAATGCTGGCACGGACTTGATTCGCGCCGGCCTGCGGGCCCAGGGTCAGCCGGTTGCGTGCCTGTCCGTTCGAGTCAGTGGGAGCCGAGGGAGCGGACAGGCTGCCACCGCCAGCGACCACTTCCCAGCGGATGCTGACCCCGCCCAACGCCTTGGCCAGTTCCGGAGCGATGCTCACCACCAGATCCTGCGGCAGCACCGCGCCGGGTTCGCCGCTCTGGTTATTGCCGCTGACGACTCTGAGGCCCGGAATCTCCGCCTGCGCGCTGAAAATAGCGCTAGCGGCGGCCAGGGTGCTGCTCGCCTGGATGGAAATCGGCCCGGGCGATGCGCCGAAGCGGAACGAAATTTGAGCCCGGCCTGCGCCGTCGGTCGCTACCTGAACCGGCGAGGCACCGCCGCCCTCCAGGATCGCCGAGCCGCCGGTGACCGTCCACTGGATGGTCCGGTTGGCTAACGGCGCACCGGATGGATCTTTCAGCTCCACCACGAGCGGCAGATCAGCGGCAGTCTGGATGGCCCCTCGTTGGCCGTTGCCGGACACCACGCTGAGTTGGCCACGTTCGGCGGTCAGCGTGAAGAGTGCGCTCACCTCGCCTGCGCTGGCTGTGATCACCACCGGGCCCGGTGTGGTGCCGAAGGTGTAGTTGAACGTGGCCAAGCCTTCTGCGTTGGTCGACGTCGTCTGACTCACTGGCGAGCCGCCGCCGCTGGTCACGGTCCACAGGATCCGAACGCCCCGCACTGGCAGGCCGTTCTCGGTGTAAAGGGCGACCAAAGGCGCCGCGGTGGTCCCGATCAGACCGCGTTGGCCATCGCCTTCGGATGCTATCAACCGCGCCACCGGCGCCGGCGGCGCTTCCGCCGTCAGCATGAACGGCGCGCTGACTTCACCGGTGCTGGCCGTGATGGAAACCGGCCCCGGCGTGCTGCCGAAGGTGTAGTTGAACGTCGCGATGCCGTTGGCGTCGGTGTTGGTGGTCTGGCT
>JBBRBN010000095.1:0-12006 GCA_038205755.1 Lysobacterales bacterium | reverse complement strand
AGCGTGTCGAAGCTGAGCGTGTCGAAGCTGAGCGTGTCGAAGCTGAGCGTATCGAAGCTGAGCGTGTCGAAGCTGAGCGTGTCGAAGCTGAGCGTGTCGAAGCTGAGCGTGTCGAAGCTGAGCGTGTCGAAGCTGAGCGTGCAGAAGCTGAGCGTGCAGAAGCCGAGCGTGCAGAAGCCGAGCGTGTCGAAGCGGAAAGCGTGCTTGAGTTTGAGGAAATTGAACTGGGCTTCGAGGACGCGCGGCCGGTTGATGCGGCTGCATCATTTGAGGTCTTTGACGCTGATGAGCTTGACCTAGCCCTTGAAAGGGCTACCGATCAGGTCGCCACTCACGCGGACGAGCTGGAATTGTTTGCCGAGGCGGAGGCGTTTGAGACACCAGTCTCTTCCATTGCTAACGACGCCGAGTTGGATGCACAGCTAGCGGCCGAGGCAGATGTCGATGCGCAGGATGACTTAAGCGTCCAAGCCGAGTTGATTGAAACGCAACGTGCCGAAACCGAGCGTGCCGAGCTCGTGCAGCGTGTAGCCGAGCGTGTCGAAGCCGAGCGCGTCGAAGCCGAGCGCGTCGAAGCTGAGCGTGTCGAAGCTGAGCGTGTCGAAGCTGAGCGCGTCGACGCCGAGCGCGTCGAAGCCGAGCGGGTCGACGCCGAGCGTGTCGACGCCGAGCGCCGGGAGGCTGAAATCATCGCTGCGGCGCAGGAACAGGAAGCGCTGTTCGAAGCCGAGTTGCTCGAAGAAGCGAGACTGTCGGAGGCGAAGGAGCGTCAGAAGACGGCGACTGCACCTGATCGAGCCCCGTCCGATCTGGCGGGGTCCTTTGATGCCGACGCCGACCCCGAGCAGCCGCTGGACGTTGCCGATCTCGACGAGGAGCTGCTGGATATCTTCCTCGAGGAAGGGACCGACCTTCTCGATCATTCCGACGGGCTTCTGGCGCGGGTTCGCGCCGAGCCCGAAGAGAAGGAGCACATCGTTGGTCTGCAGCGCGATTTGCATACCCTGAAGGGTGGCGCGCGCATGGCCGGCATCATGCCGATCGGCGATCTTGGCCACGTGATGGAGTCACTGCTGGAAGCGGTGGCGGAAGGCAGGCGCGAGATTGGCGCCGATGGCATGGAGGTGCTCGAACAAGCGTTTGACCGGCTGCACCGGATGGTGATCCGGGTTGGCGAACGTCGAGCCCTCGCAACCCCGGGGCGGCTGATCCAGCGGCTTGAGGCGCTGGTCCGCGGCGAGTCTCTGGCCAGCCTGGTGCCGGCAAAGCCGGTCCAGGCGGTGGGTGATGCGCCGCAAGAGGTGTCCTCGCGCGCTGCCGATGCACCGACTGCCGCTGCGATGCCGGCTGTGATGGCGCCGTCGCTGTTGACCATTGAAACCGCAATTGACGAGGAGGACACCGGCGTCCGCGCGCCGCAAGAGCAGATCCGCATTCGCGCAGACCTGCTTGATCGACTGGTCAACTATGCCGGTGAGGTGGCCATCTACCGCGCCCGCCTGGAGCAACAGGTCGGTGCATTCCGCGGCGGTTTGTTCGAAATGGATCAGACCACCAGCCGACTGCGCGAGCAGCTGCGTCGACTGGACATCGAGACTGAAGCCCAGATCATCGCGCGCTACCAGCGTGAAGGAGACGACGGCGACAAAGAGTTTGATCCGTTGGAACTGGATCGGTTCTCCAACCTGCAGCAGCTGTCACGTGCGCTGGCCGAATCCGCGGCCGATTTGACCAGCCTGCAAAGTACGCTTGAAGAGCTGACCCGGCAGTACGACACGCTGCTGTTACAGCAGTCGCGTGTCTCCTCGGATCTTCAGGAAGGCCTCATGCGCACGCGCATGGTGCCGTTCGAGTCGCTGGTGCCTAGGCTGCGCCGAATCATCCGGCAAACATCGGGAGAGTTGGGTAAAAAGGTCCAGCTGCGGGTCGAAGGCGCGCAGGGTGAAATGGACCGCAGCGTGCTGGACCGCATGACTGCCCCACTTGAGCACATGCTCCGCAACGCCCTGGCCCACGGCCTTGAAACCGCTGACGAACGCCGCGCGATGGGCAAGCCTGAGGAAGGCCTGGTCCGCATGGTGATCGGTCGTGAAGGCTCGGAAGTCGTGATTCGGGTGGCTGACGACGGTCGCGGTATCGACCGCGACGCGATCCGTCGCAAGGCGATCGAACGCGGCCTGATGGAACCCTCGGCGCAGCTGTCGGACCGGGACCTCTACGGCTTCATCCTGCAGGCCGGGTTCTCCACTGCTGAGAAGGTCAGCAAGCTTGCCGGCCGCGGCGTGGGAATGGATGTGGTGAGTTCGGAGATTCGCCAGCTTGGCGGGTCGCTGCACATCGAATCCGAGTACGGCAAGGGCACGGAGTTTGTGGTGCGCCTGCCGTTCACGCTGGCGGTTACCCAGGCGGTGTTCGTCAAGCTCGGTGAAACCCAGTTCGCCGTACCAATGGCGTCCGTGCAGGGTGTCGCCCGCATTGCGCCGGCCGACCTCGAGGCCCAGCTCGCCAGCGGTGAGCCCACCTTCGAATATGCGGGTGAACGCTACGCCATCTACGATCTCGGCCGTCTGCTCGGACACGCTCATGTGCGCGCGTCGGAGACGCTGCAGATTCCCCTGCTGCTGGCAAGATCAGGCGACCAGCGGGCGGCGATCAGCATCGATGCGGTTATCGGTGGGCGCGAAATCGTGGTGAAGCCGACCGGTCCGCAGATCAACTCGATTCCGGGCATCTTCGGCGCCACGGTAATGGGCGACGGCAGCGTCGTGGTGATTCTTGACGTGGCGCCACTGGTTCGGCGCGCCGCCGCGCTGCATCTTTCCGGTGAAGCGCCGCCGCCGGTGGCCGAGCTGCCGGCCGCCCGCAAGGTGCCGCTGGTCATGGTGGTCGACGACTCGATCACCATGCGCAAGGTAACTGGTCGCGTCCTGGAGCGCTCGGGCTACGAGGTGGGTGCGGCAAAGGACGGTCTCGACGCGATCGAGAAGATGCAGGAGCGTGTTCCGGACGTCATGTTGCTCGATATCGAAATGCCCCGAATGGACGGCTACGAGCTGGCGACACACATGCGCAATGACAGTCGACTGCGCGGGGTGCCAATCATCATGATCACATCGAGAACCGGCGAGAAGCATCGTCAGCGCGCATTCGAGATCGGCGTCGACCGCTACCTCGGCAAGCCTTACCAAGAGGCCGAGCTGCTGCGAAACGTCGAAGAGATTCTGCGGGTGGGCCGTGGCTGAGGTGCTGCGCGAAGCGCCCAGGGTCGCGTTGCTCGGACGCAACGACGCCGTTCGCACGCAGTTGCGCAGCGCGCTGGCCGAGCTCGGCGCGCTGCTGGTGTATGAAGGCGAACTGCGCGGCGCAGACCCCTCTGCCGTGTCGGCCGCCCTCCCGGCCGTGGTGCTGCTGAATCTCGATGCCGAGGGCGAGGATGCACTCGACGGTCTGGACGAACTGCTGCTCGATCCTTCCATGCGGGTGGTGTTCAACGAGGCTGAGACCACCGCTGCCCTGTCAGGTTGGGATCTGGCGCGCTGGGCGCGCCATCTGGCAGCCAAAGTGCTCGGCCATGACCGCACCATACCGCCGCCACCGGCTGGTGCCGAGTACGAACCGGCGACTGAGCTGCATCCGATCCCGGGTGCACCGCCGACGCCGGAATCGTTGGCCCCGACGCTGACGATGGAGATTCTGGCCAGCGAAGCCGTCGCGTCGGTTGATCGGGTTCCCCCCAGCTCGGCACCGGTCGCCGCATCGGCCAGCGCGCATGGACAGGGCGTTGACGATTCGTCGCTGGATGAATCGTCAATCGACATTGACACCGATCTGGTCGCGTCGGCGATGTCAGCATCGGTCGTGCCGGCCCAGCTGCTGCGCAATTCTCCTGCTGCGGAACCGGCGGACGAGGTGGGGCTGGCTGAGGATGGCCGTGAGCACGATCACGCTGCGATCCGAATCGACTACGACGAACTGGATGCCGCACTCGCAGCGATCGATGCGGGCGACGCTGGAGATGATGGTGCCTTCCCGATGTCCACCGAGGCCTTCGATGATTCCGCTGCCCTGCAGCGCGAGTTGGAGGCACTCGCAGACGGTGACGACAGCGATTACCTGGACGGTGCCAGCATCGGCTCGGACGCGATGTTGGACGGCGAGGCGTCCAACCCGTCCAGCCGGCTGCAGTTCAGCTCAGACGCTGAGGACCTGTCGGACGGCAGCGAACTCGACGCCGATGTCGCCGCACTGGCCGCGCAACTCGAGTCCCTCGGTGACACCGCTCCCAAAGGCGAGATGGCGGTCCGTGATCCGGATTTTTTCTTTGAAAACGATGTCTCTGACGCAGTGCCGCCGAAGCCATCGGCCGAGCGCAGGCCAGCGCCGTCAGGGCTCGACCTGTCGTTGACCGACGAACTCGGCGAACTGCAGGCCGCCGCGCCGCGTCCCGCGGTTGCGGCACCGAGGTTCGACATCAGCCACCTATCGCTTGAGGCGCTGCCGGACCCTGGACTGCTGGTCGCAACCAGCAAACCCAAGCCGCCGCGCGAAGAGCCCTACCTGCCGCGACCCGGCATCGATCTCATGCTCGCGCCGCTGGACGCGCATCTCAACACAAAGGATGCGCAGCCCGAAAAGCCTTCGCATGCCAAGGTTGCGGCGGATCTGGGCGAGGCCCCGGATCTGGGATCGTTCAGCCTCGAGCCGGTCAAGGAGGTTGAGCGGGAAAAACTCGGCCACGCAAGCATTCCTCGGGTGCTGGTTCTGGGCGCGTCCATCGGTGGTCCCGATGCGCTGCGCACCTTCTTGGGCGGACTCCCGGCGGACTTTCCGGCACTTCTGGTGCTGGCGCAGCACCTTGAGAGTGGGTTTTTTGATCGGCTCTCGCAGCAGCTGCAGAAGGTATCCAAGCTCCCGGTGCGGGTTGCCAGCAGCAACGCTCCGGCCTGTGCAGGCGAGGTCATCATCATTCCTTCCGGCGAGCGGGTGAAGATTGCCCGGGACGGGCGGGTAACCCGCGAAGTCCACCAGACGCCAACTCACTATCGGCCCTGTATCGACGACGTGATGCGCGACATCGCTGACGCCTTCGGCAAGCGTGCAACCGCGATTATTTTCAGCGGAATGGCCGGCGATGCCGTGGAAGGCGCGGTCTACATCACCGCCAAAGGTGGTGAAGTCTGGACGCAGACGCCAGATTCATGCGTTGTCAGCTCAATGGTTGACGGCGCGCACGCCCGCGGCGTGGTTGAGTTTGTGGGCAGCCCGCGCGAGCTGGCCGAGCACTGCGTGGCCCGCTACGGCGACGGCAGCTGATGCGCGCCTGGCGGACACTCGACCCGGCGCGACCTGACAACTAGGAACCGTGTATGCAGCCTGTGCCCACCAGTGATATCCGAGGCGTCTTGATCGCCGTGACCAACGGTCGATTGTTGTTGCCCAACGCCACCATCGCCGAAGTGATCACCTACTCCGATCCGGAACCGGTCGATGGCGCGCCGCGCTGGCTGCTGGGACGGGTGCGCTGGCGCGGCTGGCGCGTGCCGATCATTTCGTTTGCCCGACTGGCCGGCTTGTCTGATCGCGAAGGTGAGCGGGGTTCAAAGGTGGTGGTGCTCAAGGCGCTCTCGGCGCACCCACGGCTGCCGTACTTCTGCCTGTTGACGCAGGGCTTCCCTCGACTGACGACCGTCTCGGCGTCGGCGCTGGTGCTGCAGGAAGACGGCGATATCGACTTGCCGCCTGGCGCGCTTTCGCGGGTACGGACGCGCGATGACAGCGCCATTATCCCCGACCTGGCGGCAATCGAGCAGTTGATCGTCGACACTCTGGGAATCAGCAGCGCTGCCGCCTGACGCAGCGCGTCGGGCGGCTGGAGGCTGGCTGACGCGGGCTGGCAAGCTGCGCAAGCTCATCCGAGGTCGCCGAAGCGTGCCTGCAGCGCCGCAATAGCGGCGAGCCCAGCGGTCTCGGTGCGCAGTATTCGCGGCCCGAGGCGCAGGCCGATGAAGCCCGCATCGCGCAACTGGCTGCGTTCGCTGCTGTTGAAGCCGCCCTCCGGACCAACTGCCAAAAGCAGCGAACCATGGGCCGGTGGTGGCAAGCTGGCGAGGCTATGCGCGCCAGTCGGGTCGAGCAGCAGGCACAGGGTTGTCGTGGATGCCGCCTCAATCATGCCAGCCAGCCCGCGAGGAGAGTCAAGCGTTGGCAGGCGCGCCCGTCCGCTTTGCTCGCAGGCGCTGGCAATCACCGCCCGCCAGTGCAGCAGCCGCTTGTGCATCCGTTCGGCGTCAAGCCGCACTTCGGTGCGTTCGGTCTGCAGCGGCCACACCGCGGCGACCCCCAGTTCCGTCGCCTTTTGCAAGATGAGGTCCATCTTGTCGCCACGCGCGATGCCCTGCGCGAGTGTGATCGCAAGGCCGGATTCGGGACACCCAGCCTGACGCTCGCCTATCAGCGCCTTCGCAGCTGAACGCCCGACCCGTTCGAGCGAAGCCGAGTAGTCGAAGCCATCCCCATTGAACAAGGTCACCGGATCGCCGCTGCCCAACCGCAGGACCAGAAGCAGATGATTCGCAGCCGCGTCAGGCAGCGGCAGTTCCGTGCCGCAGATCAGGGCAGCGTCCACGTGGCAGCGGATCCGTCTCAACGGGTGGCGGCCTCGATGGCGTCCGCGGTGACGGCGGCGAGCAGGTCCAGGCCATCATCCTCGATGCAATAGGGCGGCATCCAATACAGCACATCGCCCAGCGGTCTGAGCACCACGCCCCGATCAAGCGCATACCGGTACGCCCGCTGGCCGCGCCGTTGCTCGGCGGGATACGGGCGCTTTTCCTGGCCGTTGGCGGCCAGCTCGATAGCCAGGATCATGCCGGTCTGCCTGACCTCCGCCACATTGGGGTGGTCTGCCAGCCGCGCGGCGCGGACGGCCATGCCGTGGGCGGTGGCCTGGTTGCGCAGCAGTGTGTGTTCGTCGCGGAAAATGGCCAGCGTTTCCAGGGCGGCAGCGCACGCCAGCGGGTTGCCCGAATAGCTGTGCGAATGCAGAAAGGCCCGCTCGCGTGACGGCGCCAGGAAGCGTTGGTAAATGGAATCAGTGGTCAGAACCGCAGCCAGCGGCATGAATCCACCGGTGATGCCTTTGGAAAGACACAGCATGTCGGGAGCGACCAGCGCCTGCTCGCACGCAAACATCGTGCCGGTGCGGCCAAAGCCCACCGCGATCTCGTCGGCGATCAGATGCACGCCGTGCGCTGAACACAAGGCCCGCGCCTGCTGCAGATAGACCGGGCAATGCATCCGCATGCCGCCGGCGCACTGGACCAGCGGTTCGACGATCAGCGCGGCAATGCGCTCGCCGTGCTGGTCGAGCAGTGCAGACAGCGCCGACGCCGCTCGAAGCGCGCAATCCTCGGAGGATTCGCCCGCTTCGGCCAGAAAGGCATCCGGGCTCGGCGCGAAGATCGGCTGCATCATCAGCGGCGCGTAAGTGCGCCGATACAGCGGAATGTCGGTCACCGCCAGCGCACCCAGGGTTTCGCCGTGGTAGCCGTTCTGCAGAGCGATGAAGCCGGTGCGTTGGGGCTGACCGGCGTTGAGATGGGCGTGATAGCTCATCTTGAGCGCCACTTCCACCGCCGAGGAACCGTTGTCGGCGTAGAACACCCGCCGCAGGCCTGCCGGTGCGAGCGCCACCAGTGATTCGGCCAGCAGAATCCCGGGCTCATGGCTGAAGCCGGCAAAGATAACGTGCTCGAGTTGGGTGGCCTGGCGGGCGATGGCCGCAGCGATACGCGCATTCGAGTGGCCGAACAGGTTGGTCCACCAGCTGCTTACCGCATCCAGATAGCGCCGACCGTCGTGGTCGATGAGCCACACGCCCTCGCCGCGGGCGATGGAAACCAGAGGCGCGCCATCCAGATGCTCCTGCATCTGTGAGCAGGGGTGCCAGAGTACCGCCAGGTCGCGCGCTCGCCAGTCGGCACATTTCATTGCTTTGCTATGCTCATGATGATCAGTCGGGATATGCACGCCATGATTCACCGCCAGCTGCCTCCTGTCCACGCCAACATGGACATTACAACCGCTGGACCGCGACGGCCTGCTGCATCCCGGCGCCCAGGCTGCGCCGCAGCCGTCGGAGTCCGCGGGTTCACCCTGATTGAAGTGCTGGTGGTCGTCACCATTCTCGCCATTCTGGCGGCGGTGGTCGTGCCGCGCTTTCTGGACCGACCTGACGAGGCGCGGGTGGCGCGCGCAAGGCAGGACGTCCAGTCTCTGGTAACCGGCTTGAACCTTTATCGGCTGGACAATTACGCCTACCCCAGCACCGAACAGGGACTCCAGGCCCTGACCCAGAAACCCAGCGGCACGCCAGACGCGGCCAACTGGCGCAACGGCGGCTACATCGACCGTTTGCCGCAGGATCCGTGGAAGCGCGACTACCTTTACCTGAGTCCGGGCCGACGCGCTGATGTCGAGGTCTATTCGCTTGGCGGCGATGGCCAGCCCGGCGGCGAGGGCATCAATGCAGACATCGGCAACTGGGGCGATTGATCGCCTCGTTGGCAGGCGCCGGATCACCATGGGACATCGCCGCGGGTTTACCCTGATCGAAGTGCTGGTGGTGGTGGTCATTCTCGGTGTGGTGGTGGGCGCCGCAACGCTGGCGATCAGCGGCAGCGGCAGCCGTGAGCTGGAGAATGCCGCCCAGCGGGCCGAGGTTCGAATCCGGCTGGCCTGCGAGCGGGCCATGTACTCGGGCCAGGACGTGGGCTTCGCGCTGGTTGATGACGGCTTTCGCTTCGGCTATCTGCTGCCTGACCGTTGGCAGCCGGTGCCGGATGATCCGGCCGAAGCGCTGCGCGAGCGGCCACTGGGGAAGGGAATCAAGGTGCTTGCGCGTCGCGAGGGGCTGGAGGTGTTGCCTGAGCCGGTCTACACCCAGCCGCAGTTCGTGTGCTTTTCCTCCGGTGAACTGACCCCGTTCGAGCTTGAACTGGCGCGCGATGGCGTGCCCGAGCGCTGGAGCCTGGCGGCGCGCCTCGACGGTACCCTGGAGTTGACCCGTGTCCAGCCGCGCTGACCGACGGGTCCGCCGGACGGCGCCGCTGCATCTGGGCAGGGCATCTGGCTTCACCCTGCTTGAAGTGCTGATCGCAGTGCTTGTTCTAGCGCTGGCGCTGGTGGCACTGGTTCGCACCACGGCGCTTGAGGCGCGCGCGCTGATCCAGGTGCGCGAAGCGACGCTGGGTCAGTGGGTGGCTGCCAACGTGCTGGCCGAGACGCGCCTCAACGAGGGTGTTCCACCGAGCGGGCGGCGCAGCGGCGTGAGCGAAATGGGCGACCGCCGCTGGCGCTGGCTGATGGAGGTAAGGACCAGCGATGAGCCGAGCATCCAGCGCATCGAGGTGTCGGTCTACGTGGACGATCCGGGCGCTGAAAGTCGCGACGAGGCGGTGGCACGCCTGACCGGGTTCGCATGGCGATGAGCAGGTTCCGCAGCGGATTTACTCTGGTCGAAGTTCTGGTCGCAGTGGCGATCTTCGCCTTGGCTGCTGGCCTTGCGCTGGGCGGAATGAACGCGATTACCCGCGCTCGCACTCAGCTCGACGCCGACCTTGCCCGACTGGCGGCGCTGCAGTTTGCGATCGGACTGATTGAACGGGATCTGCGCGGCATCGCCAACCGGCCGGCTCGCGTTGGCTACGGGCCTGCGCGCCCGGCGCTCGACGGACGCAGCGATGGCCTGGAGCTAAGCCGCTATGGCGCGGTTGGCATACTCGCGCAGGAGCAATCGGACATTGCCCGAATCGCTTACCAGCTGGACGGCGATCAACTGCTGCGGCTGCGCTATCCGGTGCTTGATCGCGGCCCCGCCGTGGTGCCGTCGATGGATACCCTGCTTGATCGGGTCGAACGGGTCGAATGGCGCTACCTCGGCGCGCGCGGCGCCCAGCCGCTGTCGCAGTGGCCGCCTCCGCGGGTTGCCGCAGGCTTGCCACGGGCGGTGGAACTGCGCATCCAGACCACCGATATGGGCGAGATCCGGCGGCTGTTTGAGCTGCCGGTGGGGCGACTGCCGTGATCGGCCGGGCGCTGTCGAGACAGCAGCGCGGCGTTGCCCTGCTGTCGGCACTGTTGGTGGTGGCAATCGCGGTGGTGCTGGTGGCGGCGCTGCTGGACATGGGCGAGGCCAGTCGGTCGAGAGCGCGCAATGCGCTGCGCGCGGAGCAGACCTGGCAGCTTCTGCACGGGCTTGAGGGCTGGGCCGCCGCGGCGCTGCAGCGCGATGAGGCGCAGCTGGCCGCGCTCGACAGCGCGGAAGACGTGTGGCTGCAGCCGCTGCCGCCGATCATGATTCCAGGTGGTCAGCTGAGCGGCCGGCTGCGGGATCGCAGCGGCTGCTTCAACGTAAATCGGCTGGTCGTTGATGGCGTCGACAGCGAAATCGCGTACGCCCGGCTGGAGCGACTGCTGGCTGCGCTGAAGCTGGACCCAACGCTGGCAGCGCGGATCGCCGACTGGATCGATGCTGATGCCACACCGCGCACCGGTGGCGCCGAAGACGCCAGCTATCTGCAGCGTCGTCCGCCCTATCTGACCGCCGGACGTGCGCTCAGCCATGTGTCCGAGCTGCGGCTGGTGGCCGGCATTGACGCCAAGGTTTACGCGCGACTTGCCCCGGAGTTGTGCGCGATGCCGGAGGACGCGCCCATCAACCTCAACTTTGCGTCCCCGGCGCTGTGGATGAGCCTCGACCCCCGGATCACTCTGGGCATTGCCAACCGGATGTGGAGCGAGGGCCGCGCGCGCTACCGGAACCTGGATGAGGTCAGCCGCGCCCTTGATCAACTGAATGTGCAGCTGGTCAATCTGGATGGCTGCGCCACCGCCAGCCGCTTCGTGGTGGCTGAAGCCGACGTGGTAAGCGACGGCATTCCGTTCGCCTACACCAGTCTGCTGGAGCGAACTCCAGAGGGCGTGCGGGTCTTGACCCGGGTGCGGGGGAGGCTGTGAGCAACCGGTCGCTGCCGAATATGCCGATGAAGCCGCATGCACCGGTTCGCACGGGGGCCGGCTGCTAGAATTGGGGGCTGCCCAAAATCGTCTTTCCATTTCGATGCCGCATCGAGTCGTCATCCGCCTGTTTGCCAGCGGTGCCAGCGAATGGCTGGGGTTGGACCGTGGCGGCAAGCTGGTCAGCCGACCCAGCGCTGGCCTGCCGACCGAGTCGGCTCAGGAAGTCGACCTGCTGCTGCCTCCCGAGCAGGTGCTGCTGCTCGACGCGCCGAGACTGGCGCGGCGCGCGAGTCAGCTCGCCAAGGCCCTTCCGTTTGCCATCGAGGAGCAGCTTGCCGGGCCAGTGGAACTGCAGCACGTTGCGTTCGACGAGCGCGCCGTCGGGGCGTCGGTGCCGGTCGCGGTGGTGGCTCGAAAGGTGCTGCGGGGCGCCCTCGACCAGCTGTCCGCCGCCGGCCAGTCGGTGGATCGTTGCCACAGTCCAGCTCAGCTGCTGCCGTTGGCGCCGGACCGGCTGAGTGTGCTTGTCGACGGCGACGAAGCGTTGCTGCGCTGGTCGGTTTCCGGTGCGACCAGCTGCCCCGTCAACCAGCTTGACGACACCCTCTCGATGCTGCGCGACAGCGGCGCCGCCTGGACGAGCGTCAGGCTTTGGCGTACGCAGCGCAGTGCGCCGCTGCAGCTGTCAGTGCCGGCGCAGGAAGACGTGCAGATCGCCGCTGCACTGCCGTGGCTGGCCGACCAGTTTTCCGCGGCGGTTGGCCCGGACCTCCTGCAGGGCGAATTCCGGCCGCGCCGCAGCGGTGGCCGCAGCCTTGCCCAATGGCGCTGGGCCGCCGGGCTCGCTGCGACGGCAATCGTCGCCGGCGGTCTGCACAGCGGCGCCGAACGCATCGCGCTGGAACGGCATGCCGAGGCCCGCCGCGGCGAGATGGAGGCCGTGCTGCGTGAAGCGCTGCCCGGCACCCAGCGGATTGTCGATCCGGT
>JBBRBN010000094.1:0-12104 GCA_038205755.1 Lysobacterales bacterium | reverse complement strand
CGCGGCCCCAGTGCGTCAGCAGATAAGTCGGGAAGCTGCCGTCGCTGATGATGCTGACATGCGCGCCGCCGTCGCCCAGGCCGATGACGGTGTGCGGGTCAGCGATCATCTGCTGGCACACGTCGAGATTGCCGTCGACGTAGTTGGCAAACGGTGCAAACAGGAAGGCTCGGCCCTCGTCGGCAAGCATCAACTCGTAGGCCAGCGCGGCCGGAGAGCGCCCCTGGCGCTGCGAGATTGCAGCCACCGATTGCTCCAGCGGTGGCTCATAGTCGGGCGGATCGCCAAAGGGGAAGATGCGGTCGAAGGCCACCAGGCGGGGCGTCAGCGGATCGTCGTTGGGTTCGGCGATCTCCCGCAGCAGCCGCTCACGTAACGCGGGGTCGCGCAACCGCGCCAGGCGCTCGGCCAATGGCAGGTGCGCGATCTCGCGGTACCCGGCGCAGGCCGAGAAGGGCGTGCGGCTGCCTTGCAGGCCGAGCAGCACACCGATGGGCCGCGGTGCGACCTGTGCGCGTATTGGCACGCCGTCGGCCGCGGCGGCGGCGGTCAGGTCGAGCAGCTTGCGCCAGTTGCCTGGCGCGCTGTGGCGCTGCGCCAACGAAAACGACATCGGTCGGCCCGAAGCGCCGATGATCCGACGCAGCATCGCGAACTCGGCCTCCAGCGATGGCTGATCGAAGTCAGAGATGAACTGCAGCACACCACGCCCAGCGTCCTTTAGGCCCAGCGCGATGCCGGTGAGTTCGTCTTCGGCCGCACGCAGGCCTGGCGTCGAGTCGCCATTGGCCGAACGGTGGTTAACCGAACGCGAGGTGGAAAAGCCGAGCGCGCCGAGACGCATCGCCGCGGCACTGAGGGTACGCATCTGCGCAATGTCCGATGCAGTGGCGGCCTCCAAGCGGGCTGCCCGGTCGCCCATCACGTAAACGCGCAACGCGCCGTGCGGCAGTTGTGCGCCGATGTCGATATCACGCGGGCGCGCATCAACTGCATCGAGGTACTCGCCAAAGCCCTCCCAGCGCCAGTCCAGACCTTCGTGCAGCGCGGCGCCGGGAATGTCTTCGACGCCTTCCATCAGCTCCACCAGGCGCTGCCGGTCGGTGCTGCGCACCGGTGCGAAGCCGACGCCGCAGTTGCCCATCACCGCGGTGGTCACGCCGTGCCAACTGGATGGCCAGAGGTGGGAGTCCCACAGCGCCTGACCGTCGTAGTGGGTATGGATATCGACGAAACCCGGTGTGACCAGTTTGTCGCGGGCATCGATCTCGTCACGTGCGTGTTGACCGCGCAGGTCGCCTACTGCGCAAATCTTGCCGTACTGGACGGCCACGTCAGTCTGGCGCAAGGGCGCGCCGCTGCCGTCCGCCAGGTTGCCACCCCGGATGATCAGATCGTAGGTCATCGCGCGTCCTTTCGAAAGGCCCCAAACCATGAGCCGCAGCATCGACGATAGCCCAGCCGCTCATGCCACGCTCTCAGTATCTTCACGGATGAAACGTTTCACTGGCTGCAATAGCATGAGCGCCTCCACTACTTCAGATGCGTCAGCGGCGCGTCCTGTCCTCCTGGCCCGCATTCCCTATTTCGACATGGACCAAGCCCCGGCCGAGTACAAGGCGTTGCTCGGCGAACGCCCGGCTTTGAACCTGTACCGCATGCTGCCGCATGCCGGCCCGGCCGCTGTCGGCTTCCTGAAGCTTGGTGGTGCGCTGCTGCGCCAAAATGAGCTCGATGCCACTTTGCGCGAAATTGCCGTGCTGCGTGTGGGCTTGCTCAGTCAGGCCAGCTACGAGGTCCACCAGCATCGCCGCGTGGCGCGCCAAGTTGGCCTGGCCGACGACAAGGTGGCTGCGCTGGAGATCGGTGCCGACACCTCGGTACTGGACGAGCGCGAACGTTTTGTGCTCGAGTTCACCGACCAGTTGTTCCACCATGTCAAGGCCGACGACGCGATGTTCAAGCGTGCGCAGGCATTCTTTCCAGCACGCCAACTCAGCGAGTTGGTGCTGACCATCGGCTTCTACATGATGGTGAGCCGCTTCCTCGAAAACTTCGAGGTCGACATAGAAGCCCCGGGTTCCGTCGACTGGGGGCCAAAGGGATGAACCTCGCACCCACCGAACCCAACGCCGCGCAATCAGTCTTCGACGAGACTTTGGGACGTAGCCCAGGCCGCGGCCGATTGGCGGGGCGCCGCATCGTCGTTGTCGGTGCGGGTCAGCGCGCAACGCCAACCGGCGAGTCCGTACCGGTTGGCAACGGCCGCGCCGCAGCCATGCTGTTTGCACGTGAAGGCGCGCAGGTGGCCTGCATCGACGCAGTTGCATCCTCGGTCGACCTTACCGTTCAGCAAATCACCGATGCCGGAGGATCCGCCTTCGCGGACGTGGTGGACGTGCGCGACGCGGCGGCCATAGCGCCTCTGATGACGCGTTGTCGTGAGCGACTTGGCGGCTTGGATGGCCTGTTGCTGAATGTAGGCATATCGCATGGGCTGCCACTGGCGTCACTGAGTGCCGAATCATGGGATGACGAACACGCAGTGAACCTTCGCAGCCACATGCTCTTTGCCCAGGCTGCACTGGCACAGATGGACGATGGTGGCGCCATCGTCTTGATGTCGTCCTTGGCCGCGCTGCGCAACCAAAGTCGCAACCCGGCCTACGAAGCATCGAAGGCGGCACAGGTTGCGCTGGCACGCGCCATTGCAGTAGCAGGCGAGGCACGGGCAGTGCGCTGCAACGCTGTGATGCCCGGATTGATGGACACACCGATGGGACGCGACGCCTCGCGCCGAAGGCCCGGCCGTGCCACGGCAGTTCCATTTGGCCGACAGGGCACTGGATGGGAGGTGGCCTACGCTTGTCTGTTTCTGCTGTCGCACGAAGCCAGCTACGTCAACGGCCATGCACTGCTGGTCGATGGCGGCCTGTTCGCAGGTGCCTGGCGAAACCCCTGAAAAAGCTGAACCCCGGCGAGTGACGCAGCGCCGACTTCAGGTACACCGCAGGAACCTGAGTTCCAGCTCTTAGCAAAGTCAGGTTGCATGCCGCAGCCAGTGCGCAACTGGCCTTCGTCGAGGCCAACTCCGTCCGAGTCCGCCGGTAGTTCCAAAAACTCTTCGTCAGGTCCGCGGCAGATGACTTCAGCGTGCCGGGTCAGTGCGGGCGGCGCCTTGCAATGCCTGGCATGCGATCAGGTCGCGACCGGCTCGTCCCGTGCTTCGGCACGCGCTTGGGCATATTCGTGGCGCAGACGCGCCACCACTTCAGCGGCACCGGGCACAACCTTCACGCCGGACACCGAGTGCCCCGCACTCCATATGCCGCTCCAACGTGCGGCACCGGCGGCGCGGCCGCCGCCAAAGCGCGAGTTGGCTTCCTCCTCAGTCATGTGCTCGGTCAGGTCGGAGGGGTTTAAACCGATGTTTTCGATCGAACCGCGCAGCCAACTCGACGGCAATCCAGTGAAAGCGCGCGTCAGGATGATGTCGTCCATTGACGAGCTGACGAGCATGTCCTTGTAGCCCGGTGCGGCCATGCTCTCCTTCGTCGCGATGAAGCTGGTGCCCATGTAGCCGAGCGTCGCGCCCAGGGTCCGTGCGGCGTTCAGCGACACGCCGTCGCTCAGACCGCCGGCCAACACAATCGGACCGTCGAAGAACTCGCGCACCGCGCGTACGAAGGCGAAGGGGTTGGCCCAGCCGGTCTTGCCGCCACTGCCGGCGGTCAACAGCACCAGACCGTCGACGCCGACCTCCAACGCCTTCTGCGCATGCCGCACTGAGGCCACATCGGCCAGCACCTTGATGCCGCCATCGCGCAGCATCGGCATCAGCGGCGCGGGCGAACCCACGCTGGTGATGACGACCTCGGTCTTGTGCGCGATGAAGCGCTCGACCGCTTGGCGCAGGTGCGCCGGGTCGCGCCGCATGATCAGGTTCGGGCAGTACGGTCCAAACGGTCGGCCAGCGTCGCGCGCTTGGTCACGTTCGGTGTCCAGCCGCGCCAGCCACGAATCCATCTCTTCAATGGTGCGGGCGTTCGGCGTCGGGAATGAACCAACGATGCCTGCGCGACAGGACGCGGACACCAGTTCGATGCCGGTGACATGCAGCATCGGCGCGGCGATCAGCGGCAGCGTTAGGCGATCCAGGAAGGGCAGGACCTGGCGGGCCTTGTCGTCTCGCACACTCATTCGATCTTGGCTCCCGACTTGCGGACCACCTCGGACCACTTCTTCTGCTCCGCGACGATGAATTTGCGAAACTCCTCACCGCGCAGCGTCGTCATCGGCAAGCTGCCCGTGGAGACGAACGGCTGCATCAACACCTTGTCGGTCAATGCGGCGTGCATCGCATCCGCGAGCTTCTTCACCACATCGGGCGGCGTGTTGACCGGCGCGACCATGCTCGACCACGCGCTCAACTGCGCTCCGGGGAAGCCGGCTTCGACGATCGTCGGCACGTTGGGCAGTGCATCTATGCGTTTGTCACTCATGATCGCAATCGGACGCATGCGTCCGCCCAGGATCTGCGGCAACACCACCGAGGCGTAGTCGAACATCAGGTCGAGGCGGCCGCCCATCAGGTCTTGCAGCGCAGGACTGCTGCCCTTGTAGGGCAAGTGCGTCATCTTGATGCCTGCCTCGGAAGAGAACAGTTCGGCGGTGAGATGGGTGCCCGTGCCGTTGCCGGCAGAGCCAAAGTTCAACGCGGAGGGGTTTGCCTTCGCAAACTTCACGATGTCGTCGACCGACTTGTAGGGCTTGTTCACATCAACCACCAGAATCAGCGGCGACAGCAACATGCCGTGCACTGGCACGAAGTCCTTGAGCGGGTCGTACTTGAGGTTCGAGTACAGCGAGAGGTTGGCCGCCAGCGTACCCGAGGTGCCGTACAGCACCGTGTAGCCATCTGCCGCCGCGCGTGCGACCTGCTCGGTGCCCAACGAGCCGCCAGCGCCGGGACGGTTATCGATGATGAGTTGCTGCCCGAGGATTTCACCCATCCTTTTGCCGATAGTGCGAGAGGTGTTGTCGGTCACCCCGCCCGGCGTGAACGGAACAACCCAGGTGATTGCTTTGGCGGGGTAGGCCTGGGCGTGCGCGAGAGACGGCGCCAACACGCTGGAAGCCAGCAAAGCGGAGGCCTGGCGGCGGGTGATGTTCATCAGTGAATCTCCTCGGTGGAAATGAAATGTTAGCGACTTGCACCTACGGTATTTCGCAGTAAAGTACGGCATATCGTAGATGTACACCACTCAATTTCCCTTCTGGTTTACACGGAGCACAGTCGAACATGAGCATCGATCTCACCCCCGAACAAGTGGTACTGAAAGACAACATCCGCCGATTCATGAAGGCGAAAGTGACGCCGCTGATCGCCCAGCACGAGGCCGCGCGAACATTCCCGTTCGAGCTGATGCCTCAGCTGGCGGAGTTCGGCTACTTGGGCGGCTCGCTGCCGGAGGACCAAGGCGGCCTGGGCATCGACATGCCGACCTGGGCGGTGATGATGGAAGAGCTGGGCTACACCTGGCTCTCGCTGCGCACGATGGTGAACATCACCAACGGCTCGCTCAATCGCCTGGCCACGCACGGCACGCCCGAGCAGAAAGAGAAGTTTCTGAAACCCGCGCTGGCCGGCAAGCTGAAGGTATGCACTGGGCTGTCCGAACCAAACGTCGGCTCGAATATCGCCGGTATCGAGTGCAAGGCCGAGCTGAAGGGCAACGAGTGGGTGCTCAACGGCCGCAAGCTGTGGATTACCAACGGCTACAACGCCGACATCGCGATGGTCGTCGCACGCACCTACAGCGACACCTGCGACGGCAAGCTGTCGGCGTTCGTGGTCGAACGTTCAAAGGCGAAGTACGACGTGCGCCGGCTCGACACCATGGTGCTGCGTTGCACCGGCACCGCCGAACTGGGATTCAACGACACACACATTCCGAAGGAAAACCTGGTCGGCGAGCAAGGCAAGGCGCTGGCCGGCACGCTGAAGGGCTTGGATGTCGCGCGGGTGAACATCGCTATGGGCGCGGTAGGCGCAGCCCAGTCAGCACTTGACCTGTCGATCGACTACGTCAAGCAGCGCAAGCAGTTCAGCCGATTGATCGGCAGTTTCCAGTTGATCCAGAAGCACATCGTCGACATGACGGTGCGGGTGGAAGCGGCCCGTGCGCTGGGCATGCGCGCCGCGCACGCCATCGAAGCGGGCAAGGACGTTCGCCAGGCGTGTTCGATCGCGAAGCTGTACGCAACCGAAGCGGCGCACGAAGTGGCGAGCATGGCGCTGCAGGTGCACGGTGGGCTTGGCTACTCCGAGGACTATCCGATCGAGCGTATCTTCCGTGACACCCGCGGCGGAATGATCCCAGAGGGCACGACCGAGATCCAGACGCTGATCGTCGGACGGGAGATTCTCGGCATCAACGCGATTGCCTGAAAGCCACGACATGACTGATCTTCATCACTTGTTCAACCCGCGTTCGATCGCCGTGATCGGTGCATCCGAGAAGCCGAATTCGATAGGCGCACGCACGCTCGACAACCTGCTCGACCATTCGACCTACGAAGGTGATATCTATCTCGTCAGTGCTACCCGAAAAGAGCTGCGTGGCCGTTCGTGTTACAGCTCGGTCATGGACGTTCCCACCGCGCCGGATGTGGCGATGGTGGTGGTGCCGGCTGACGTGGCCATTGGCGTGCTGCAGCAATGCGCCGACCGGGGTGTGAAGTTCGCGGTGGTGCTGACCTCCGGCTTCAGTGAAGCCGGGCCCGAGGGCGTCGCGCTCGAAGCGCAGATGAAGGCAATCGGTGTGAAGTCGGGTATGCGCATCTACGGGCCGAACTGCCCGGGCGTTTGCAATGTGAACGGTCGGCTTGGCATGACGTTTTCACCGTCATTCCCGCACGACCTGAAGCCCGGTCCACTCGGCATCGCGACACAGGGCGGGGGCTTGGGACGCAACATCATGCAGGCGATGGACCGCGGCATCGGCGTGGCGATCTGGAGCTCCTCAGGCAACGAGGTCGACCTGCAAGTAGCCGACTTCATCAGCTACATGGCAGAAGCGCCCGACATCAAGGTGATCGTGAGCTTGATCGAAGGCATCAAGGACGGCCAGCGTTTCGTGGCCGCGGTGCAGAAGGCTGCGCGCAACGGCAAACCAGTGGTAGCGCTGAAAGTGGGGCGGTCTGAATACGGCCAGCGCGCTGCCGCGTCTCATACTGCGTCGATCACCGGCTCGGCCGAGGTCAACGCGGTGATGTTTAAGCAACTGGGTGTGATCGAAGTCGACGACATCGATGAGCTGGTCGATGTGGCGTGGCTGCTGTCGCGCCAGATGCCGAGTGGCGCAAACGACATTGCGGTGTACTGCTCGTCGGGAGGCGCCGCTGCGTTGACGGCGGACATCATCGGCCAGTACGGCGTGGGCCTGGCAACCTTCAGCGAGAAGACGCTGGGGCGGCTATCGGCGCTGCTGCCGCACTACGCGGCCATCGGCAACCCGGTGGACACCACCACGGCCATCCTCGGCGATGCGTCCCTCGTCGACGAGACGCTGCTCGCGGTGTGCGAAGACCCGGGCGTCGCGCTGGTCGTGCTGCCGATCACCATCGACTACGGCACGACCACCGAGCGTATCGCTGACAGCGCGGTGCGCGTGCAGGCGAAGAGCCCGATTCCGATTCTGCCGATCTGGATGACTGACCGCATCGGCTCGTCGTTCCCGACCTATGGTGACGCCGGCATGGTGCCGTCAAGGAGCGCGGGCAAGGCAGTCAAGGCAATCCGCCGCTGGATCGACTATGGCCAGTGGTTGAAGAAGCCGCACCGCCTGGACTGGAAGTCGTGGCCGACAATGGGCCAGTCGGTGCCCGAGGGTGGTAGGCCGCTGCAACTAACCGAGTTGGATGCCAAGAACTGGATCTCGAAGCACGGCGTACTGGTGCCGAAATCGGTGGTGGCAACGAGTCGCAATGACGCTATCCAACAGGCACAGGCGATCGGCTTCCCGGTTGTTGCGAAGGTCGCAAGCGTGGACATCGCACACAAGAGCGACGTCGGTGGCGTGGCGGTCGATCTGAAGGATGGCGATGCGGTGGGCGCCGCCTGGGATCGCATCCACGCTTCGGTGAAACAGCACAAACCCGACGCGAGGATCGATGGCTTGCTGGTCGAGCCGATGCTGACCGACGGCTTGGCCGAGGTGCTGGTCGGTGTGTCGCGCGACCCTGTTTTTGGCCATGTGCTGACCTTCGGGCTAGGCGGCGTGTATGTCGAGGTGTTCAAGGACGTGTCGCGCCGAATGCTGCCGCTGCAACGCGAAGAGGCGGCTGCAATGGTCCGCGAGGTCAAGAGCTTCGCACTGCTCGACGGCGCTCGCGGCAAGCCGAAGGCCGACGTCGAGGCGCTGGTCGACCTGTTGATGCGTGTGTCCGACTTCGTCGGGGCGCATGCCGAATCGATCGACGAGATCGATCTGAACCCGGTGTGGGTGGGCGCGATCGGCCAGGGCGTGATGGCGTTGGACGCGGTGATCGTGGGGCGCCAACCAGCGCAAGGGCTCACATGAGCTGGCTGCCCAGAGGCGATACGGGCAGCGCGCCGCTGAGTGGCGTACGTGTGCTCGATCTGAGCGAGCTTCTGCCCGGGCCATTCATGACGCAGGCGCTGGTCGAACTTGGCGCCGAGGTGCTGAAGGTCGAACGCCCGCCACATGGCGACAACGTACGGCTCATGTCGCCAGCGCTTTTCGAAGCGATGAACCGCGGCAAGCGCTCGCTGCTGATCGACCTCAAGGACGCCACGCAGCGCGAGCGGGTGCTGAAGCTCGCCGACGAGGCTGACGTGCTGGTCGAAGCGTATCGTCCCGGCGTGACCGACCGGCTGGGCCTTGGTGCGAAGGCGATGCTCGCGCGCAACCCACGCCTGATCTACGTTTCGCTGACCGGCTACGGTGCAAGCGGCCCGCAAGCGCTGTTGCCCGGCCACGACCTGAACTACCTTGCGGCGGCTGGCGTCGTGTCGCTCGCGGCAACCGACTCGGAGCCTTCGCCAAAGACAGGCGTGCCGATGGCCGATCTCGGTGGCGCGATCTATGCGCTGGCGGCCGTCAACGCAGCGCTGTACCAGCGCGAACGCACCGGCCGAGGCCAACACTTGGACGTGTCAATCACCGACTGCATGGCGCACTGGATGAACCCGCGGCTCGCAGTGCTGCGCCATGCTGGCGCGACGACGACGGCGGCGCAGCGCGCCCTGGTGCAGAAGCGGCCGGCGTACGGCGTATTCCTGTGCAGTGACGGCGGCCAGTTGAGCGTCGCGGCACTGGAAGACCACTTCTGGACAGCGCTGGTGAAGACGCTGAAGCTCGACGCGTTTGCGGGCGACGCATGGCGCACGATGAAGGCCCGCGTGCCTGAGGCCGCAGCGATCAACAACGCCGTGCAGGCCGCGCTGTCACAGTTGACACTGGCGGACGCGAACGACGCGCTGGTGGCAGCCGATGTCCCGGTGGCGGTGGTGGCAACGTCAGGGGAGCTGCCGACAAACCCGCAGTTCGTGGCGCGCGGCCTCTTCACCGAGACGGCGGCCGGGATGCTGTGCCGCTTTCCGGTTGCGATGGATGGCGTGTCCACACCGCCGATGTCCAGTCCGAAGCTGGATGCGGCGGGGTCGGCATGAGTGCCACGCGAAGCGGGTACCTCGACCTGAGGCGTGGAAGGACCAGCCCGAACGGAGGACTGTTCTTTCCCTCGCTCAATAAATACCCTCCGTTCGCTCCGAGGGGCCGAACGGCTGCATGCGCCACCGAGTTCAACACAAGCGAACCATGACCACCCATGAAACCCCCATTCTTCGACTCGCCTACTGCGCGGCCTGTGGCACCCACACCTGGCCATCTTCGGCCTACGGCTGCCGCCGCTGCGGCAGCCCAGTACTCGATGCGGTGCCGCTGCCCCAAGACCCGACGCTACTGAACTTCATCACCGTCCACAGCGAACTCGCCCCCAACCTGCCGGTGCCTTGCGTGATCGGTGAACTCGAATTGGCCCCGGGGGTGATCGAAGAAGCATTGATCGGTGTCCCCGATGAATCGGTCCTCACGGTCGGCATGAAGCTCACGCCGAAGTCGCAGACCGACAACAGGGGCGTCATCACCTGGCGCTTCGTGCCACTGGAAGGAGCTCTCGCATGAGCCGCGACCTGCTGCTAGAACGCCCTGTGCATGTGGTCGGCATCGGCCTGCACAAGTATGGCTTCCCGAGCGACACGCCGTACCCAGTGCTGGGGCTGACCGCAATCCGCGAGGCACTGGCCGACGCCGGACTGCAATTCAAGGACCTCGACAGCGCCGTCGTCGGCACTGCCGCCATCGGCATGGCCACGGGCCGCGTGATGCTGCGCCACCTGGGATCAAGCGGGCTCGAGGTCGAGCAGGTCGAGAACGCGTCGGCCTCGGGCTCGACCGCGTTCCGCATCGCCTGCCTTCAAGTGGCATCCGGCGAACACGATGTGGTGCTCGCGGTCGGCGTCGACAAGTTCGGCGATGGCCGCCGCGCCGCCATGAAGGACGGCCAGCCGATGCTCAGCCCGACCGCGCACATTCCGCTGGTGAAGTTCGCGCTGCTGGTGAAGCGCTGCATGCGCGACTACGGCCTGACGGTTGAGGACCTGGCGCAGGTCGCCGTGAAGAACCACGGCAACGCCTCAAGGAACCCTTATGCACAGTTCCAGAAGCCGCGCTCGCTGGAACAGGTGCTGAACGCGCCGAAGCTCGCGGGCGAACTGACCTCGCTGCAATGCACACCGCGTGGCGAAGGCGCCTCAGCGGTGATCGTCGCGTCGGCCGAAGGAATGAAGCGGTTCAAGCTTGATGCGAAGCGCGCAGTGCGGGTGCTGGCGTCGGTGTCGACCAGCGAAGGCCTGGCCGACAACGCGCCTCCCGGCGTGCCGCCGATCGTGCACATGGTGAAGACCTCGTCGGAACTCGTGCTCAATGCAGCCGGTGTGTCGGCGAAAGACCTAGACCTGGTCGAACTGCACGACGCGTTCTCCGTGGAAGAGCTGGTCTACAGCGAAGCCATCGGCATCTGCGAACGAGGCGAAGGCGCACATTATCTGCACCGTGGCGCATCGATGATCGGCGGCGAATGCGCGGTCAACGCGTCGGGCGGGTTGATCGGCATGGGGCACCCGCTCGGGCCGACCGGCCTTGGCCAGATTACCGAGATCACCCGCCAGTTGCGTGGCGAAGCCAATGGCCGCCAGCACCCGAAGGCGAGGCTGGCCCTCGCCCACATGATCGGCCTTGGCTCGGTTGCCGTGGCCCACGTCCTCTCAAAGGCCTGATCCGCAAGGACTGAATCCCCATGACCTTCGACACACTGCTCTACGAAGTGCGTGACGGCGTTGCGCTGATCACCCTGAACCGTCCCGAGCGCATGAACACGTTAGGCGGCTCGATGAAGGACGACCTGCGCAGCGCCTTCTTCGACCTTGCCCGTAATGATGACAGCGTGCGCGCCGTCGTGCTTACCGGCAGCGGCGGCCGCGCGTTCTGCGCCGGGGCCGATATCAAGGAACGTGCAAACAGTTCGCTGACGCTGCCCGAGTACCACCTGAAGCAGAAGGCCACGCACGACCTGTTCCGCGCGATGGAAACCTTCGAGAAGCCGGTGATTGCCGCGATCAACGGCGTAGCGCTCGGGGGTGGCCTGGAGATCGCCCTCACCGCCGACATCCGAATCGCGACCAACACCGCCAAGCTGGGCCTGCCCGAAGCCAAGATCGGCGCGCTGCCGGCCGCCGGTGGCACACAGCGCCTGCCGCGCCTGATCGGAACCGGCTGGGCCAAGCAGCTCATGTACACCTGCGAGCACATCACCGCTGAGAAAGCCCTGCAGATCGGCCTCGTCAATGAAGTGACCACACCCGAAGACCTGCTGCCCACGGCACTTGCGATGGCCAAGCGCATCGCGGCCAACGCGCCCTTGTCGCTGCGCTTCATCAAGCACGCGGTCGCCCGGGCCTGGCATTTCGAAGGCATGGTGATGAACCGCGTCGGCGCGCTGCCCGATGCTGTCCGGTC
>JBBRBN010000093.1:0-12421 GCA_038205755.1 Lysobacterales bacterium | reverse complement strand
CAAACAGGGCGGCGGATCAAAGAAAGCTCATCGCTTGGCCTCAAGCTCGGCCATATAGGCGCGGTACTCGGCGGATTCGCCGTACATGGCGTCGAAGTAGGGGCGCAGGCCGAGCAGGACGCCGTCGGGCCGTTTTTCCAGCCCCTGCTGATCGGCAAGCACTCGCCATGCCGCATCGACATCGCCGAGCCAGCGCAGCGCGCCCAACATGGGAAGGCCAACATCGAAAAAGCTGAGATTGTCGGCATCGGGCTTGGACGCCTCCACCCGCTGCATCCATTCGCGCGCCGTGGCGGGCTCGTCGGCAACCGCGGCGATGGCAGCGATGCTGGCCATCTCGCCCGGCTCCAACTCCCGATCAGCGGCCCAGGCCAGCGCTTCCGTCAGGGCGCGTTTGGCAATCGGCAGGCCTTCCGCATCGCGCTTGGCGAGGCGCAGCATCTCTGCCTGACGCGCACGGTTAACCGCGACAGCCAGGCCTTCGGCGCTCCGCGCGCGCGCTTCGAACACGCGGGCCGCGCCATCGGCATCGCCTTCCGAGAACAGCGCTTCCGGCAACGACGAGTTCAAGGCGCCGATATCGCCGAGCGCCAACACCTTCGATCGATCGCCGCCCCAAAGCAGCCAGCTGGTGGCCGCCATCATGGCAATCGTCGGGTCGTCGGGCATGCGTCGGGCAATTCGATCCGACAGCGCCAGCGCCTCGGTTCTGCGGCCAAGGTTTCCCAGCGCAATCACTTTTTCAAAAGCGATTTTTGGCGATTCGGGATCGAGCTGCTCGGCCACGTTGATGGCTTCGAGGAATTCCTCAAACCGATTCAAGCGCTTCAGACTGCTGGCGACGCTGATGGCGATATCAACACTGTTGGGTCGCTCGATGAGCAAGGGCTGATACATCGCCAGCGCCGCGGCGTAGTCCTTGCTGACGTTGTAGGTCAGATCGGCCTGCGCCCAGCGGGTCTCGAAGCGCTCCGGCCAGCGACGCTGCATGTCGGCCACCAGCGCCAGCGCGCGCTTTTCGTGCTCGCCGTCGGCGTCTTCATCCAGCCAGGCCATGCGGCCGTGGGCATCGGCCAGATACACCTTCGCCTCGATGAACTCCGGGTCCAGCGCGATGGCCGGCTCCAGCAGCGCGATCACCGCTTCAAATCCCGCCGCGGCGCGCCAGACCCGGCGCTGCTCCACCGCGCGCAAATACAGATCATAGGCTTCGGTGTTGTCGGTTGGCTGCTCGGCCAGCGCCGACTGCTGGCCGCTGCTCAGCACGATCTACAGCTGATCGGCGATCGCCAGCGCGATTTCAGACTGGATCGCAAACACGTCGTCCAGCGTGCGGTCGTAGTTCTCGGCCCAGATGTGTTTATCGGTTGCCGCCTCGATCAGCTGCACGGTGATGCGCACCTTGTCGCCGACCCGGCGCACGCTGCCCTCCATCACGTGGGTGACGCCGAGCCGCTGGCCGATCTCGGGAATGCTGAGCTTCTCGGCGGCGATGGTTTCCATCGAGGTGCGCGAGATCACCCGCAGTTCGTTGATACGCGACACGCGGGTCAGCACTTCTTCGTAAATGCCGCCGGCGAAAAAAGCGTTGTCGGGATCGGGGCTGAGGTTACCGAACGGCAGCACGCCGATGCCCGCTGCGGCGGCAACCACCGGTTCGGTCGCTGCCGGTGCAGCAGCATCCGCTGTGCCCGGGTCAGCGGCGGCTGGCGTCGCGGCCACGACGGCCGGTGCTTCCGGCTCAGGCAGCGAAACGAAGCGCTCAACCGCCATCATCACAATCACGCCAAGCAGCGCGACCACAATCAGCCGGTTCATCCGCTGCGCGGTCTGCGGTGTCGTACTGGTTACCTGGGATAGCCCTTCATCGCGCTTGAGGCCGTCGGGCGTCATCTCGAACACCCAGGCCAGCACCAGCGCCGGAACAAAGCCCAAGGCCAGCAGGATGATCACCGCGCGCAGCACCCAGCCCGGCACATCGAACGCCGGCAGCAGCGTTTCGGCGACCTGGATGAGCAACCAGGCACCGACCAGATACAGCCCGGCCATGCGGATCACGTTGCGGCGTTTTAGTTCGGCAAAAAAACTCATCGGTCGGAAATCCTAATAACCGTCATTCCCGCGAAGGTGGGAATCCAGTGAAACACGTGCGCAAAGCGCGCAAAACATTGTTGAGTGCTGCGCACGGCTTTCTATACTGGATTCCCGCCTTCGCGGGAATGACGAGCGGGCTCGGAATGACGAGCGCTTTGGGGATGACGAGCACGCCGGCGGATCACGTTGCGGCGTTTTAGTTCGGCAAAAAAACTCATCGGTCGGAAATCCTAATAACCGTCATTCTCGTGAAGGCGGGAATCCAGTGAAACACGTGCGCAAAGCGCGCAAAACATTGTTGAGTGCTACGCACGGCTTTCCCTGCTGGATTACCGCCTGCGCGGGAATGACGAGCGCATAGACGGACCTGATTAGCCCTGATCCTCAGCATCATCAGCGTCCACCGCCCGGATTAGGCGATGCGCAGCGCCGGATGAGGGTGCACGTTCGATTTGCCGATCTGCTGCTACGCCTGGCCGCCGCGATAATGGGCTGCAAGCCTTGTGCAGGGCAAATCGTTCGCTTGGCGACCAATTTGCTCTGCTGAGGATTGGGGCTAATCAGGTAGACGGATGACGTTGCGGCGCTTTCGTTCGGCAAAGAAGCTCATGGGGTCACAACCGCGACTGGTAAGTTTGGGGACTTCGCCAGCCGCGCGTCTCGGGTCACTAGGGTGGCGCTGAGCAGATGTGCGAGGGATACATAGGCTGCGTCATAGGCGGTCAGGTTGCGGCGCATGGCCCAGATGCCGTCTAGCAGTGCGTCGTGGGGATAGGCGCGGATGCGCAGCGCACGCAGCAACAGAGGCAAATCGTTGGTACGACTGGCGGGTATCGCACCGGCCAGATCGAGCTTGCGCAGCGCGTTCAAAACCTCGACGCCGAGCAAATCGGGCGCAGCTAGCAGCGTGTCCGGCGCGAACAGCAGATCCTCGATGGGCTGGGCGCGATAGCGGGGCCAGAAGATCAACCACCACCGATGCGTCAACGACGAGGATGCGACTCATGCCGCGTCGCGTTCCTTGCGGACAAGGGCGGCCGACGACTGGCGCATCGTGAAGGGCTCAGCCTCGCTCAATCGCTGCTTGATCTCGGCCATCAATGGCAACGCCGCCAAGGCGACGATTTCATCCAAAATCAAGTCACTCAGGCTCTTTCCAGCCAACGCAGCGCGCGCTTTGAGCGTGCGATGGACGGACTCCGGTACGTTGCGGATCTGAATCATCACGCTCATTTCTTGCACCTTTTGGCGTGTGCACCACATTTTAACTTGCTGAAAAAATGTCGAAGACGTTGCGGCTCAGCGGGCGATGCGGAAGACGTTGCGGCGCTTTAGTTCGCTCAAAAAACTCATTGAGTGCATTCCAAATGGATGGGCTCGGCACTGCGCAGCTGACAATGATCCGGCAGCCCATTGACGCGCCAATACTCGGCCAGACCGTGCTGCTCTGCGAACGTCATGAACGCGGGGTGCTGGCGGAATTCGTGAAACTGCGGATACCACAGGGCCAGCGGCAAGGCTTGCAGGTGCGCGCGCTCGGTTTGGTTGACCGACGCAACTGCGGCTTCGGTAAGTCCAAAGGTTTGCAACAGCAGCGCCCACTCCAGCTGCGGCTCGGCTTGGGCAGCGGCAAGCACGCGGCGCTGCGCATCGTCTTGCAGTGCGGCGTCGACCAGCGCAGGCGCAAGCGCGCGTGCCAAATCGCGCTGCGACACAGGCATGCTGTCGTCGTCACGCAGCCAGTCGGAATAAAGCTGGCTGATATCGGCGCGTTCGTCTGCACTTGGCGCCAGCATGACCTGCTTCAATAAGAACAGCGCGCGACTGGCCGGCCCGCGCCAGCCCAAGGCGTGCGCCTGCTGCAGCATCGCGCGACCGGCGTCTAAATCGCCTAATAGCGCAGTGGTGATGCCGAGCCAGCCTAGCTGCAGGCCGCTTAGCGGATCCAACTGCTGCGCCTGCGCATAGCTGGCGTGCGCCGCCTTGATATGACCCACCTCATACAAGCCGAGTCCTTGCCAAAGCCACGTATTGGCGTTGTTGGGTTCAATGGCGAGCGCCTGCCGGATCAGATCCGCGTGACGCTGGCGCTCGCCGCGATCGGCTGCCAACCGCGCGCTAACCGACAGTGCCCCCGGATGCTGCGGATTGATCGCCAATGCACGCGCAGCGGCCGCCTCCGCTTCGGCGCGCGTGTCGATGCCCTCCGGGGCGCTGCCGTAAGACCGCCACACGTACCACGTGCCGGCCAGTATTGCCCACGCATCAGCAAACTGCGGGTCGCGCTCAACCGCCTGTTCGAGCAGCTCGCGCGCGGCTGGCAAATTCGAGCCACGCTGCACAAACAGCTGCCGACCGCGCAGGTAGCGCTCGTAGGCCTGCATGTCGGTGGTGGCCGTCGCCACCTGCACGCGGCGCACGCCGAGCGAGTCGGAAAGCGCATCAGCAATCGCCTGTGAGATGTCTTCCTGCACCTTGAAGATGTCTACGAGCTGCGCGTTGTAGGTTTGTGCCCAAACGTGGAAGTCGTCCTCGGCACGAACCAGCTGAACGCTGATCCGTACGCTGTCGCCTTCGCGCCGCACCGACCCTTCCAATAAATAGGCGACGCCAAGCTGCGCGGCAATCTCGGGCAGGGCTAAAGCCTCCGAGCGAAACGAGAAGGATGAGGTGCGCGAGGTCACCTTGAGGCCATCAACCCGCGACAGTACGTTGAGAAGCTCTTCTGCCAAACCGTCACCAAAGTAGGCGTCACCGGCATCCGGACTCATGTTGGTGAAGGGCAGCACCGCCAGCGAATGGGGATCAATCGCGCGCGCGGGACGCTTGGCCGGCGCGGCGACCTCGGCCACCGGCGCCACCTCCTGCGGCTCGGGTGCAACGCTGTCGATGAACTGGCGAATCAAGGTGAGACTCAGAGCAGCCAGCACCATCACCACCGTTATCTGATCGATGCGCCGAGCGGTGATCTCGCGCTGCGGGTTCGCCTCGTCCGTGCTCGAACGGACACGCCAGCCCCGCGGGGTCTGCTCATAGCGCCATGTCAGCAGGCAGATCGGAAGCAAACAGAAGGCCAGTGCCAGGATCAGCCAGCGCAGGTCGGTCAGCGCGAGGCCCAGCGCGGGAAACAGCAGCGCGCACATCGCCAGCAGCAGCCATGACAGGGTCAGCCAGGCAACGCCTGCGCGGAAGACGCTGCGGCGGCGAAGTTCGAGATACATGCTCATGGGTGGGCGCCACTCATCGACAGATCCTTGCTCAGACGGAAATGATGCGCCGTGCCACCAACGGCTCGCAAAAACTGTTGGAGATGACAGACTAACAGGGCTATCCGAGAGTTCTTGCGATGCTCCGCGCATGTCGCATTTCCGGATCTGTCCGGGCCTGCGAGCACTCTGTTCGCCACCGGGCGAACAGCACGGCCGCTGCCAGCCACCGCGATCACGGCATCGCCAGTTGGGGGCCACGGTGCTTGGCACCCTCAGCCAGACGACCGCGGGGGTGAAAAGTCGTCTGTCGCCGCTGCTGTTGCGTCCCGCGTGCTGCGGCGGCCGGGTAGGGCTTCCGGATCGCGGCAGATCCTGAGAGGAACGGATAATCAGCGCGGGTCGGGCCGACGGTGCAGTGGCCACACGCCGGTCCACGCTGGGTCGGCTACCGCACCGACCCGCAGGGCGGCGCCATGCCAGTCTCAGACGCTCTATGTGCTGGAGGGTTCGGGATGTCCATGATGAAAGCGGCAGTGTTTGTTGAGCGCGGGCGCATCGAGCTGGCTGACAAGGCCATCCCGGATGTTGGTCCCAACGATGCCTTGATCCGGATCACCACCACCACCATCTGCGGCACCGACATCCACATTCTGAAGGGCGAGTACCCGGTGGCCAAGGGCCTGACGATCGGCCACGAGCCGGTCGGCGTGATCGAGAAGCTGGGCAGCGCGGTGACCGGCTACGCCGAAGGTCAGCGCGTCATCGCCGGTGCGATTTGTCCGAACTTCAATTCCTATGCCGCGCAGGATGGCGTGGCCTCGCAGGACGGCAGCTATCTGATCGCCAGCGGACGCTGCGGCGTCCACGGCTACAAGGCCACGGCGGGATGGCGCTTCGGCAATCTGATCGACGGCACCCAGGCCGAGTACGTGCTGGTGCCGGACGCGCAGGGCAACCTCGCTCCGATACCCGACGGACTGAGTGATGAACAGGTGCTGATGTGTCCGGACATCATGTCGACTGGCTTCAAGGGGGCGGAGAACGCGCACATCCGTATCGGCGATGTGGTGGCGGTGTTCGCGCAGGGGCCGATCGGCCTGTGCGCGACGGCCGGCGCCCGTCTCCAGGGCGCGTCAACCATCATCGTGATCGACGGCAACGACCACCGCCTGGACATCGCCAGGCAGATGGGCGCCGACGTGACATTGAACTTCCACGCCTGCGACGTGGTGGACGAGGTGATGAAGCTCACCGGCGGCCGCGGCGTGGACGCGTCGATCGAGGCACTTGGTACCCAGGGCACTTTCCAGTCGGCGCTGCGCGTACTCAAGCCCGGCGGCACGCTGTCGAGCCTCGGCGTCTACTCGAGCGATCTGACCATTCCGCTGGATGCCTTTGCCGCTGGCCTCGGCGATCACCGGATCAACACCGCACTTTGCCCCGGCGGCAAGGAGCGCATGCGGCGGCTGATGAACATCGTGGCATCGGGTCGCGCGGACTTTGGCGCCCTGGTCACCCACCATTTCGCGCTCGACGATATCGTTGCCGCTTATGACCTGTTCGCCAATCAACGCGACGGCGTGCTGAAGGTGGCGATCACCCCGCATTGACCGCGCCGGATCTGCTGCCCTCGCTGGCCTGCGAATCGTCTCCAATTGACCTTGATCATGATGCGCGTCAGGTGTTCGACCCACACTGACTGAATGTTGACCGATCCAGGACCGCCATGACCCTCGACGCTCGCCATGCGGTTGCGCTTCTCGTGTCGATCAGCGTTGGCGTGTGCGCGCTTGCCCTGCCCGCCGAAACGCGGCTGAGCACCGCCGGCCTCAGCTTGGCCAGTGGAGTTTCCGCGCTCAGCCTGATGGCCGGCGCGGCCCTGCTTGGATCGCGCTGGCGCTGGCTGGAGGCTCTTTTCGGTGGACTGGATCGGGTCTACCAGGTGCACAAGTGGCTTGCTGTCTGGGCGCTGGTGATGGCCAGCGTGCACATGAGTTTCAAAGCCGGTCTGCCGTCTTGGGAGGTCGCTGCGATCCTGCCCTTGCCCGGCGACGTGACCCGTCTGGTGCGACAGCTCGCCTTCCTCGCGCTCATGCTGATCCTGCTGCTCGCTCTGAACCGCAAGATTCCCTACTCGACCTGGCGCTGGTGGCACAAGCTGTCGGGGCCGCTGTTCCTGATCGTTGTTGCGCATTGGCTGAGCATCAAGTCGCCGATTGCGCTGCACAGCCCCGCTGGCTGGTGGCTCGCGGGCATGGCGGCGCTCGGCATCCTGGGTGCGGGCTGGAAGCTGTTGCTGTATCGGTGGCTGTCGCCCCACGCCGACTATCGAGTTGTCGCGGTAACGCCTGGCCAAGCGGCGGTGCGGATCGAACTGCTTCCGACCGGCCGAGCGATCAATTTCAAACCTGGACAGTTCGGGTTCCTGAGCCTGAAGTCCGAGGGGCTGCGCGAGGCACACCCGTTTACCCTTGCCGGGGCGCCCGGACCTGAGGGTCGCGTCGCGTTCATGATCCGCGCGCTGGGTGACCACACGCGCCGCCTCGTCGCGCAAGCCGAGCCGGGCATGCATGCCGCCGTGTATGCGCCGTTCGGCAAATTTGAGCGGCGTGCGCATTCGGCGCGCGAGATCTGGATTGCAGGCGGGGTCGGAATCTCTCCTTTTCTCGCCTGGCTCGACGATTCGCAGGCCGCCAGCCTCGATCGCGTCAGCCTGTTCTACTTCCACACGGCCGGGCGCAGTTTCCCGGCGCCTGCAGAGATAGCTGAGATTGCGCGTGCGCGCGGCGTCGACCTGGTCTGCGTTGATGCCGGAGCGAACTCGCCCGCGTTTGCGGGCGCACTCGCAGCGATCGTCCGGCAAGCCGGTGCCGATCACGTCGACGTCGATTTCTGCGGTCCGTTCGGCCTGCTGCAGGCGACGCGCTCCCAGCTGCAGGCTTGCGGCGTGCCGGCATCCCGGATTCGTCACGAGCTGTTCGAATTCCGTTGAAGCCATCGCCCATGAACGCGCCAGGGAGCGACATGAGAGGGGAGGGTGCTTCATTCCGAGGTCGAGTGCTTGATTGCTGCGTGGGCCTGATAGCGGCGCTGCACTCCATCGGAGGCGGCGTGGCGCACGCTGGAAACCGGAATACCCAATTCCGGCCTTCCTGCGATGCTTGTCGCAACGTGAGCGCGACGTGTCCGCAGCCGATCTGCATGCAGGCCCTCCCTGGTCCGGCAGCCAGGACGCCGCGGCCGGCGCGCCGGTCGCCGTTGACGCCGCGCGGTGACGGCGAGTGGCGCGGTGATCGAGGGTCGTTGGTCTCTCGACGAAAGCGGGCTCACCGGCAGGTCGATACTGGTCGAGAAAGGCCAACGCGACGTCGCCTTCGTCTGCAACGGCGCTGGCCAGCCGATTACGGCGGGGCTGCGGCATCCGGGCGCCCGGTTGCTGTCGTCGCCGATAATCGCAGCCGCAGCGAGCAGCCTGTCCTCAATGTCGGTCAGCAGCAGCGCGCTGGGATTGCGGCGTTTCGATGTTTGAAGGGGCAACCTGGAGTGGCCACGTGACCTACAAGACCATGCTTGCAATCGCAGTTGGGGCACTCATCGCGCTGCTGCTGGCGCTTGCTCTTTACCGCTTCTGGCAGGGGCCGAGTGTTCCCGCCTACACAATACAAGCCCAGCCGCTGGTGCAGACCGTGGTCGGCACTGGCTCGCTCACCGCGCTGTCGCGGGCCAAGGTGGGCAGCGAGATCATCGGGGTCGTGCTTGAGCGCCGCGTCAAGGAAGGCGATGTGGTCGCGCCCGGCGATGTGCTGCTGGTGCTGCGTTCGGATGAACTGCTGGCACAGGTGAACGGCGCCGAAGCCGCGCTGGCGCAGCTCGAGCAATCGACCCGCCCGCAGGCGCAATTGGCGGCGCAGCAGGCGCAGACACAGTACGAGCAGGCCGCGCGGGAAACCCGACGGCGGCGCGCGCTGATTGATCGGAAGCTGATCGCCCAGGAAACCCTGGAGCAGGCCGTGGAAGCCGAGAAACTCGCCCGCACCAGCGCCGAGCGCGCCGCCCTTGCAGCGCGCGCCCTGGCACCGGGCAATGCCGAGGAGACCGTGCTGCGTGAGCGCCTGGCTGCCGCCCGAGCGCTGTTGGCCAAGACGGTCATCAAGGCCGAAGCGGCCGGCACCGTGCTCACCCGCGAGGTCGAACCGGGCGACCTGGTGCAACCCGGACGCGTGCTGCTGGAAATCGCGCGCAGCGGCGGCAGCGAGATCCTGCTGCCGCTGGATGAGAAGAATCTTTCGGTGCTGGAAGTCGGGCAGGCGGCGCTGTGCGTCGCCGATGCCTTTCCCGATCAGTCGTTTCCCGCCCAGGTCAGCGACATCGCCCCCAGCGTCGATGCACAACGCGGCACTATCGAGGTGCGCCTGCAGGTGCCTGGCCTGCCCGCCAATTTTCGCGAGGGCATGACCGTCTCGGTGAATGTGCAGACCGGCTCACGCGAGCAGGCATTGGTCATCCCCAACGACGCCCTCAACCTGCTTCCGAACGGTCAGGTGAGCGTGCTGCGGGTTACTGCCGGCAAGGTGACGCGCACCGCCGTCAGTCTTGGCCTGCGCGGGTTGGTGATGACCGAAGTGCTGACCGGGCTGAGCAGCGGCGACCGGGTGTTGGCCGATGGCCGGTCTGACCTGCCCGATGGCAGCCGAGTTCGACTTACCGACCTGGCCTTGCCGCTGGCCGCCGCGGATAGCGCCAGCGCCCGCGAACTGCCGGTCTCTTTCAACTGATCCGAGGGCACACCGATGTGGATCGAGTGGACTATCGCCTGGAAGTTCCTGCGCGAGGGGCGGGCGCAGACCGCGATGATCCTGATCGGCATCGCCGTCGGGGTAGCGGTGATCGTGTTCATCACCGCGCTGATCACTGGCCTGCAAGCCAACATCATCGACCGCACTCTCGGCACCCAGGCGCACATCAAGGTGCAGGCAGCCGATGAGGTCAACCGCATCCTGCCGCCGCCTGCCGGCAGCGTGCAGCTGGTGCTGGAAGACAAACGCGTGCAGCGCCTGCGCTCGATCAACAACTGGCAGCAGCTGCGCGACACCCTGGATGGCCTGACCGACGTCGTCGCGGTCTCGCCGGTGATCTCGGGGCCGGCCTTCGCCTACCGCGGCGCGGCGCTGAAATCGGTGGCGCTGGTCGGCATCGACCCCGCGCGCTACCTGCAGATCATTCCGATCGCCGACGACATCATCGCCGGGCGCTTTCGCGTCGGCGCCGGGGACGCCGTCATCGGAACAATTCTCGCCGACGACCTGGGCCTGCGCGTGGGCGACAAGCTGCGCCTGGACGCCGGGCAGAACAGCACCAGCATTGTCACCGTTGCCGGCATCTTCGAGCTTGGCGTGCGCGAACTCGATGGCCGCTTCGTCTACCTCGATCTCAAGCAGGCGCAGTCGCTGCTCAATCTGCCCGGTGGGGTGACGGTGATTGATTTGACGGTGCGCGATATCTTTGCCGCCGATGAGGTCGCAAAGCGCATCGGCCGCCTGACCGGCATGAAGGCGGAGAGCTGGATGCAGACCAATGCCCAGCTGATGAACGCGCTGACCTCGCAAAGCCTGTCGACCGGCATGATCAGCGTGTTCGTGGCCCTGTCGGTCGCGTTCGGTATTGCCAGCGTGCTGTCGGTGAGCGTGGTCCAGCACACCCGCGAGATCGGCATTCTGCGGGCCATGGGTGCCGGGCGGCGGCAAGTGCTGGGCGTGTTCCTGCTGCAAGGCGGCGTGTTCGGATTGATCGGCGCGCTGTTTGGCGGGCTGGCCGGGTTGGCGCTGGTCTGGGCGTTCAACACGTTCGGGCCCGGCTTGTTCTACATCCCGCTGCCACCCAGTCTGATTGGGGTCGCCATGGCGATTGCCACAGTCACCGGCGTGCTGTCTGCCGCGGTGCCGGCGCAACGGGCAGCGCGGCTCGATCCTGCCGTGGCCATCCGCTATGTCTGAGCCCGCGCCAGCGCCAGCGGCATCGACAGCGGCAGCGACAGCGACAGCGCCAGCGACAGCGCCAGAACCCGCCCAGACGGTGCTGCGCCTGGACGCCGTGCGCAAGTCCTACAACGTGGGCCAAGCCAACCAAATCGAGATACTTCACGGCATCGACCTCAGCCTCGACCGCGGCGATTTCGCCGCCCTGATCGGCCCGTCCGGCTCGGGCAAGAGCACGCTGCTGAATCTGATCGGGCTATTGGATACACCGACCTCGGGCGAACTCACCCTGCTCGGCCAGCCCACTCGCGCCATGGGTGATGCCGGCCGCACCGCGCTGCGCAGTCAAGCCATCGGCTTCGTATTCCAGTTCCATCATCTGATCCCGGCCTTCAGCGCAGTCGACAACGTGCTGATGCCGCTGATGCTGGCCCGAGGCAAACCCAGCCCAGATGACATCGAGCGCGCGCGCAGCCTGCTGGGCGAAGTTGGGCTGGCTGCGCTGGCCGACAAAAAGCCCAACCAGCTCTCCGGCGGCGAGCAGCAGCGCGTCGCCATCTGCCGCGCACTGCTCGCCCGCCCCGCGCTGCTGCTGGCCGACGAGCCCACCGGCAACCTGGACACCCAATCCGCCGCCGACGTCTTCGCCCTGCTGCGCCGCTTCAACCAATCCTTCGGCTGCGCCGTGCTGCTGGTGACCCATGACCCGCGTCTGTCTGACGCCTGCGATCACGCGTTCACGCTGGTGGATGGACAGCTCGTTGGCGCTGCGGCGACTGCGGGACAAACCCAATGAGTGGGACACCCACTTCGTGGACGCAATCGCGCGTGGCGCAATCGTGTGCGTGCGCAATCGTGGATGCGTGCGCAATCGTGGACACTCACTTCTTGGTCAGCCGTGGTCCGGGCGATTCCGCCGGTTGACCGCGCCGCGGCTGACACAACCGCAAGACCCAAGCCTGAATCCGTTCCCAGACCAAGCGCCGCCCGGCGCCGCTATACGGCACATCGTTACCCACATCCAAACTCCCTTGCCGCCGCCTGCGCCTCCAGCGCCAGCACAAAATCCTTGCATCGCTGCAGCCCGATCCAGATCGTCTGCGGCCCGGGCATGCCGTCGGCCTTGCGGTTGAGAAAGCCGCC
>JBBRBN010000092.1:0-12744 GCA_038205755.1 Lysobacterales bacterium | reverse complement strand
GTACCAAGCTGCAGCCGAACATTGAGGTCGCGCTCGTAGAACACGTTCATTCCGGCCATCAGCGCCGCGATGTAGTTGTTTGCATTGGTCTGGTTGTTTCCGAACTTCAGATTCATGAATTCGTTGTCAGTGTCGATCGCGATGATTGCCTGACGCGTCGCGGCGCCTTTTGGGCCTGCCGACTGCGCGGCGATCTGCGCCAACTGCTGCTTGAGTTGCCCGGTTGCGGAGGCTGCGGGCTGCTCAAGGCCGCCGCCGCAGCGGAAGTCGGTCGACCTATCCTCGACGCGTTCGCTGCTCTCGACCTGCAGTCGGTCACCAATCACCCGACCCGCGATCGCCCGCGTGCCATCGGGCTCGAATACCGCGCCTTCGAAGCGGCTGCCGTCCGCACTCACCGCCAGATACAGGCGCTGCGGCTCGCCCTTGGGGTCGCCGACGAACAGCAGCAGATCGGAGCGAGGGATCTCCTCCAGGCCCTGTTCGCGCGCAACAAAAACCTTGGCATCCGGCGCGTAGCTGTCGATCCGGCGCAAGAGCAGGCTGCCGGTGAAGGCCCGTCCCGGACCGTAGCTGAAGCTCGGGATCACGACCGTCTGGTCGAGGGCCACTGCATTGAACACGCTGGCGCTGGCGGTCAGCGTTGTGGCAGCAAGCGCAATTGCCAGCAGCGGACGCAGGAAACGAATCATGGCGCAGCCTCCTCTTGGGCATCCGGCGAGCGGACGGGTCGACTCGCCGTGGGACTTGCAGATAGTAGGCCGACGGCGGGCCGTAGGCACCTGCTGCTCCCAACAGAAGGGACAGTTGGGGCGTTGACCAAGGCTGCCGGGCTACCGGGTGCCCGCAGAGTCGCCTGGTCGCGGCAGCAGCTGCGCGATCAGCGCTCGCAGCGCGTGCCCGCGATGGCTGCGCGCGCGCTTCTCGCCTGCATCGAGCTCAGCCGCGCTGCGCGCGAGTTCGGGGTCGAGGAACACCGGGTCATAGCCGAAGCCGCCGTTGCCGCGCGGAGCGTGCAGGATGCGGCCGTGCCAGCGGCCTTCGGCGATCAGCGGGGCGGGGTCGTCGGGGTGGCGCAGCAGGACCAGGACGCAGATGAAGTACGCGCCGCGGGCGGCGTCCGGGGTGGCGTGCAGGGCGTCGAGCAGCTTGGCGATGTTGCCGGCGTTGTCGCCGTGGCGGCCGGCGTAGCGCGCCGAGTGCAGGCCGGGGGCGCCGGCGAGGGCGTCGACACACAGGCCGGAGTCGTCGGCCAGGGTCGGCAGGCCGCTGCTGCGGGCGCCGTGGCGGGCCTTGAGCAGGGCGTTCTCGACGAAGGTGCTGGCGGTTTCCTCGACATCAAGAATGCCGAAGTCGGACTGCGACAGCACCGCGATGCCGGTGGGCGCCAGCAGCGCGCGCAATTCGGCCAGCTTGCCGGCGTTACCGCTGGCCAGCAGCAGGCGCTGGCGGGCCGCGGTCGTCATGCCTGCGCTGTCCGATCAGGAGCCGCCCAGCGCGCGGCGCTGTGCGTCCAGCAGTTGCGCGATGCCGGACTCGGCGAGGCCGAGCAGGGCGTCCAGCTCGGAGCGCCGGAAGGCGTGGCCTTCGGCGGTCCCCTGCAGTTCGATAAAGCCGCCGCCGTCGTTCATCACGATGTTCATGTCGGTGTCGCAGTCGCTGTCCTCGGCGTAGTCGAGATCGAGCACCGGCACGCCGCGGTAGACGCCCACCGAGACCGCCGCGACCGCGCCATAGACCGGATTGCGGCTGATGTCGCCACGTTTGAGCAGGCCGCGCACGGCATCGACTAGGGCGACATAGGCGCCGGTGATGGCGGCGCAGCGGGTACCGCCGTCGGCCTGCAGCACGTCGCAGTCGAGGGTGATGGTGCGCTCGCCAAGCGCCCCGCGATCAACGCAGGCGCGCAGTGCACGGCCGATCAGGCGCTGGATCTCGAGCGTGCGGCCGCCCTGTTTGCCGCTGGCCGCCTCGCGCATGCTGCGGGTATGGGTGGCGCGCGGCAACATGCCGTACTCGGCGGTGATCCAGCCCTGGCCCTTGCCGCGCAGGAAGCCGGGCACCCGGTTTTCGACGCTGGCGGTGCACAGCACGCGGGTGTCGCCGGCGGAAATCAGCACCGAGCCCTCGGCGTGACGGGTGTAGCCGCGTTCGATGACCAGCGGACGCAGGGCGTCGGTTGCGCGGCCGCTGGGTCGTGCGACGGTGGCGACGGCAGCGCCGGGGGAGTTGCTCATGGGATTCTGGTGGGATTGAACGGGGCGGGAGTTTACCATCGGGGCCGATTGCTCCCCGCCCGGGCGGCCCTCCTGATCAGGTGAAAACCATGCACATGCGCGAAGTTCCTTTGGACCCGTTGCTCCGTCATTTTGGGTCAGCCCAATGCTGCTGCGCGCAGGCCGGCATGGATCCGCCGGGTGCGTCGTCAAGCCTGCCCGGACCCGTGAGCGCAATGATCCGCGGCCCGGCCTTGCCGGGGAGCAGCGCATGATTCGCAGCATGACTGCATTCGCATCGGCCGAGCGCAGCGCGCCCTGGGGGACGCTGGCCTGTGAGGTGCGCGCGGTCAACCACCGCTACCTGGAACTGTCGCTGCGCCTGCCCGACGAGCTGCGCGTGCTGGAAGGCGCGCTGCGCGAAGCCGTGGCAGCGCGCATCGCCCGCGGCAAGGTCGACCTCGGACTGCGCCTGCGCAGCAGCCCTGGCAGCGGCGAGCTGCGGCTGAACGCGCCGCTGCTCGACAAGCTGACGCATCTGGCCGGCAGCTGCGCGACCCGCTTTCCGTCGATGCGGGTCGAGTTCACCGAACTGCTGCGCTATCCGGGCCTGATCGAACAGGCCGAAATCGACCCCGCCGAGCTGCAGCGCGAGGCAATGGCGCTGCTCGACGACGTGCTGACCGAATTCATTGCCGCGCGCGAGCGCGAGGGCGAACAGCTGCGGCTGGGCATGGTCGAGCGACTCGACGCCATTGCCGCGGTGGCCGGCCAGGTTCGCGAGTGGCTGCCGGATATCCGCGTCGCCCTGCGCCGCAAACTGGATGCGCGGCTCGGCGACCTGCGCGACAGCGCCGATCCGGGTCGACTGGAGCAGGAGCTGGTGCTCGGCCTGCAGAAGATCGACGTCGAGGAGGAGTTGGAGCGGCTCGATACCCACGTCGGCGAATCGCGTCGGGTGCTGGCGCTGAATGATGCAGTCGGCCGCCGGCTCGACTTCCTGCTGCAGGAATTCAACCGCGAAGCCAACACGCTGGGCTCGAAGTCGGTCGACAGCCGCACGACTCAGGCGGCGGTCGAGCTGAAGGTGCTGATCGAGCAGATCCGGGAGCAGGTGCAGAATATTGAGTAGAGCGCAGTTGCAGTAGCCAGTTCCAGTGCCAGGAAAGCAGCGCGGCGCGGCCTTGGCTCTTGTCTCGTCTGGAACTGGAACCGGCTACTGAAACTGCTTCGATCACTTTCGTGCAAGGACTGGACAACCGAATGAGCAACACGCTGTTCGTGGTCGCGGCACCCTCCGGCGCCGGCAAATCCAGTCTGGTCAATGCCGTGCTGGCGCGCGAATCGGGCATCGCACTGTCGATTTCGTTCACCTCGCGGGCGCCGCGGCCGGGCGAGCGGCATGCCCAGCACTACCATTTTGTGAGTCGCGACGAGTTTGAGCGGATGATCGCCGCCGGCGACTTCTTCGAGTACGCGCTGGTCCACGGTGACTACAAGGGCACCGCGCGGCAGTCGGTGCTGCCACAGCTGGAGGCCGGCAAGGACGTGCTGCTGGAGATCGACTGGCAGGGGGCGCGGCAGGTGCGCGCCAAGCTGCCCGAGAGCGTCAGCATCTTTATCCTGCCGCCCTCGCGCGACGCACTGGAAACGCGCATGCGCAACCGCGGCCAGGACAGTGAGGAAGTCATCCAGCGCCGGCTGGCCGCCGCACGAGAGGAAATGGCCCACTACGACGAATTCGACTACGTCATCGTCAACGAGAACTTCGACGCCGCCGCGGCCGAGCTGCGGGCGATTTTTGTTGCCCATCGGCTGCGGCTGGTTGTTCAGCGCGAACGCAATGCGGCACTGTTGCAGCAGCTGCTGGCGGTGGAGCAGGGCAGCAACAGCGCCCGGAAACCGTAGGCCGCCAGCGTTCTGCTTCCGATTGCGTATCCGAGGGGTCAGCGGGAAGGACCTTGCCGGCGCCCGTCGCAACAAGGTATTCGCAGCGCCTGCCGTGGCCGGTGGCGGTCCGGCTCTGCGCGCGCCTGCTCGATCTGCCGCCCTGAAATGAGGCTGTCAATCGCCCTTCGGTTGGGCGCGAGTGGCCAAATGGTCCGGCAGACCATACAATGCGCAGTTCCCTGCCCCTTACTGACTGCCTGTTCACGCGGGCTTCGAGGAATCAATGGCACGAGTAACCGTAGAAGATTGTCTGGAAGTGGTCGGCAACCGCTTTGAGCTGGTGATGATGGCGTCCAAGCGCGCTCGCCAGCTTGCCAAGGGCGCTGACTCCGCCATCGAGGGCGACAACAGCGCCGACAAGCCGACTGTGCTGGCCCTGCGTGAGATCGCCGGCCGCAAGATCACCCAGGCGGTGATCGACGACGTCGAGAAGTCCGAGCGCGAGCGTGCCGAGCGCGAAGCGCTGGAGTGGGCCGCCGCTGAAGTCGATGACGACCTCTCCAAGGGCGACGACTGATTCGAGCGGGTTTTCCAGCGCCAGTTGCCGCCGGCCGCGCTCGGTTGGTGTGCTGGCGTTCATGGAATCGCCGCCATCTGTTGATTCTGCGAGGCTGCTGAGCGCAGCAGGACACGCTGCCGCGATTGCCCGACGACGGCTGTCTGCGTAGGCTTCCAGAATGCCCCTAGCTACCTTGCTGGACGCCGAAATCCCGCTCCTCGACGCCTGCCCGGTCGAGGCTGCGGCGCTATTGAATCAGGTTGCCGAGTACCTGCAGCCCGAGCAGGTCGAGCGGGTGCGTTTGGCCTACCTGATCAGCGCGGCTGCGCATGACGGTCAGACCCGGCGCAGCGGCGAGCCCTACATCACCCATCCACTGGCCGTGGCCGGCATCCTCGCCGAGCTGCGGATGGACGTCGAAACCCTGTGTTCGGCGATCCTCCACGACACGCTGGAGGACACCACGCTGCCACGTGCCGCGCTGGTCAGCGAGTTCGGCGATACCGTCGCGGAACTGGTAGACGGCGTCACCAAGCTCGAACGGATCGAGTTCGCAGACCGCTACGAAGCAGCGGCCGAGAGCTTCCGCAAGATGCTGCTGGCAATGGCCCGCGACCTGCGGGTCATCCTGATCAAGCTGGCCGACCGCCTGCACAACATGCGAACGATCGGCGCAATGGCCGCCGATTCGCGCCGCCGGATTGCGCGGGAGACGCTGGAGATCTACGCCCCGATCGCCCAGCGGCTGGGCATGAACCGGATCAAGAGCGAACTGCAGGACCTCGGCTTTCAGGCGCTGCACCCTTGGCGCCACGCGGTCATCCGCAGGCGCATCCGGGCTGAGCCGGTGCTGCGCCGGGAGGCGATGGCCACGATTGAGGCCGCCCTGTCGCACAAGCTGGCCAGCGAGGGGCTGATTCCGCACCGGCTGGTCGGGCGGGTGAAGTCGCCCTACAGCGTTTACCTGAAGATGCGCGCCGAGCACAAAAGCTTTGATCGCGTCATGGACGTGTTCGGCTTTCGCGTTGTAGTTGCGCAGGTAATGCAGTGCTACCACGCGCTGGGTGCGGTGCATTCGCTCTACAAGCCGCTCGATGCGCGCTTTCGCGACTTTGTCGCCATCCCCAAGGCGAACGGCTACCAGTCGCTGCACACCGTGCTGTTCAGCCCGTTCGGGTCGCCGATCGAAGTGCAGATCCGCACTGAGGAGATGGACCAGCTGGCTGAGCGCGGCATCGCTGCGCACTGGATGTACAAAAGCGGCGAGCGCAGCGTCAGCCACGCGCAGATGCGCGCCAACGACTGGCTGGCCGGGCTGCTGGAGAGCCAGCAGGTGGCGGGCTCGTCGATGGAGTTTCTGGAAAACGTCAAGGTCGACCTGTTTCCCGACGAGGTCTACCTGTTCACGCCCAAGGGCGACATTCTGGCCCTGCCGCGCAACGCTACGGCGCTGGATTTCGCCTATGCGGTGCACACCTTGGTCGGCGATCACGCGGTGGCGGCGCGGGTCGACAAGAAGCTGGTCCCGCTGCGCACCCAGCTGTCCAGCGGGCAGTCGGTGGAGATCATCACCGCGCCGTCGGCGGTGCCGAGCCCAGGCTGGCTCGAGTTTGTCGTGTCGAGCAAGGCGCGCACCTCCATCCGGCATTTTCTGAAGCGCCTGCAGCATGAGGATGCGGTAGGCCTGGGCCACCGCATGCTGGACCGGGCGCTGGAGTCGCTGGACAGTTCGCTGGATCGGGTCACGCCGGCGCGGCTGGAGCAGTACCTCGCCGAATGCCGGCTGCGGCGGCTGGAAGAGCTGCTGGCCGAGATCGCGCTCGGCAACCGGATGCCTCAGCAGGTCGCGCAGGCCCTGGTGCAGCGACCCAGCGACGCCGGTCCGCCGGCCGCGGTGCGCGCGCCCAGCAGCGAGAAGATCCTGATCACCGGCACTGAACGCGGCGTGCTGAGCTTCGCCAAATGCTGCTACCCGTTGCCCGGCGACGCCATCATGGGCTACCTCACGGCGGGCAAGGGCATCGTTGTCCATCGGATGGAATGCGTCAACGTGACGGAGTTCCGCAAGTCGCCGGAGCGCTGGGTCCAGATCGACTGGGATCGGCAGGTCGATGGCGACTACGGCGCCACGCTGCGGGTCGAAGTTGAGAACCGACCCGGCGTGCTGGCCAAGGTGGCCACCGCGATCGCCGAGGCCGCGGCCAACATCGACAACGTCGAGTACCAGGAGCGCGACCTGCGGATGGCGGTAATGCATTTCAACATCGAGGTCGGCAGCCGCAAGCATCTGGCCGACGTCATCCGCCGGATCCGGCGGCTTGGCGTGGTCCACGGCGTGCGGCGGCTATAAGCCCGCATGCACTTCCGCAAGCCTAGGCAACGGCTCTCACGGGTTCCCTGCTAGCGCGGAGCTTGCTGCGCTGCTCTCCGGCCGGCCGTTTGACGCCATGCGGGTGCCAAGAACTTCTACAATCACCGCACCCGCAGTCCAAGGAATCCGCATGTCCAGACAGGTAATCCACAGCGACCGCGCCCCCGCGGCGATCGGGCCCTACTCGCAGGCCGTGCGCAGCGGTCAGACGGTCTATCTCTCCGGCCAGATCCCGCTCGATCCGGCCACCATGACGCTGGTCGACGGCGACATCGCGGCGCAGGCCGACCGCGTGTTCCGCAATCTGCAGGGCGTGTGCGAAGCCGCCGGCGGCGCGCTGGCCGACATCGTGCGAGTGGGCATCTACCTGACCGATCTTGGCGACTTTGCCGCTGTCAACGCGGTGATGGCGAGGCACTTTTCGACGCCCTATCCGGCGCGCTCGACGATCGGCGTTGCGGCGTTGCCGCGCGGCGCCGCGGTTGAGGTCGACGCCATTCTAATCTTGCCCTGATCGACCGACTGCGAACGCCCATCGACCGTCACGATCTTGGTTGATCCGCGTACTGCGGTGTCCGCTGCCTCCGAGGCGGTTGCCGATCAGCCGCTCAGCGTGCTCAAGGGTGTTGGGCCACGGGTCTGCGGCGCGCTCGCTGCGCGCGGTTTGCACAGCCTGCAGGACCTCTGGTTCCACCTGCCGCTGCGCTACGAGGATCGCACCCGCGAGACGCCGGTCGCGGCACTGGTCGCAGGCGTGCCGGCGCTCGTTGCTGGCGTGGTTGAAGCGGTCGAGCGGGGCTTTCGCTTTCGGCCGCTGCTGCGGGTTGCGGTTCGCGACGCGGCGGGCGACATCCTGGTGCTGCGCTTCATCCACTTCCGGGCTGCACAGGTGGTCCAGTTCGCGCCGGGTCGGCGGCTGTCGGTGTATGGCGCTCCACGGGCTGCGCAGCAGGGCTTCGAGATCGTTCACCCCAGCTACCGGTTTCTCGCCGATGGCGAGGCGGCCGTCCAAGGCGACCAGCTTGATCCGATCTATCCGGCTGTCGAGGGCATCGGCCCGGCGGCGCTGGCGCGACTCATCCGCGCCGCGCTGGAGCGGCTGCCACAGGATTCCGCGATCGAGCTGCTGCCGCCGGCGCTGCTGACCGCGCGCGGACTGCCGTCGCTGGCCGCCGCCTTGCGCTGTGTGCATCATCCGGCGGCCGATGCCGATCTCGCAGCGCTGCGGCAGGGCGCGCATCCGGCCCAGTCGCGGCTGGCCCTGGAGGAGCTGCTGGCGCATCACCTGAGCCTGCGCCGGCAGCGGATCGCGGTGCAGCAGCTGGGCGCGCGCCCGATCAGCGACCGCGGCGCATTGGCCGCACAGCTTCGCGGGTCGCTGCCGTTTGCGCTCACGGCAGCGCAGGTGCGGGTGCTGGCTGAGGTGGTTGCCGACATGCGCCGGAGCGTGCCGATGTTGCGGCTGGTGCAGGGCGATGTGGGCAGCGGCAAGACGGTCGTTGCAGCGCTGGCTGCGCTGAATGTGGTGGAGGCGGCCGGTCAGGTTGCCCTGGTGGCGCCGACCGAGCTGCTCGCCGAGCAGCATCTGGCCAACCTGCGCGGCTGGCTGGAGCCATTGGGCGTGCGGGTCGAGTGGCTGGCCGGGAAAGTGACCGGCAAATCGCGCCAACGCGTGCTTGCAGCGATGGCGGACGGCAGCGCGCAGGTGGTGGTGGGTACCCACGCGCTGATGCAGGAGGGCGTGCTGTTCAACCAGCTCGACCTGTGCATCATCGACGAGCAGCATCGGTTTGGCGTCCACCAGCGGCTGGCGCTGCGCGACAAGGGTCGCGACGGCAGCCGCATTCCACACCAGCTGGTGATGACGGCGACGCCGATCCCGCGCACGCTGGCGATGACCGCGTACGCCGATCTCGACGTGTCGGTGATCGACGAGCTGCCGCCTGGACGCACGCCGGTGCGCACGGTGGCCATCAACGGTGAGCGCCGGCCGCAGATCATTGAACGCATCCGGGCGGCCTGCGCCCAGGGTCGCCAGGCGTACTGGGTTTGCACGCTGATTGACGACAGCGAGACCGAACCCGCCGTCGGCGCTGCCACCGCCGGCCGCTCAGTGAAGATCGAAGCGCAGGCCGCCCAGACCACCTTCGAGGCGTTGCGCGAGCAGCTGCCGGAGCTGCAGGTGGGGCTGGTGCACGGTCGGCTGAAGACGGCCGAGAAGCAGGCGGCGATGGCCGCGTTCAAGAATGGCGACACCCACCTGCTGGTGGCGACCACCGTGATTGAAGTGGGCGTTGACGTGCCCAATGCCTCGCTGATGCTGATCGAGAACGCCGAGCGCCTCGGTCTTTCGCAGCTGCACCAGCTGCGCGGACGGGTCGGTCGCGGTGCCGAGGCGTCGAGCTGCGTACTGCTCTACCGGGCGCCGCTGTCGGGCCTGGCCCAGGCCCGCCTGGAGACGCTGCGGCAGACCAACGACGGCTTCGTGATTGCTGAAAAGGACCTCGAGCTGCGCGGTCCCGGTGAGCTGCTGGGCACCCGGCAGACCGGGCTGGCGCAGTTTCGCATCGCCGATCTTGCCCGCGATGCCGATCTGCTGCCGCTGGTGCGCGAGGCGGGCGATGAGCTGCTGCGCGCGTCGCCGCAGGCCGCCGCCGCGCTGGTTCGGCGCTGGGTCGGCCGCGCCGAGCGCTACGCCGGCGTCTGAGGGGTAATCGATGAGAATCCTGCGCCGACTTCGATCCGGACTGACACTGCTGCAGCCGCGCCAGCTGGCCGCGCAGCGCGGCCGGTGCCCGCTCTGCGGGCCAACCGTGCTGCTGCGTCTGTCCAGCGACGAGACCGGCGTGCGCTGCGTGCGCTGCGCCGCCAGCGCGGTTCACCTGTCGCTGGGCTGGGCGTTGCGCGAGCGCGTTGGCAGCGTGACGGGGCGGGATGCCTGCGAGTTGTCCTCGCGCGGACCTCTGGTCACCTGCCTGCGCCGGGAAGCGCGCTCACTGGCGCTGTCGGAATTCTTTGACGGGGTGCCGCCCGGCGCGTCGCGCGATGGCGTGCGCTGCGAGGACGTGCAGCGGCTGACCTATGCGGACGCCACGTTCGACCTGGTCATGCACACCGAGGTGTTCGAACACGTGCCCGACGACCGCCTCGGCTTTGCCGAGCTGCATCGCGTGCTGCGCCCCGGTGGCCATCTGCTGTTCAGCGTGCCGCTGACCGGTCATCCGCACACGGTGGAGCGCGCTCGACCCGGCCCGCAGGGCGTCGAGCACCTGCTGCCGCCGACCTTCCACGACGATCTGCTGCGCGGCGCCGGCAAGGTGCTGGTGTTTCGCGACTACGGCGCGGATATTCTGCAGCGCATCGAGGCGGCCGGTTTTGTCGGCGCCACCATCATGCCCCGTGATTGCCGCGTGCCCTGGGGCCACGGCCGCACGGTGATTCACGCCTGCAAGGAACCGACCCGCCATGACCACGCTGCTGATTGATACCGACCCCGGCGTGGATGACGCCTGGGCCCTGCTGCTGGCGCTGTCGGCGCCGGGCGTCGAGGTTGCCGCGCTGACGGTCGCGGCCGGCAACGTCGGGCTTGGGCACACCGTAGCCAACACGCTCAAGCTGTGCGAGGTGGCCGGCGTCGATGTCGCGGTCCATCCAGGTTGCGCCACGCCACTGGTTCGACTGGCCGAGGACGCCGCCTACGTGCACGGCCGCGACGGCCTGGGTGACACCGGCTATACGCCCACGGATCGGCAGCCCGCGAGTGAGCATGCCGCGCTGGCCATGCTGCGATTGAGTCGCGAACGCCCCGGTGAGCTGACCTTTGTCATGCTCGGGCCGCTGACCAACCTCGCGCTGGCCCTGCGGCTGGATCCAACCCTGCCGCAGCGGGTGGCGCGACTGGTGGTGATGGGTGGCGCTGTTACCGGCCTGGGAAATACATCGGTGGCGGCCGAATTCAACATCGCCTTCGACCCCGAGGCCGCGGATATCGTGTTCAGCCAGTGGCCGCAGTTCGATCTGGTCGATTGGGAGGCGGTGCTGACCCATCCGCTGGCCTACGCCGACGTCGAACGCTGGCTGGCGGTCGGCACGCCGCGCGCGCGCTTCTACGACGCGATTTCCCGCCAGACGCGGCGCTGGTCGATGCAGCGCGACGGCCAGCACTGGCACTGCGCGGACCCGCTGGCCATTGCCGTGGCAATTGCCCCCGAGCGCATCGTCGAGACGCAAACGCGGCCGGTGGCAATCGAACTCGACGGCACGCTGACCCGCGGCGCAACCATCGTCGACTGGCAGCGTCGCAGCGGCGCGCCGGACAACGCCCGGATCCTGAAGCGCTACGACCAGGCGCATTTCGAGGCGCTATTGCAGGCAGCGCTGGCGTGAGCGGCCTGCGTCCCCGCCTTGTGGGCCTGCCAACAAACAGCGCACGGAGATTCGGCCGCAGCCGCCCTATAGCAACTCACCGTCGTCGGTTTCCAGCGTCCGCACGCGTTTGGCCTCGCGGCGCGCTTCCACCAGTCGGCGCAGGATTTCACGCAGCCCTTCAGCGTCCGGAAGCCAGCGCAGCCGGACCTCGGGAGTGGATGCGTCGGTGGTCGTCAGCACGACATCGCCAAGGCCCAGCATGCGCTGCCAGATGCCTTGCTGCGTGAGGGTATCGCGTACCCGGTAAAGCTCAAGATCGTCGGTGACCTTGGTGAGAATCCCGTGCGTCGTCTTGAGCCGCTGGTCGGTCAGCTGGTAATGCTGGCAGCGCGTGTCCAGCCAGCGCCAAATGGCCCAGGGAATGGGAACCACCAGCAGGCAGGCGATAAACCAGCCGAGGTTCTGCCACTGCGACTGCCGACCCGTCCATACGATCTGTTCGTTGCTCATGCGGAAATTCCAGTGATGGTCGATTGCGCCGTATCGGCTGCCGTGCGCAGCAGCATCGGGGCGGCTGCGGTGGCAATCTGCCGCGTAGGCGGGCCAGCGCTTCGCCAGTGTATCGGACCACCTGCAGGTGCGACTCCGCTGGCCAGCGGGTCGTGGCTGATCGCAGCAATCAAGCAATCCATCAACCACAGCAACGCAACGTGTCGACCCGGACGCATTGATCCGGCGTCTTGGCCTCGTGCGGACAGCAGAAGGCCGCCTGGCCCGGCAGAAGCGTCTTCCAGCCGCCCGATTCGTTGACTGCAGGGTCGCGCCGGCAACGATAGCCACCCGGAGGACGACGGTGGTTGACCTTGTGCTGATCGCGGACTGAGGGGTCGACCACATCGATCTGCGCGTCCGCCAGCGAAGCTGCCCGCATCCGGAGCGATGCTGACCCGCTCAGTTCGGCCAGGAGCGACAGTCGCAATCGTTGAGTAGGCGGTGTCGGAAGCGGGCAGCGGGAGAATCGCTGCGTTGCATTGATTCGAAATGCAACGTTTCTAGACCTGACCACTTGCACGTGTTTCTAGTCCTCCCGAGTTCGACACTTAAACGGCCTACATGATTGATTCATAAAGCTTCTAAAAAGCGTTTTTGCCACTACATTCCGGCGATGTCTCGCTTACAGGCGGCTTGGATCGGGTAGGGGCAGGTCCAGTTGGTCGAAGATGTGGCGGGTGTCGTCGTCGTGGCGGGTCAGGCCGCTGACGGTCTGGCCGGCGGCGGTCAGGCGGTGCAGCTGCACGCGCTTGAGTTTGCGCAGCGCGGCGCTGGGGCTTTGGTCGGTC
>JBBRBN010000091.1:0-13073 GCA_038205755.1 Lysobacterales bacterium | reverse complement strand
AGCTGCTTGACGACGGCATGGTTGCCGATGATGTTGTCGATCTCCTGGCGCGGCGCCTCGATGAACACCGACAACCGCAAGGGCGTGTGCACGAAGTGCTCGCCGTCGTGGAGGGACTGCATCGGCAGGCCGATGCGCAGGTCGCCGCCGTTGCCCTCGAACACGCCGACGTCGCCGCCCACCACGTTGTGCAGCACCTTGTCGCCGCTGCCGTAAAGCTTGTTGTCCACGGTGGAGGCGTAGTACTGCATGTTGATCCAGTTGGTTACCACCATCGGCGCGGTCATGATCAGTTCCAGCACGTTGAAGCCCGGATCGCGCTCCCACCGGTAGTCGTGCAGGAAGCTGCGGCCGGCGAGGTTCATGTGCTGGCTGCGGCTGCGCGGTGCGACGACGAAGGCGGCACAGCCGGCCAGGCCCCACTCCGGCCGGACCTGCGCCCAGTCGCTGCTGCGCGACAGGATGGACTCCTGCAGCGCGGCGGGCGAGTCGGCCTGGCTGGCCAGACCCAGCAAGGCGGCGCGTTCGGCGCGCGTGCGCTTGCCGGTCTCAGTGAGCCAGCCGCGCAGCGTTTCGAGATCCTGGCTGTGGCTGGCAGGCAGCAGATCGGTGTCGTAGAGCAGCATCTCGTCGATGGTGGTGTTGTGCAGGCCGCCGACGAAGAGGGTGCTGTCGGGCACGTCCAGCCCGCGTTGCTGCAGACCCTTGCGCACGGCCGGGTCGTTCAGCAGCGCGGCGAGCGCGCGCGCATTCACCTCGCCCGTCTGCCCGCCGCAGGCGCCGCAGTCCAGCCCAGCGGCATGCGGATTGTTGGCGCTGGTGCTGCCGTGCCCGGCGAGCAGGATCACGCGCGCATGACCGGTGGAAAGACCCATCGCGCCCAGTGCCGTAGCCGCCATGGTGACGCGCGCTTCCAAGTCCGGCCCGCCGCTGGTGGGCCAGCGTGGGCGCAGCGTGTGGCGCTCGGTCGCGGGCAATCCGGTCAGTTCCACGGGCGCCGGATTCCTTGTGCCGCCGAGTCGACTCTTGATCAGCTTGCCGGCATAGAGCAGCCCGCAGGCTTCGACGAAGGAGAAGGTGGAGCCGGCGCCGCCGCGGAAGGTCTGCCACTGCTGGCGCATCAGCAGGTTCTTCTTGCGGCGCCTGGCCAGCGCGTCGGTCAGCGTGGGCGTATCGCATTCGTCGGTGACGCACAGCGCCGGTTGCAGCAGGCCGGGCAACTGCGGCCGCACCATCTCGCTGCCGAGCGGCCGGTATTCGATGAAGAGTGCGAAGAAGCCGGCGAAACCCAGCGTCTGGACCTGGTTGGCGCTGCTGATCTCCAGCGCGCGGCGGTAGACCTCGGAGCGCACATCGATGCAGAACACGGCCTGCACGGCCGGCGTTGCTTCCATGGCACCGGGCTTCGGCGCCCCCGCCATCAACGCCGTTGCCACTGGCGCCTGGTAGGCACGCTCGAGCGCCAGTTGCCACAGCCAGTCGCGGTTTTGCGCGGACTGCGCGCGCGCGACCGCCCCTTCGGCACCGCGCCAGGCAGCAGCCAGCCCTGCGGCCACCGCAGCCTCGGGGTGGCCTTCGTGCAGCAACCACTCCCAGGCCAGGCGGATGGCCAGCATGTGCACGATGTGGTCGTCGTCGCGCCCCGCCAGCCGCGCCTGCCAGCGCTGGTACGCGCACCAGGACGACCACCCGTTGATGCTCATCAGCAGCGCGGTGAAGTAGGCTTCGCGCCCCTCTTGCGGGATGCACAACGCGGACGCGGCGGCGTCGATCAGCGCGATCGGGTCGGAAGGCAGCTTGCGCAGCCGCTGGCTGAAGCCGCTGTAACCCATCAACATCGACGGGCCGAAGTCGTGCTCCGACTGCCGCCGCCAGCTCGCATACAGACCGCCGCTGTGGTCCGGCCCCCAGGCGGCCTGGCCCTGATCAAAGTAGGCGGCCGTGCCCTGGCTCACGTGGTGCGTGACGTAGTCGCGCCAGGCCATGTGGTGACTGGTGTCGCGTCGCGCGTCCACCAGATCCGTCGCCAGCGGCAGGCGCCCCGGATAGCTCGGGCTGGCGTTCAGGTCTGCCACCAGTTCTTCCGCGGTGCAATGGGCTCCGCTTGCCTCGATCGCCTCACCGAGATGCGCCGTGGTGATGCGGCCGGCCTGCCACTGATCGCGGTACCAGCTTCGCGGCATCAGCATCGGGCTGCCCGCCAGCGCGGCCAGGTTGGCGGCGGCTGCTGCGATCGGCCGCTCCAGGTGGCCCCAATAAGGGTTGACCGCGATGAACCGATCCAGCGGCCAGGTGGGCGCGATGCGGGCGCAGGCGGCGTCGATCACGGGTCTGAGGACGGTCTGTGTCGCCCGGGTCGAAAGTTCGGTCAGGGCGTTCATCACAGGGCTCCAGACTTGGGCGTTTCGGGAAGGATCAGATGCGGTGCGGCGGCCTTGACCGGCAGCCGAGCGGGCCAGACCCGGAACGTCAAGCGAGTGAAGACTTCATCCAGGTAGAGGCCGGCGAACAGCCACGGGTAGAGATTGCGTGACAGTGCGCCCTGGGGCCGGGCGCGCACCGCACCCTGGACGATGAACAGCACCACGAAGCAGCCGATCACCCAGGCCACCAGGCCCATACTGGCGACGGCGGGCGCACCCAGCCACTGTTTGAACAGCAGATGCAGCCCGAAGTAGGCCAGCGCGACGACAAAAGCCCCCGCCAGCCCGGCGAGGACCCACGCGCCGCCGGCACGCAGCAGCGGCCCGGCGAGCAGCGGCACCAGCGCCAGTGCCAGGACCGCACTCACCGCCCACAGCGCAGGCGCTTGCCCCGGACGGATGCCCCAGGCGAGCGCCGCCGCGGCCACGATGCCAACACCCACGATGGCGCTTGCGAACCAGGCGAAGCCGCTCAGTGGCGGCAAGGGCGTGGTCATCTGATGCAGCCGGTTCTGCTCCACGGCCGTACCGGCGGTTAGGAAGGCATGCGCTTTGTACAGCGAGTGGGCGACGATGTGCAGCAGCGCGAGCTCGTAAAGGCCGAGGCCGCATTGCATGAGCATGAAGCCCATCTGCGCGCAGGTGGACCAGGCCAGCGCCACCTTGATGCTGATGCGCGTCATCATGGTCGCTGCCGCGATGACGGCCGTGATGCCGCCGACGACGACCAGCAGCGCCTGCGCGACCGGCACGTCGGCGACCAGTGTGCCCAGGCGGATCATCACGAACCCGCCGAGGTTGACGATGCCGGCATGCAGCAGCGCCGAGACCGGCGTGGGCGCCTCCATCACCTGAATCAGCCAGCCGTGCACCGGCAGTTGCGCGCACTTGACCAGCGCACCGATGACGAACAGCACCGCGGCCACCTGCAGCCCGGTGGAATCAGCGGCGAGTGCCCGCGCGGCTGCGACCGCCTGGTCGATCTCGAGCGTGCCGAGCTGCGATGCGACGATGGCAATGGCGCCCAGCATGCACAGGTCGGCCACCCGGCTGGCGAGGAACTTCTTGTGTGCCGCGATGAGCGCCTGGGGCCGCTGATCGAAGAAGGTCAGCAGGGCATGCAGCGTCAGGCTGGTGGCGATCCAGGCCAGCACGAGCAGCAGCAGGTTGTTCGACAGCACCAGCAGCGTCACCGCGGCCAGGGTCAGCATCAGGTTGCGGATGTAACGCGGCTGGCCGCGCTGGCCGCCGAGATACGACTGCGAATAGCCGACGATGACCCAGCCGATGAAGCACACCAGCACCAGCATGATGTTGGCCAGTGCATCGCTGCGCAGGCTGAAATGGATGCCCGCGTCGGGGCCGGCGAGAGCCGGCCCGCGCCAGATTCCGGGACCGCCGGCGATCAGCCAGGCGAGCGAGACGATCGCCGCGGCGAGCGCCAGGCCCATGCCGAAGCGTGCCCAGCGCCAGCCGGATTCCGGCGAAGCGGACATGAATGAAGGCGCCGCGGCGAGTGCGAGCAACAGCGGCACGGCGCCCAGCAGTGCGGCGCGCAGCGGCGGCAAGTCGGTAAACATCGATTCCATGGGCGGCGTCTGGGAATGGGTTGTGAGGTTTTGGACTATGACAAGCAACAGAACTTCCGTAAAATTCATTAATCGCTGCATATCGTTTTATAAAACAGAACGATAGAAATCCTTGGGCCGGTGCCAACGCTGCGCTTCGCGTCCGAGCAGGGTCAACCGGTGGGCGCCAGAAGCGCCCAAACGCGGAAGGCACCGGCGCGACGCCCACGGTGAACTCGTCTGGCGCCGAGACCGGACTTGGCTACCAGCCCGGGCTCTGGCGAGAGATCGCCGCCTTCAGCCGGGCAAGTCGCCCAGCACCAGCCGCACCGCGGCGTAGACGAAACCTGGAAAGTGGTGGCAGGCAGTGAGCAAGCAGGCATTGAGCAAGCAGGCGAGCAACATGGCCAACTCCGGTGGCAGCGTAGAGGACGAGAACAGTCTCGAGCCGCAGCACGCGCAGCGCCTGCGCCAGGCCGTCCGTGACCTCGATGACCGGCCTCGATGACTGGCCTCGATCCTGGCGCGTCGATCCCGCAGACATCCCCGTGGGCCAGCAGATCGTTCACGTGCTCACGCCGTTCCTGCTGCACCTGCTGGACCAGGGCCTGGCCAAGGCAACCTTGCGCCGGCATCGCGACACCCTCTGGACGCTCGGCGGTGAACTCATCCGGTGCCGCTACGACGATGACGAACTGGCCAGCAAGCACGTCAAGGATGCCCTGCGACAACTCATCGCAATCGTGGACACCCACTTTTCTGCGATCAAAATCGTGGACACCCACATCATCGCTTTGTGATTTGATGCGGCTGTTCAAGGTTGCTTCGGTCCACGGGGTGGGTGTCCAAGATTGCGCATCCAAGATTGCGCATCCAAGATTGCGCACAAGCTGCGCATCGTCGACGCCCTGCAGGCCGGCGGCAACGTCGTGGCAATGACCGGTGACGGCGTCAACGACGCGCCGGCGTTGAAGGCGGCCGACATCGGCGTCGCGATGGGCATCACCGGCACCGAAGTCACCAAAGAAGCGGCCAAGATGATCCTGGCCGACGACAACTTCGCCACCATCGTGGTCGCCGTGCGCGAAGGGCGGGCCATTCTGGACAACATCCGCAAGTTCCTGCGCTACTTGCTGTCGTCCAACCTAGGCGAAGTGCTGACCGTGTTCCTGGGCGTGGTGGGGGCTGGGGTGATTGGTTTGAAGTCCACAGACGCAGGGACCGGTAGCGCCGTAGTGCTGCCGCTGCTTGCCACCCAGCTGCTGTGGATCAACCTCATCACCGATTCAGGCCCCGCGCTCGCGATGGGTGTGGACCCGGCCACCGATGACCTGATGGGCCGTAAGCCGCGGCATTTGAATGATCGACTGATCGACGCCCGCATGTGGTCGAGCGTGATCCAGACCGGTTTGGTGATCGCCGTGGTGAGCTTGCTGACGATGGACATCTACCTGCCGGGCGGGTTGATCCCGGGTGCGGGCGACATGACCACAGCCCGCACCGCAGGCTTCACGGTGCTCGTTTTCACCAGCCTGTTCACCTGCTTCACCGCGCGCTCGGACACCACCAGCGCATTCGTTGGGCTATTCGCCAACCGCTGGCTATGGGCGGCCGTCGCACTTTCGTTTCTGTTGCAAGTGGCTGTGGTGCACGTACCGTTCCTGAACATTGCCTTCGGCACCGTGCCGCTGGCGCTGGATCAATGGCTGGTGTGCGTGGCGATGGCCAGCGGCGTGCTGATTTACAGCGAACTGCGCAAGCTGGCGGGCCATATTCGCGGTCGATGATAGATGCCACGCCGCTCAAACAAGACCTGGCTGACCATCTATTGCCAGCAGCAGTGACCAGCTACGCCAATCCATTTGCCCAGCGTCGGAAGGAGCACGACCCGCAACGATCGGCCAGTTTCAGCCATTCGCAATGATCGAGTGGGAGTCACCGGAAGGCAGCTGCTTGAATATCGCGGCGCTGCTGCCGCTGCGATCAACGGAAGCACCGTCCGACCCTTTTGCCGCAGCGGAAGGTAAAAAAAGGCGCCGTCGATTGAACTGACAGGCCAATGCAAACGAAACTGCTAGCGCGACTGCTCCAACCTGGGTCAATTGCCGATCCAGATTCCCGCGCCAAAGCACCCGACAGGACAACGGACCTTGACCATCAAGCGATTCTTATCCGCCGCTGCACTCCTATCAGTCCTCGTCGTTGGTTTGGCTGAACCGTGTCTGGCTCAGGCTACGTCGGAGAAACCGTCGGCCGAAGACGCGCAGGCGACGGTTGATCGCCTGCAGCCGATCTGGCAACAGGCCGACGAGCCCGACCGCACCCGGATGGGAGTGGAACTGATTGCGGCACTGCAAGCCACAGATCGTCACGCCGAAGTGCTTGAGCTGCTGGCCCGGATTGGCCCCGATCAGACCTCTCTGGAACAGGAGGAGCAGCTGTTGATCGCCGCCATGGGTGCAGCCTCGAAGCTGCGCTCGGTCGAGGGCGAGGCTGCCACTGCGCCGCGAGTGGATGCGCTCAGCGGTAAAGACCTCTCGGCGACCAGTCGATTCACCTTGTGGGACAAGTTGGCGAGTACGCAGGTACTCCTTGGCCGCTTCCCGCAGGCAGAGGAAACTGCCAGGCGCGGGTTGGCACTGGCCGGCTCAGCGCCGTCGAAGGCCGAGTTCGCGCTGCGCAAGACCTTGGCCGTGGCGCAGGTGCAGCAGGGGAAAATCGCCGAGGCGATTGAGTCCATGCTGGCAGCGGAGCAGGTGGCGATCGCCGCCGGGGAACCGCTGGATGTCGCCTTCCTGATGAACTTTGGCGGCATGTTCATCTATGCCAAGGACCTGCCGCGTGCCATTCAGTATCTCGAAGGTGCGGAGCGTGCCGCCACGGCGCCGGGCGGCAACAGTGACCAACTGTTTGGCGTCTATAGCAACCTCGGCGCTGCCCACCACGGGCTCGACCAGCTCGACCAAGCGCAGCGGTATTACGAGAAGGCAATCGAGATAGCGCGTTCGCGCAATGAATCGCCGGCCAACGCCCTGAACAACCTGGCGGCGGTGCTGATGGAGCGCGGTCAGGTGTCCGAGGCCAAGCGGCGCTTCGAAGAAGTGTTGGCCACGCGGCGGGCCGACGGCGACCGCGTCAACGAGGCGGTTGCGCTGAAAAACCTTGGCGACGCGCTGGTCAATCTGGGGCAGCGCGAGCAGGCCGCTGACCTGTTCGAGCAGGCGCATGCGCTGCAGATCGAGTTCGACAATCGACCGAAGCGGCTGGAGCTGTTGCCGACCATGATCGACAACCTCGAAGCGCTCGGGCGATACGCCGAAGCGTTCGACACCCTGCGCGAATACAAGACGCTCAACGATGAGGCCAACAATGCCGATGCGCAGGAACGCATTGCCGGTATGCAGGGCGACATCGATCTGGCTGAGCGCGATCGCGAGCTGGCGGCATCCGAGGTCGAGCGCGCGCAGCAGGAGGCGTCGATTGCAGCCCTGCAAAGCACCGAGCAGCGGCAGCGCTGGTTGGCCTACGGGCTGGCGTTTGGGGTTGTCGGCTTGACGCTGGTGCTCTCGGTTCTGGTCCGTCAAAACCGATTCCGCGCACGTGCCAATCGGGCGCTTGCAGAGAAAAACCGCGAGATCCAATCGCAGCAGAAGAACCTTCAGGCGCTGAACCAGAAGGTGATCGAGCAAAGCCTGCGTGACGAGCTCACGCAGCTGCCCAATCGCCGGTTTCTCAACGAGTACATGCAGAAGGAAGGTGCCGCGGCGCTTTCATCGTCGTCGGCAACGCTGCTGTTGATTATCGACATCGATCACTTCAAGCAGATCAACGACAGCCACGGCCATCTGGTCGGGGATCAGGCGCTGGTGCACATCGCTGGCGTGCTGCGCAGCGTGCAGCGCGAGTCCGACGTCATGGCGCGCTGGGGTGGCGAGGAGTTTCTTTGGCTGTGCCCTGGGCTGGGTGTGGAAACGGCGGCCTCACTGTGTGCGCGCGTGCGGCGCGTCCTAGCTGAGCACCCCCTTATGTTGGCCGATAAATCGCTGCCGATGACGGTGTCGATCGGCGTCGCGCCGCTGCCGCTATGGTCGGGTCGAAAGGGCGACTGGGCGATGAGCCTGAGGGCCGCAGACGCCGCGCTCTATATGGCGAAAAATGAGGGCAGGGATCGCTGGGCCGGCTTGGCGGGTGCTCAACAAGCAGGCGTCGAGCCCTTGGACGAGGCCATGGTCACGGCGCTGCTCGAGTCTGGCTTATTGATCAGGCTTTGAGCGACACCAGAGCCCGCTTCTGTCAGTTCGACGCCGGCGACGGCTTCTCTGCGGCAGCGGCCTCCTCCTGCGCTTGCCGGGCGCTATCGGCCATTGCTGTGAGCTATGTCCGAAGCGGGTCGCCAGAACAGACCTTATTCATTTTGAACAGCTGTTGCCAATGAGCAACGCCTGTTCAAAATGAGCAAATCTGTCGGAATGTGGAGTCCTTCCCGAACGTCTTTCATTCTTGGCGACCGGGTGGACCCAGCACCTACCTCAGCCTACGTGGAGTCCGCCCGACCGTCAGCCCAGCGCTAGCTTAGCGGCTTGCCGAATCAGCTCCCCGACGCTCGCGCCAGCTCAGCACGGCATGCAGCAGCGCCGGCAAGAAGGTGAACGAGATCAGCAGCGAAAACATTAGGCCGAACAGCACCACCGCGCCGACTCCGCGATAGAGCTCGGTGCCGGCACCGGGGATGAACACCAGCGGCGCAAGGCCGGCGATGGTGGTAATGGTGGAGATCAGCATCGGTCGCTGGCGCGCGTCAACCGCCTCAACTACTGCCTCGGCGGTGCTCATGACGCCATCGCGCACATTGCGCAGGGCGCGATCAACAATGAGGATCGGGTTGTTGACTACGGTGCCAACCAGAATCAGAAAGCCGAGCATGGTGATCATGTCGAACGGCTGACGGATGAACAGGTTGAGCCCAGCGAGTCCGATGATGCCGCCAGCAATGCCAAGCGGCACGCTGGTCAGGATGATCAGCGGATAGCCCCAGTGGCGAAATATGGCGACCAGCAGGAGATAGCTGAGCAGCACGGCGACAATGAAATTGCCGCCCAGCGATTCGCGCGTGGCGTCGAGCTGATCGCTAGCGCCGGAAATATCCACCGACACGCTGGTCGGAATCTCTCCGGCATCGCGGGCACTGCCGACGACCTCGGCGCGCACGGTGTTGACCGCCGTTTCCAGCGCGACATCGCGCGGTGGAATGATGTTGAGCGTGACCGTGCGCTTGCCGTTGACCCGCCGCACGCTTTCCGTATCGACGCCATCACGTATCTCGACCACCGCCTCCAGCGGCAATACGCCGCGACCGGGCGCGTAGATCGGCAGCTGCGGCAGCGCGGCAAGCCCGCCCTGCTGCAGCGCCGTGCTGTAGAAATACAGATCGATCTTGCTGTCGTCGAGAAAGAACTCATCGACGAAGGCACCGTCGCCGAGCGCCGCCACGGCGAAACCGAGCTCCTGCGGCGTCAGGCCCAGCTCGGCGGCACGCTCCCAGCGCGGGCGCAGCTCGATCAGCGGCTGGCCCAGCTGTAGCGATGAGGGTGAGGAGCCAATCTGCGGATCGACGAAGGCGCTCTCGGCGCGCCGATACAGCGCTTCGGCAACGCCATAAAGTTCAATCAAGTCTGCGCCCGCCACATCCAGATTGACACTGCGCGTTCCGCCGTCGTTGCTAGAGATGATCGAGCCGCGCGAGGAGAAGGCGCGCATGCCGGGATAGGCCCGATACAGCGCGTCGATGCCATCCATCAGGGCATTGATGTGGTTCGGATTGGTGGTCTCAGAAATGATCCGCATGCTGCCCGGCGAAACGCTCACCAGCAGCGAGCGCAGCGGTGGAATGGCGACCTCGCCTGCCTCGAAAGCATCAGGCTCGGCATCGAGCTGGGGCAGCAGCTCGGCCTGAACTTCGAGCGCAATGCGGTGCATGGTTTCGAGATTGGTGCCGGGCGGCGCGCTCATCGCGGAAAAAGTTTTCGCCTCCTCGCCCTCGGGCAGATATTCAGCCGGCGGCGTCAGCCACGCGGCGGCACCAAGCGTCAGGATCAGAACGCCGGCCATCAGTCCGTTGCGTCGAATCGGCTGGCTGAGCACGGCGGCGATCTGCCGCGATAGCCAGGATGTCCGCCGCGAGGTGACGTCGGGGCTTGGCAACCAGCGCGAGGGCAGCGAAACGGTGGCCAGCGGCACCAGCGTGGTGGCGGTCAGCAGCGAGGCCAGAATCGAGGCCGAAATGGCGATGGCCACATCGGAATAGAGCTGGCCGGCTTCCTGCGCTACAAACAGCACCGGCGCAAACACCAGCACCGTGGTCAGCGTGGAGGCTACCAGCGCCGGCCAGACTTCCTGCACGCCCTGCAGTGCGGCCTCGAATCGGCTCAGTCCTTCGCGGCGCTTTCGCTCGATGTTCTCCAACACGACGATGCTGTTGTCCAGCGTCATGCCAATGGCGAAGGCGATGCCGGCGAGCGAAATGACGTTGATGGTGCGGTCGGCAAGCTGCAGCCCGAGAAACGCCGCCAGCGTGCAGAGCGGCACGCCAATCACGCCAATCGCAGTCAGACTTACCGAACGCAAAAAAGCAAACAGCACGATGCTGGCCAGCACGGCGCCGATCATCAGGTTCTGCCAGACGTTGCGCACCGAGTCTTCGACGTAGCGCGCGTCGTCTGAGGTCAGCACCATCTGCATACCGATCGGGCTGAGCAGCTCGCGATTGATCTCGTCCATGACCGGCAGCATGTCGCGCTTGATGTCGATCACGTTGGAGCCCGACTCACGCTGCACAAACAGGGTCAGACTGGCTTCGCCGCGCGAGTACGAGCGCGAGCGCAGCTCACCGTGATCCAGGCTGACCTCGGCGACATCGCGCAGACGAACGAAGGCGCCGTTACGCTCGGTCACCACCAGCTGGCGCAGCTCATCGAGGCTGTCGAAGCGACCGACGGTACGCACCAAGTAGCGACGTTCGCCGCTGTCGATGTCACCCGCCGAAAAATCCCGATTGCGATCAACGATCGCGCGGCGCAGTTCGCTCAGCGTGAGCTGGCGCTCGGCCAGACGGTGCGGGTCGATGGTGACCCGCACCTGACGCTCGGCACCGCCGCCAATGTTGACCTGCGACACGCCCGACACGCGCTCCATGCGCGGTCGCACGTTGTCATCAATGAAATCGCGCAGCAGGTCAATGTCAATGCCGCGCGGGTTACCCGGCTGCGGAATGACCGCAAAAAACATGAACGAATTGGATGAAAATGAGCTGGCAATCAGCCGCGGCGGATCGACGTTCTCCGGGTAGTCAGCGACCTGGCTCAGCGCATTGCTGACCCGAATCAGCGTTTCCTCAATATTGACGCCGAACGGAAACTCCAGCTCAATCGAGGCCGAGCCGGTGCCGGCCGAGGAAATCATCCGCGACAGATTGGGAACGCTGCGCAGATAGTCTTCCTGCTCAATCAGGATTTCTTTTTCGATGTCCTGCGGCGTCGCGCCCGGCCAGCGCGTTTCGACCGAAATCGTGCGAACGTCGAGATCGGGAATCATCTGCACCGGAATGCGCAAAGCGGCCAGCGTGCTCAGCACGCCGACGATCAGCGCCGCAACCCAGACGAGGATTCCGTTGCGAAGAATGTGCGCGAACATCGCTTTCAGTTCGCTTCGCTAGGGAGAACTGCCTCACCATCACGCAGGCGACTGAAGCCGCGCACGATGACCCGGTCATCGCCATCAATACCCGACAGCACGCGCATCGGGTCACCCAAGCCGGCGTCAATCTCGATGCGCTGCGATGTGGCGACATAGCCACCGTCGCTCGGCACTGCCAGCCACACGGCGCGGCCGCCGTCTGGATAGGTCACCAGCGCATCGCGCGGTACGCTGAACGCCTGTCGATTGCCGCGAAGCGTCACCGACACCGTGCCTGATGCTCCCGGCAGCAGCGCCGGCGTTTGCGCCGGCAATTCCAGTCGCAGCAGGAAGCTTCGCGAGTCTGAGTCGCCCGCTGGCACCTCGGCCTTTAGCACAGCACCAGTCAGCGCTGCCTCGCGACCGTCGATTCGAACCTCGACCTTACCCGCCGTATCGATCTGCCCAAACAGCTCCTGCGGCACCCGTGCGTCGAATCTCAGCGCCTCGTTCGATATCAGCACCATCACCGCCGAACTGGCATCCACCCACTCGCCGATGTTGGTACTGCGACCAACGATGACGCCATCGAACGGCGCCGTCAGCCAGTGCCGCTGCAGCCTCTCGGCAATCAACGCGGTCTGCGCTTCGCTAGCGCGCGCCTCGGCATGGGCGACCGCCAGCGCGGTGCGCGCCGTCTCGCCCTGGGAGCTCGGCAGCAAACCCTGAGCTGTCAGCGACAGCGTCTCGCGTTCGATTCGTTCGGCATCCTGCAGCCGCGCCTTGGCCGCTGCCAGCGCGGCTTCAGCACTCATCGACTCCAGGCTGGCCAGTCGGTCGTCAAGCTTCAGCAGGCGATCACCGCGCTGCACCTTCGCCCCGACATCCACGGCGAGCGCCTCCACTACGCCTGACAGCCGCGGCGAAAGTTCGGCGCGCTGCGCCGCCGATATCTGCCCGCTTAGCTGTAGCGCCGTGGCATGCGTCACCGGCGTCGGATTGGCGACAACCACGCTGCGCGCATCCTGTGCCTGGACGGCATTTACGCCCAGCAGAAGAGAAAGGCTGACCGCCCAGATGCCAGATGGACTCATTGCTCGCTCCCCGTAGACAGCAGAGAAGGATAAGCCAGCGCTTGTCATCTTGCTGTCTTTGCCCCGGCCCAAAAAGCGATATCGAGGCCTGAGCGCGGATTCAATCCACCCAACTTAAGCATTCCAAGCCGGGCTAACAGCTCTTCTGTGTCATCGGTTTGTGTGGCTTGATGCCAGGTTTGCGCGGTTTCGACTTGTTGGGTCGATGGCGGTAGGTGTGCTTAGCAAGCAGGTGCAGCAGGTTCTGGAGCAGCTTAGTGACCTTCCTACCGAGCAGCAGCGCCGGCAGCAAGGGCTTCATTGCGGTATGGGCGTAG
>JBBRBN010000090.1:0-13504 GCA_038205755.1 Lysobacterales bacterium | reverse complement strand
AGGTGGTTGTTCTTCACCAGCCAGCGAAACCACTGCCGCAGGTGGTTGATTTGCAACCACTGGCCCTTGGGGCTGATCGGCTGGCCGTCCGCCTTGCGTGCATAAAACAGATGCCGCTGATAACGCTCCAGCATCGGCTTGCTGATCTCGCCGGGCCGCAGCAGTTCACGCTCGCCGCACCACTCCAGAAACAGCGCCAATGCGCTGCGGCGCGCGCGCAGCAGCTCGTGACCGTAGCCCTGCACGCGCTGCGCCTCGATGTAGCGCTGCATCCATGCGGCTAGGCTGTCCGGCGTCGCCGGTGCTTCCAACCGCCGCCGCCGTGCGCCGTAGTCGCCTTCGCGTGGCATGGCTCAGCCTTGCGCCGCCAGCGTCGCGCCGTTCGCACTACGATGCGAGGGGTGTGCGGTGCGCGTCCGCAGAACTACGGTTTCCTCAACCGCAGCGACTAAAGAGGAAAAGTCCGCATCAGTATTGACGTTGCGGGGTATTTCATCACCCCGACCGGGTACCGACTGCCCCCCGACCACCGGCCGACCGGACCCCGACCGCGCGCCATTCTCCCCCGACCGGTGCGCCTTGAGCCCCGACCGGTTGGCCGTCGTAACGGCAGATTCCATCGGCCGCAGCGCCTCGACATCGATCAGACCGATCATCTGCCGCGTCGCATCCGCCGCATCGCCGCCATACGCGAGTTCAAAGCGGTGGCTCTGCCCGAGCCGATGCACGAGCAGGTATTCGTGATCTTCCAGACGCGCCAGATGCAGCTTGAGCTGGGTATCGCCCCAGCCGATCGCCTCGCGCAATTCGTGCGGATCTTGGACACCCACGTCCATGAAACGCAAGTCGGAGAATCGCGTTTTTCGACGCGTCATTCACAGTGGACGGACGGGCGCCGGCCATTCGCGGAATGCTTGGCTTAGAACTCGATTGGCTCAACCTTGGATGGCTCAACCCTGGACACCCACAACCTAGGAATTTTCCTACCCCACGACGCGCCCTCCGCCGATAGTCGCCAACCCATCGCAACGCCAAGCTATGCACACGGGCTATCCACGTGCACTTCTCGTTTCTCCCGATGTCGCTGGCGCCTATCACTACGTGTCGCGCGGCGTGCGGCGTGCGCTTCTCTCCGGTGACGATGCCTTGTCGGGTTGAAACGTCGATCACCGCAATTAGTGGCTTGAAGATCGGCTGATCGAGTTGGCCGAGGTGTTTTCGATCTCGGTGCTGGCGTTTGCGGTGATGAACAATTTTCTGCACGTGCTGGTGCATGCCGCTCCAGACTCGGTGGCGCGCTGGTCTGACGGGGAAGTCGCGGCGCGCTGGGTGCGGCTGTTTCCGGTGCCCAGTGCGGGCAACTTCGATGAGGAAAGCAGCAGGCTGAATCAGCCCTACGTGGGTGCTCGCTAAGCGCGCACGCGCTGCATCAGCAGCTCAAAGCGGTACACCGCCGATCGCCGCCCAGCAGCTTCTCGCACTACCTGCAACAGCCCTTCTCGGAGCAACACTCGGCTGAAGCGTGCGGCCGTCTGCGGTGGAATGCCCGCGTTGCGGGTGAAGCGGCTGTTGCTGAACACCGGGTTGGTGAAGAGGTAATCCAGTGCCGCGACGGCGTACTTGGATGCCAACAGCTCAGCAAAGCGGGGCTTCATCTGCGCTTAGTAGTCACTGATGCTCTGTGCCGCGTCCAGATTGGCGTTGGCCTGTTGCTCTACCGCAGCGAAGAAGAACGCACACCAGCCGTTCCAGTCGCTGTCCGCGGAGACCGAGCGCAGGCGATCCAGGTATTTGTCCTTGTGTTCCTCGAAATAGCGGCTGATGTAAAAGTGCGGTGCGCGGATCACGCCTCCCTGCCAAAGCATCAGGGTGATCAGCATGCGCCCGACGCGACCGTTGCCGTCCTCGAACGGATGCAGCGCCTCGAACTCGGCATGCGCCAATGCGGTACGCAGCAGCATCGGCACGGCGTCGTCGTTTAATCAGACGGAACAACGCCCCCACGCCGCCGGGCAGGTGCACTGGTGCAATCGGCACGAAGCTGACCCTTCGGCTGCCGCGCTCGCCAATGTAGTTCTGCTCGTGGTTGTAAAGGCCGGGTGACTTGCTGGCGCCACGCCCGAACGACAGCAGCTGACGGTGGATGCTCGTGACCAGCGATTCCGACAGTGGATGCCCCTGCTCCAGCCGCAGCTGCGCGGTATTGAGTGCGCGTCGGTACAGGACCGTTTCCAGCGCATCGGAGCGGAACTCCAGGGCGGCGGCTTCGTCGTCGTCGCCGAACTCCGCCTCCAGCCGCAGGATTTCGTCCAGCGTGCTGATGGTGCCTTCCATGCGTGAGGACACTACCGCCTCCTGTCCGCGCAGCGGCGCGAGGAAGAGTTCGCTGTTGTGCAGCGAACGCACCATCTGATCGCAGCGGGCCAGCGCCGCCGTGGCGCGCAACAGGCTGGGCATTAGATGGCCATAGTCGAGCTCGGCGGGCGGGAGCTGTCCGCTGTGGTACTCGACGGCTTGGCTGGTATCCAGAGACATGGCGCGCTGGGTTGCTGTTGTTATTACGTTTAGTGGCTGAGGCCATCAACAAGCGGTTGATCTGTTACGAACGAACCATTTTGTAACTAACATTTTGCATTCCATGAACTACAACTCGACTTGTTGTTAATTTCTACCGAACAAGGCCGCTTGTTGCCCACAATCAGCCAGATGCAAATGACAAATGGCACTCCAAGCATGCCCATCAAGGTGCTGACGACAGGAGAAGATCGCCTCCGGGACAGCCGCAGAAACCGGGTCAGGTTCCACTACCGTTCGCTGTAGCCCTCGTCATCCCGGCGCCGGCCGGGATCCTGTGCTTCCGAGCCCCTGGGTAAACTGGGTCCCGGCCTGCGCCGGGACGACGAGCGGGAGGGCATTTCGCTAAGTGAACAGTACGGTGTCAGGGTGACTTGAACAGTACGGGGTCAGGTTCACTTAAGCCTTTCAAGCAGCGGGTTTCCGCCGGTGCCGCTTAAGCAAAAACCGGGTCAGGTTCCACTACTGTTCGCTGTAGCCCTCGTCATCCCGGCGCAGGCCGGGATCCAGTGCGTCCTAGCCCCAGGGTCAACGGGGTCCCGGCCTGCGCCGGGACGACGAGCGGGCTCTATTTCACTGACCCCACATCACTCAATCCAACGCGTTGGGCCTAGTCGATGGGCAGCGGACCAATCGACGGTCGCCTCAGAGCGAGCGAGGCGGGAGAGGATCGCGTCGGCGCGTTGGTCACCGAGCGCCGCGCGGGCCGCATCGATCTCAAACAGCGCTTGATCCCATTCAGCACGGCGCAGCTGCGCGAGGGCCATGGCGCACGAGAAGGCGGCGTCGCGAGGGTCGGTGGCGAGGATGGTGGCCAGGTGGTTGATGACCCAGCCATGATCAAACACCCAAGCGGCCGCAATCAGGTTTCCGCTGGTGCTGGGCGAGCAGACCCACGGGCGTAGCGATGGCGAATAGAGCACGCGCGCCTCAAGGATGGCCTGATTGCACAGCAGAGCGATGTCCGCGCGAGCCGAGTCGTCAAGATCTTGCCGAGGCAGGACGGCAAGGATGGCTGCGGGATCGACCGCGCCAGCGGCGACGCGCGCGGCGGCGACTGCAAATTGGCAGCGTGTGGCGGTGCCGTTGGCGAGGAAGTCGGCGAAGGTCAGACGAACAAGAGTGACCCATTCGAGATCGTTTAGGATCAGCGCCCAGAGCTCGGCAAACCAGCCGACACCATCGCCGCGCAAGGCGTGGTAGCCGGTTTGCGGGTTACCCTCGGCCGCGAGCGCGAGCTTGAGCGGCACGTCGGCAAGGGTAATCGGCACGTGATGCAGTTCGACAGAGTCGAGCACGGGCAACTCCTTCGGAAGCAGGCGCAAGTTGAGCAGAAATCAAGAGAGAGGCAGAGTCGACTTTTTCATATCGAGTCGGGGCTGAGTGGGCTCGGGATCGAAAGGCAACTCTGACCCGAATGGCACTTAACGTAGGCGAAAGCGACAAACAATAGTCATTCCGGCCCTACGACAAGCTCAGGACAGGCCGGCCTGCGGCGGGGCCGGAATCCAGCGCTTCCGGCCAGTAGCAAAGCTTCAACCGCCCCGGATCCCGGCTTTGGCCGGGATGACGAGCCTAAAGTAAGTGCCATTCAACGCTGACCCCGGCTGTGCTCTCTTTGGTCCCTTTTTTGGCAATGACTACGAACGTGCGAAGCCGACTTAACCTGGCTGGTGCCGTTCTTATAACGGATAGACGCTATGACGAAAAGCTACGATCCACCTCTCACTGCGGATCCGCACGGCCCTCTCTATCGCGTCGATAAAGCGATCAAGGTGGCTCAGCAACGGCTTGATGCCGCGATCGACGCAAAGCGTCATCACACCAAGCAGAATCTGGCCCACGAGGTCATCAAAGAAGCGCGCGAAGCACTCAAGAAGTCTGAGAAATTGCGCGTGCTCAGGATCATGGAACTCGCGGCCTCGGCCAAAAAGGAGTCGGAAAACCGGTCAGGATCCACTTGACCGGCTCCCGCACCCATGACCACTAGCGAAGAAATGGCTTGAGCGCCAGCGTGTTCGCCATACATTGCGCCACCACCCTATCCCGCGTGAGCGATGGCACAGGGTCATGCACGAGGCGCAAGAACGGGGTCAGGTTCGCTTAACCCGTTCAAGCAGTTGCTGTCCGAGGGCGATGTGCCGGGCGAGTGCCTGCGAATCGTCGGGTCTTTGCTTCCACCATCGCGCGGGAGCTGTCGCGGCCGAGGGCGCGTTGCGGTTGCCGGGATGCGCGTAATTCATTGACCGTGGCGTCGTTCACGTTGCCGCGAAGCAGTGTGCCGCCTTCGGCTCAGCGCAGACACTTCGCAGTGCGCAGGTCACGTCAGGTGGCCCGCCGAGCGGAGCTTTTGCGTTCTCTAAAATGCGCCGATCGGGCGCGCACCAGAGAAGCCCTGTCCATGAAGACTGCAACTTTCCTGTTTGCCGCACTGCTGCTCGCGACCGCGGCAAGTGCGGCCCTGGCGGATGATCGCGCCGCGATTGAAGATTTCGTTGTTCGCTACGACCGCGCCTTTGTGGCCGGCGATGTGCCGGCAGCCGAAGCAATGCTCGCCGACGATTACTCCGTCGTCGTGGAAGGCCGCACGTCGGATCGCGCGAGCGCGCTCAACGAGTTCCGCGGCATGGCCAAGGATGATCGGCCCACCGCGCTGTCGAGCAAGGTCGAGCGCGTCATCGCCGACGGCAATCTGGCCGTCGCTGTGGGCCAGATCGAGGTGACCCAGGACGGCCGCCTGAGCCGCGAGCACTTTACGCTCGTGCTGCGTCGCGACGGCGGTGTTTGGCAGGCGGTTTCCGAGCACATTTCCGACGTCGCCAGTGAATAAAAACCCTGGCCGCGTTGTCCCGACACTGCGGAAGCGGCGAGCCGCAGCGCCGCCTCCGCAGCTCGTCGAAGGCTTGCACTGCCTGACCAAACTGCGCAGTGGGCCTTGGAGCGACTGGCGCAGGCGCCACGGCCGCGCGCTCATCGATGCTCAGTTGGCACTCGCGGGTAGTGCTGTGAATAGTGGACCTGCCGATCCAATAACCGCATCAAGACCCCGCTTTCGAAGCCATTGGTGGCCCGCTCTTGTTCCTTCCCGCGTTTCTCTCAGTGACTAACCGATTCACTTGACCTACTGGAGACTGTCCATGCAACGCTTTCTCGTACTGTTGGTTTTGCTCGTGTCATCGGCCCTGCTGCATGCACAGGAAACGTGCGGCTGGATGAGCACGGCGGAATTGGATCGTTTGCTGCCCAAAGCCGCGCCGTGGTCGGTGCTGGTGGGCGGCACGGTCGGCTCCTGCAAATTCACCGGCAGCAGTCGCGACGATGCCGGCGCGAGGGTGATTGGCGCCAATCAGATGTTCAAGGCCAACGCCACCGAGGCCGCCGAATTCGTCAAGAAATTGAAGGGATCGATGGCGGCAGGCAATACGGTCGAGCCGGTGCCGGCGCTGGGCGAGCACGGCTTTCGCTGGACGCCAAAAAGTGGCGGCGGTTCGATCAGCTACATGGGCCACTACAAGCAGGTGGCGATCACCGGCCAGGTGGTGCTGTCGGGAGGCGCAACGCCAGAAAGTGTCGCGCAGGGCGCGGAGGGTTTCATGCGTGCGGCGCTGGCCGTGGCCGACGACAAGCAGGCCGCTGCGGCGACGGGTTGCCCGTACTTCGACGAGGCCATCCTGCGTCGCCTGCTGCCGGGCCCGAGCTTTTCGCAGCAGGTGTTTGGCCAGAACAGCTGCATGGCACAGGACGGCGCCGGCATGGTGATGATTCTGTCCATCATGAGCGACACCAGTGAAAGCACGGCGGCGGCAAGGCGTGATGGCAGCTGCGAATGGAGCCCGCTGCCCGATGCCGGCCCCGGCGCAACCATCGGCAAAAACTGCCAAGGCGGCCGCCCGCGAGCGGTGCTCGAACTGGTGCTTGGCAATCGCGTACTCAACTACGCCCTGGCGCCCGGCCGCGAGCCGACCAGCAACGAGCTGGCACTGCTCGGCGAGCTGGCGCGAGCGGTGCGTGCTGCGCACCCCTGATCCGCTCAGTGGTGGACGACGTGAGGTGTCCCCGCGGGTGGCACCTTGCACATGGCGATCAGACGTGAACCTGATCGCGTTCTTCACTCCGAGGCCAGCGCTTGCGCCGGCGCTATCGACGCGGCGCGGCGTGCCGGCAGCCAACAGGCGACGAGGCTTGCGGCCAGCAACACGGCTGCCGCGACCGCGCTGCTGCTGACGAGGTCGGGCGTCGCGACTTCGAGCGTCTGCGTGGCCCAGCGCGACAGCAGCAGGACGATGACTCCGCCTGCACAGACACCGGCCAGCGCGAGCCGCGCGCCGCCGCCCAGCACGTTTCGATGCACCTGCGTGGGCGTTGCGCCCAGCGCGAAGCGCAGCGCGAATTCACCGGTGCGGCGGGCAATCAGGAAGGCCGTCACGCTGCCGACACCGACGGCGGCGATGAGCAGCGCCATGATCGCGAACGCGATGATCACGATGGCCTGCAGGCGCGGTCCAGCGGTCGCTGCCGACACGATGCTGCTCATCGGGCGGACATCGTAGAGCGGCCGATCCGGCAGCACGCTGGCGGCGCGGCTACGTACCTGCGGAGCGAGCAAGACGGCATCGGTGCGGCTGCGCACCGTCAGGGTCATGGTTTCCCACAGAAACCAGCTGGTCGGGAAATAGATCATCGGCGTCATCGCGTCCGCGACGCCGCGCTGGCGCGTGTCGGCGACCACACCGACCACGTGCTTGCGCTGATGGTTGCCCAGCGTAACCACCCTGCCGACCGGATCAACGCCGGAGCCAAACAGTCGCTCGGCAACAGCGCGCCCGAGGATCACCGAGTCGCTCGGCTCGTCGTCGGCGCGAAAGTGGCGTCCAGTATGCAGCCCGATGTTAAGCGCATCGAAGTAGTCGGAGCTGACGATCCGCCACGATGCCTGCGACTGGCGCGAGGTATCGCGCGGATCAAGCGGCATCGGTCCAGGGCCGACGCTCATCTGGGTGTCGATGCCACCCAGCGGTGCATCGCTGGCGACGGCAGCGAACTGCACGCCCGGAATCGCAGCGATCTCCGCCTGCAGCCGCCGCAGGCTGCGTTGCTCAGCCGCAAGTGCCGTTTCGCTGTCGATGACGGGCAGCGCAACGCGTGCAGTCAATACCTGCGCCGGCGCAAAGCCCAGGTCGGTGTTGGCAAGCTGCAGCAGGCGCTGGCCGAGTCCGAGCGCGCCTGCGAGCAGCAGCATAGCGAGCGCGAACTGCCCGATCACCAGTGCACTGCGCAGCGGCGCACGGCGCGCACCGGACGTGCCGCGTCCACCGGCAAGCGCCGCCGCCGCTGGCGTGCGCGATGCCATCGCCGCCGGTGCCCACGTGAAAGCCAGCACCGTCACAGCGCACGCCAGCAGCGCGATCAGGACGACATCGGCACGCATGGCAATCTGCGCCGAGGACGGCAGCGCCTGCGCAAGCATGGCTCTGGCGCCGTGAAGTATCGCGGCCGATGCGGCGATGCCGGTGACGGCACCCGCGAGCATCAGCACGCCGGCTTCGATGAGCAGATCACGACGTACGCGCGCGCCGTCTGCGCCGAGTGCCTGGCGCACGCCCAGCTCGCGTCGTCGCTGGGTGCTGCGAGCGATCTGCAGGCTGGCGATATTGGCGCAGGTCACCAGCAACAGCAGGCCGACTGCAGCCAGCATCAGCAGCAGGCGTTCGCGCTGCAGCTGCGACACCAGCCAATCCCGCACCGGCTCGATGTCGGCGCCCCAGCCCTCGTTTTCGTCGGCGTGCTGCTGCGCCAGCTGCTGTGCGATGGCATCCAGCTCGCTCTGCGCTGCCGCCATTCCGACGTTGGGCTGCAGCCGTGCGACCACGGTCAGGCGCCGATCACCGTGATTGGATGCATCGGCACGCGCGTCCAGCGGCAGCCACAGGTCGGCACGCAGCCCTAGACCAACGTCGGCGGGGGCAACGCCAACCACCGTGCGCTCGCTTTCATCTACCCGCAGGGTTTGGCCTATGACAGCAGGATTGCGGGCGAACTGCTGCTCCCAGAGGTCCTCACCAATCAGCACGGCACCGGCGACGTCGTCGGCGGAATCGCTCAGCGGTCTGCCGAGCAGAGGCGCGTGGCCGACGACCTCCCACAGGTGCGGTGTCGCCTGCAGCACCTCGACCCGCTGCGCACCAGTCGGCAGCGTCAGGTTGGCACCACGCAGGCTGAAGGCGGACATCGCCGCAAATGAGTACGAACGGTCGCGCCATGCGATGAAATTGCCGGTCGCGACCGCGAAGCCGGAGATTCCTCGCGCTTCGTTGTTCTCCGCGATGCGCACCACACGCGTCTCGTCATCCAGCGCCAGTGGCGCCAGCAGCACGGCGTGCAGCAGGCTGTGGACGGTCACGACGGCGCCTATGCCCAATGCCAGCGTCAGCACCGAAGCAAGTGCATAGCCGCGACTGCCTTGGCGGCCGAGGCGACGCAGCACGGTGACAGCATTGGAAATGGACATTGCAGACTCCGGTTGTCGCACCTCACCGTGCAAGGTCGATGCCAGGCGCGACCGGGCCGCCGGTCAAAGGTTTCAGCCCGTGGCCACGCCACGCCGGTGTTCGTCCGCGGACAGTGTTGTCCGATTGTGGACGCAGGCAGCGCCGACGCGCAGCACGTGCCCCTTGCGTACGCGCAACGCGATGGCGCTGCCGCAGCGTGGCGCGCAAAGCGTGCGCCTCTGCATGCTCTGCGGCGCGCGATTCAGCTGCCTGGCGTTGGGTCCATGAGCTGCGGCGTGCAGCGGGCCGCAGCCAGCGCTGGCTGCGGCCGACCGCTCCACAGTGCGCGCACCACCCGTGACATCGTGTCGCCACGGCGTCGCGGCGGGGCGGTCGCAGCATCAAGCCTCCGCCGAGCGCTGCATGACCCCGTCGATGCGTGCGGTGATCAACAGACTGGCCTGGCCGAACCGCGCACAGTTGGCCCATGCGACCACTCAGCGAACGTGTTGGCAGCGCGTCCCACAGCCCCGCCAGAAGAAAGCTGCTGGCGGCGGCTGGCTGCCTCACCGCCGCGCCACTGCTGATGTCTTGTACGTCGACCGATGCCGAGCAGAGCGCCGCCCGCGCCCTGCGGGAACCGGGGCCGACTTCCTCCGCTGCGGCCGGTTTCGGGATGCGTGAACTGGTGCGCTTGGCGATCCTGGCCCCGTCGAGCCACAACACCCAGTGCTGGAACTTTCAGATATCCGGAAAAGCGATCGCCATTGCACCTGACTTCAAACGCCGCTGCCCGGTCGTCGACCCCGACGACCACCATGTGTTCGTGTCGTTGGGCTGCGCGGCCGAGAACATGGTGCATGCCGCGCTTGCCTCGGGTCTCCGCGCCGACCCGCGCTTTGATCCCAGCGGCGAGGGACTGATTTCGGTGAACCTCGACGCGACTCGGAAGCGGATCACGCCGCTGTTCCAGGCAATCCCCGAGCGCCAATGCACTCGCGGCGATTACGACGGTCAAGCAATCTCGTCAACCGAACTGCGTCAGTTGGAGCAAGCGGGCAGCGGGGATGGCGTCAGCGTGCGTCTGCTGACGGCGCGCCCGGCCATGGAGAGCGTTCTGGAGTATGTCGTCACCGCCAACACGGCGCAGATGGAGGACGCCGCCTTCGTCGACGAACTCAACGCATGGATCCGCTTCAGTGCCGACGAGGCGCGGCGCACCGGCGATGGGCTGGTCGCCGGCACCACGGGCAACCCCACGATGCCGCGCTGGCTGGGCAGCCGGATGATGGGCCTGTTCTTCAAGCCAAAATCCGAGAACAAGCGCTACGCGCGTCAGATTCGCAATTCGGCCGGCATCGCGGTGTTCGTCTCCGAGCGCAGTGACAGGGCACATTGGGTCGAAGCAGGTCGCTGCTACGAGCGTTTCGCGCTGCAGGCCACCGCGTTGGGCATCCGCAATGCATTCCTGAACCAGCCCGTGGAGGTCGGCGCGGTGCGGCCGCAGTTCGCTGCATGGTTGGGCCTCGCAAGCCACCAGCGGCCCGATCTGGTGGTGCGCTTCGGGCGTGGGCCGGTCATGCCGTTCTCGATGCGGCGGCCGGTGCGGGAAGTCGTCGTCTGATAATGGGCTCGATGGCCGCAGCCCTGACCCGCGGCCCGCGCTGATCGACATCACAAAGAAAATCGTCTCGATGAAGGCAATGGATTGGACGGCACTGGGAGTTGGCCTCGTGACGGCCGCCGGTATCGGGCTGGTCGCGCTCGGACGCTCGCGCTGGCACGCATCGACGCAGGCGCAGCGGGCGCGACTCGAGGCCGTCCGCGTGCCGTCGCCGGCGGGTCGGTTCGACGCGCGCGAGCTCGAGAGCCTGCCCGGCCCGGTTCAGCGCTACTTCCGTGCGGTGCTGAAGGATGGACAGCGCTGCATCGCCGCCGCAACGTTCGAGCTCGCCGGCAGCATCAACATGGCGGCTACGGGCGAGCGCTGGAAACCCTTCACCTCCTGGCAGAGCGCCGTCGTCAACCGTCCGGGCTTCCTCTGGAACGGCCGGGTGGCCGTGTTCCCGGGCTTGGCCGCGCACGTCCACGACAGCTACATAGCAGGCGTGGGCACGCTGCACGCGGCGATGCTGGGCCTGTTCACGGTGGCGCAGGTGCAGGGTGGCGGCGAGATCGCTCGCGGCGAACTGATGCGCTACTTCGCCGAGATGGTGTGGTATCCCACAGCGCTGCTGCCCAGCCAAGGGGTGCGCTGGGAAGCCGTGGATGACCGTTCGGCGCATGCCACGCTGATCGACGGGCCGATCACATTGACCTTGCTGGTCAGGTTTGACGAGGCCGGCTTGATCAGCTCGATGCACGCCGACCAGCGTGGCGCCGGAGTGGGCAACGACATGGTCATGCTGCCTTGGGAGTGCAGCGTCTCGAACTATCAGCTGCGCGACGGGATGCTGGTGCCTACGGTTGGCGAGGCCGCATGGCTGCGGCCGGAAGGGCGCCAGCCGTACTTCGTCGGCAGGCTCACGTCGCTGGGATACGAGTTCGCGCCGTGAGCCGCCTGGCGGACAGGTTGACGCCCTCAACCGTCGGCACGCCGCCCCGTTCGCGGTATCGCTGATTGCGATCACTCGGCTCCAACGCAGCGACCTCTGTCGCGACCGAACCCGCTGTTTCGCCCTCTAACCTAAGGCTAGGGGTCAAGTCTTGTATTGACACATTCCCTCGCTCCGGCCAGAGGAAAGGCTAGGGGTCAGGTCTTGTATTGACACATTCCCTCGCTCCGGCCAGCATCGCCCGATGTCCCGTCCGCTTCGAGTCGTGCTTGCAGACGCGCTGCACCATGTGATGGCGCGCGGCAACGCGCGGGCGGCGATCGTGCAAGCCCGAAGCCATCGGCCCGGTGCTGGGGATCGCGAGAAATGCGGACACCCGCATCTTCCTGCTGTGACTTTATGTGGGTTTTCAAATTTGTCGTAGATAGTGGGTGTCCAGGATTGCGGCCCGATGGATCGACCGGCAGCATTACGGAGAACTATGCTCTGAGCGGGCTGTACTACGAAGAGCATGCTTGCCCCTCGGCCCAGTTAGTTGTGCGTTGACGCGGTAACGAAAATAGGAAAATAGGGACACGGAAAATTCGGGTGATCCAAAAAAGAGGTCAGGTTCACTTAACCCGCGCAAGTAGTGCGCAAGAACAGGGTCAGGTTCACTTCCGGGTGGCACTCGGGTTGAAGTAGCGCGACAAGCCGGGTCGATGCAGGGCGGGACTTGGTTGGACAGACAAACGTGGACACCCACAACATTTGGGCGCCAACGCGGTAAGGCGGGTCAAATTGCGCCAAACAAAAATAAGGGTAATCGTGGACACCCATGACCTACGCGGGCAGCGGGTGGGTCGACGAGGGTGCGTAGCGGATGATGTCGAAGTCCACCCTAAACGTGGACACCCATGACGTGGGCAGCGGGTGGGCCGACGAGGGTGCGTAGCGGATGATGTCGAAGTCCGTGATCGTGGACACCCATGACATACGCGAGCAATGGGTGGGCCGACCGCGGATCGATGGGGTCAGTGTCATTGATCGCGAAGTCAATGGCTCGATCGATGTGGTCAGAGCCATTGATTTTGTGGGTTGACTAGCGCGGGCCTTGGCCCGCCGCATTTGCCTAATCGAAACGCCCCACAACGCCCAGCCTTGCGCTGGGCGTTGTCGTTTCAGCGCGCGGCTTGGGCGATCAGCGAGTCGAGTACTTCGCTGATCATCCGCTGCTTGGTTTTGGGCAGCGCTTGCAGGCGTTCGAGTTGCTGTTGCAGCTTCGGTGCGGGGCCGCGTTTGGCGGGCGTCGGCGCTTCGGCGACGAGCGCTTCCACGGTGACGCCCAATGCCTGCGCGATCACCGGCAAGGTTGATACCTGGATGCGCCGACGGCCGACCTCGTAGGCGGTGATGGTCTGCTGCGAGACGCCGAGCGACTCGGCGAGCTGCACTTGGGTGATGCCCTGTTCCTTGCGCAGATGCGCGATGCGCGCGCCAAGCCGCGCGAAAAAGGCGAGTTCCTGTTTGCTGAGCGCCACGGGTGTATGGGAGGCAGTGGAGGCGGTCATACCGTAAGTCTGCTGTCGGAGAGTGGTTGCAAATACTACCTAAAGTAGTAGCATGCCGGCGAATTGTTCTGCTTGACAGGTTTTTGGCCAGGAGCCCGAAATGCCCCGATCCACCCACCGGCCGCTCGCTGCGGCATCCGTTTCGACCGATCCGGCGCTGTCTGCACCGCTGGCCTCACCCGCCGCCCCTGCCGCCGAAGTCATCGGCGACGACGACATCCGCTTTGCGCGTCACGGCCGCGCGTATCGGGTGCGAGGTCTGGCCCGGAATCTGTCGGCGGAGGCGTTAAAGGTGACGCTGCGTGTTTCTGCTGGCGACTACCTGCACCTCGACACG
>JBBRBN010000089.1:0-14053 GCA_038205755.1 Lysobacterales bacterium | reverse complement strand
AGCGCACGATGCGTTCCGAGCCATGGCGGGTGATGCGCTGGGTCAACATGGCAGTATTGCCGTCGGCCGACAGGGTCTGGCCTTCACCGATGTAGGCGCCCTCGGTGTTCTCGCGCACGGTGATGATATCGACGCCGCTGTAGCGGGCCTTGGTGTTCGGAAAGCTGATCGCCGGTCGCACGTTGGCGTACAGGTCGAAGTGCTTGCGCAGCGCGACGTTGACCGAGCTGAAGCCCTCCCCGACCGGCGTGGTCAGTGGGCTCTTGAGCGCTACCCGATGCTCAGCAATGGCGGCCAGGGTGGCGGGCGGCAACAGCGAGCCAGTGGCCTTCAGGGCTGACTCGCCGGCCTCGACAAACAGGTAACCCAGGCCGAGCTGCATGGCGTCCAGAACCTCGAGCGTGGCCTGCATGATCTCCGGGCCGATGCCGTCGCCGCGAATGACTGCAATGGTTTGTGCCATGGGACAACACCTCAGGTAAGCCGACCCGGAGTCCGGGCCGCGCTGATCGTGGTTTTGGAGAGAGACCCTCATTATCAGGCCTCCCGCTGAACCGACCAACATGAAGGGCCCACCGCATGGACATCGGGTGGGCACGCAGACCTTCGGCGGAATGCTGGGCGGGTCAAGACCCTCACATGGACTCGTCGCGCGGAGGTAGCACTGAGGTAGAGTTCGCAGATGATCGCGTCCTGCCCCCGCCTGTCACAGACTTTCCTGATCGGCATACTGCTGCTGGCAGCCGGCGCAGCGGCCGCGTCCGATGAGAAAATCAGCCTGATCCGGGTGGCCGAAAACGCTGCCCCGGTGATCGAGATCGTTGGGCGCTGGAACACGGGCTGCCCGCCGCTGCTGCAGGACGTCCAGCAAGCGGGCCGCGAAATCACGGTAACCGCGAGGACTGACAGCAAGCGCTGCACGGGTGAGCCGGGGCCGTATCGCCTGCTGGTCGACCTGCCGGATGCAGCGCAGGCCGATGAGCGCGAAGGCGTCTGGCGCCTGCGCTACGAGCTGCGCGACGATCCTCTGGCCGACCCGGCCCTGCTGGCGTTCGAGCTGAAGAGCCTCGGCGAGCCGGGCATCATCGATCCGGAGACCGGCTTCTGGTGGGGTGAGTCTGGCGCCGAGTTCGACCACGCTGCGCCCGGCATCAGCGCTCAGCTGGAGCGCCAAGCGGGCATGCTGGCGCTGACGTTCTCCGGCTATGGCGGCGCGGGCTCGCCAGAATGGATTTTTGGCGCGACCGCCATGGGCGGTTCAATCAGCGACCTTGCGATGAGTCGCCTGGAGGGTGGCAAAGGTCCCTTCGGGGGCTATCAGGCACCGTCCGGCGAAGCGTCCGCAGGACGCCTGCAGATCGAGTGGCTGACCTCGGCGCGGGCGGTGTTCTGGTTCAGCCGGGCGGCCGCGGGCCGGCGTGGCCTCGAGCTGCAGCCGATTTCCATGGTCCGCTTCGACTTCGGCAAAAGTCCCGGCACCGGCTGGACCGGTCGCTGGCTGGTCGAGTCGACCGACGCCGGGAAGCTTCAGTCTGTGGAATTTGCCGATGTCGTGTTGGACGCAGGAAACTTCACCCTGCTTGGCGCTGCTGGCGAAGCGCTCCACTGCGAAAGCGCGCCGGATCGCTCGCATTCACCGCCCAGCGCCTGCGAGCTGCAGTTTGGCGATGGCCGCATCTGGCAGTTCCATGACATTGGGCTGGGACGCATGACGGGCATTGACGAGCAGGGCAACCGCGTCCGGGCTACGCACCTGCAGCCCTGAGTGATTGACCCCGCTGCGCTGGCCGGAACCCGCTGCCGGCGTGTCCCTGAAGGCGCTTGCAGAAGCCGCTCAACGGCCTCGTCGATGAGCTCAAACGTGGCTGTCGCAGCTCGCGCTCGCGGCGCCCTGCCCCGCTTCCAGCTGATCGAGAAAATCGACCGCCCGCCGCAGGTGCGGGATCACGATGCTGCCGCCGACCACCAGCGCTACGCTGAACGTCTCGAACAGCTCGTCACGCGAGGCGCCTGCCTGACGGCACTGGTCGACGTGATAGCTGATGCAATCGTCGCAGCGCAGCACCATTGATGCGACCAGTCCGAGCAGCTCCTTGGTCTTGCCATCCAGCGCACCCGGCCGGTAGGTCTGGGTATCCAGCGCAAAAAAACGCCGAACCACCTGGTTGTTCTCGGCCAGAATCCGGTCATTCATGCGCTGCCGGAAGTCGCTGAACGACTGCACGCGGTCGGCATCAGCCGCCGTGCTCATGGCGCTGCATCCAGCAGCGGCTGCAGACCGCCAGCGCGGTCCAACGCGACGAGATCGTCGTACCCGCCAATGTGGGTTTCGCCGACAAATATCTGCGGCACGCTGGTGCGTCGGGCCCGCGCCAGCATCTCGTCGCGCAGCGCAGGATCCCGGTCAATCCGGACCTCGCGGTAGCTATAGCCCTTCTTGGTCAGGTAATTCTTCGCCGCGACGCAGTAGGGGCAGACGGCGGTTGAATAGACGAGAACGTCGGTCATCTAGGTCTCCAGAGGGGGGCTGCCCGGCACGCAGCGGGGCCAAGCCAACAGTTTACGGCGGGTTAACGCCGCCGTCGCCAGAACCCCGCAAGATGCCCGGCTATGACCATCAATTTTTTTGCTCGCGCGACGCATCGAGCCCTCCTCCTGGCCTGCGCGATGTGCACGCCAGCGCTAGGCCAGGAGCTTGGCAGTCTCCCTGAAATGGGGTCGTCGGCATCCGAACTGATCAGCCCTGCCAGGGAGCGGGCGTACGGTCGCCAGATGGTGGGCGAAATGCGCCGCGCCGGCTGGCTGCTGGAAGACCCGCTGCTCGAGGGCTGGCTGCAGTCCATGGGTCACCGGCTGGCGTCCAGCAGTGAGCGACCTGAACAGCCCTACACCTTCTTCCTGCTGCGCTCACGAGATATCAATGCATTCGCGACGCTGGGCGGCTACATAGGCACCAACGCCGGGCTCGTGCTGACTGCGCAACGCGAGGACGAAGTGGCCGCCGTGCTCGCTCACGAAATCACCCATGTGACCCAGCGCCACGTGGTGCGTGCGGTGGAGCGGGCCCAGAAGGACACCCTGCCAATCGCGCTGGCCATGCTCGGCGCGGTGATTGCGGCGCAGTCCGCCGGCGGTGACAGCGATGCCACCCAGGCGGCGATTGCCAGCGGCATCGCGCTGATGCAGCAGCGGCAGATCAACCACACCCGCTCCAGTGAGCACGAGGCGGATCGAATCGGCATTCAGATTCTGGCTCGAACTGGCTACGACCCCATGGCCATGGCCGACTTCTTCGGCCGGATGCAGCGTGCGCTGCGTTCGCAGGGCGAAGGTCCTCCGGAGTTCCTGCGTTCGCACCCGGTCACCACTACGCGTATTGCCGAAGCCAAGGACCGCGCGTCCAAGATGATGAGCGGCGGCTACGCCTGTGTGCTGGAGGCCGACGGCTCCACTCGCGAGTGCTCCTGGACCCGGCTCGACCCGCTCGGCGAGCCGCAGCAGACCGCCAAGGCGCCCACTCACCCGGCATTTCCGTTCGAACTGCGCGACGCGCTGCATGCCGCCATCGGCCCGCCGCCGAGGCGGTTTGATTGGGCCCGCGAGCGCATCCGGGTGCTCAGCGCCGCCAGTCCGGCAGATGCGGTTGCCGAGTACCAGCGCCTCCAGGCATCCGGTGCGGCCCTGACCGATCCGCAGCGCTACGGCTTGGCATTGGCGCTGATCGACGTCGGCCGGGCGGTCGAATCGATCCCCGTGCTCGACGTGCTGTCGCGCCGCCATGCGGATTTCTTCTGGATTGAACTGGCGCAGGCCGAGGCCCAGCACCGGGCGGGCAACTGGCAGATCGCACAGCTGTCCTATCGGGAACTGCTCGGCACCCATCCGCAAAACCGTGCAATCGCGCTGAGCTATGCACAGGCGCTGGCCGAACGCGGCGACCCGGCCTCCGGACGGCTGGCGCAGGACGTCCTGCGGCCACTGCTGGTCGACGGCCTATTTGACGCGGCGCTGCAGCAGACGTTTGCCCGCGCCAGCGAAACCGCCGGTGACCTGGCCCGCGCCGGTGAGGCGTACGCCGAGAACGCGTTCTTGTCCGGCCGCGCAGAGGATGCGCTGAATCAGCTGCAGCGCCTGAAGGAACGAGACGATCTCGACTACGTCCAACGGTCACGGATCGACGCCCGAATCAGCGCCATTACGCCGATAGTGCTCGAGTTGCGCGCCCAGGGCATTCGCCCCGAGGGCACGCGGCGCCTCGCTGAGCCAGCCGCCAATGCGCTGAGGTAACGCTGCTGACCTCAATCAATGCGCTTGGCGTAATGTTTCAGTCATAAAACTGTTATGTACTGGCGGGCATCGTCCAACCCGTACGGTACCCGGTGAACAAGCGAATCCTGATCGTCGACGATGAGCCGGCCATTCGTGACATGGTCGCATTCGCGCTGCGCAAGGCTGACTACGAGCCAGTCCAGGCCGGCGACGCGCGTGAGGCGCAAGCCAGCATTGCTGACCGCGTCCCTGACCTGATCCTGCTCGACTGGATGCTGCCGGGTATCAGCGGCATCGAACTGGCGCGCCGCATGCGTCGCGAGGGCCTGACCCGGGAGATCCCGATCATCATGCTGACCGCACGCGGCGAAGAAAATGACCGCGTCAGCGGTCTTGATGCCGGCGTCGACGATTACGTCGTCAAGCCGTTCTCCTCCCGCGAACTGCTGGCCCGGATCAAGGCGGTCATGCGCCGCACCCGAGGCGACGGCGAGGACGGCGCCGTCGCGCTGGGTGGATTGCGCATCGACGGTGCCGCGCATCGGGTGTTTGCCGGCGATGCGGCGGTCACCATCGGCCCCACCGAATATCGATTGCTGTATTTTTTCATGACCCACGCCGAGCGCGTGTATTCCCGCGCCCAGCTGCTCGACCACGTTTGGGGCGGCAACGTCTACGTCGAGGAGCGCACGGTTGACGTGCACATACGCCGCTTGCGAAAAACGCTGGAACCGCATCGCCTGGAGGGCCTGATCCAGACCGTGCGTGGCTCCGGCTACCGATTCTCCACCAGCCTCTGACCGGCCGGTCGCCGCTTAGCCTGGTGGCGGCCGCTGACCAGTGCTGCGGATCAGACGGTAGGATGCGCCGATGAGCCTGATTCCCGGCCGCCCCTGGCAACATTCGTTCTCCCGCCTGGCCGGGTGGCTGCTGCTATGCGCCATCGCCGGCAGCATCGCCGGCGCCTTCTGGGTCGGACTCAGCGTTGGCCTGGCCGCGGCGCTTGGCTGGCACTACTGGCAGCTGCATCGACTGCTGAGCGAACTGAGCGGCCGCCGCCGACTGCAGCCCCCGCAGGGCTGGGGCGTGTTTTCGGAAGTTGCCGAACGACTGTTCCAGCGCCAGCGCGAGGCGCGCCAGCGCAAGCGACGCCTGCATGCCCTGCTGCGCTCATTCCGGACCGCTGCGGCAGCGCTGCCCGACGCAATTCTGGTGGTAACGCATGGCGACCATGAAATCGAATGGTTCAACGAGGCGGCGGTGAACCTGCTCGGGCTGCGCCTGCCGGTCGACATCGGCAAGCGCTTCACCCATCTGGTGCGCTCGCCACGGGTCAGCGACTGGCTGGCCGCCGGCGCCTCCGAACCACTGCTGGATCTTCCCTCACCGCACGACGCCAGCCGCCGGCTGTCGCTGCGGCTGCTCGACTACACACCGCGGCAACACCTGTTGGTCGTCCGCGACATCAGCATGTTGATGCACCTGGAACAGGTGCGCCGCGACTTTGTGGCCAACGTCTCGCATGAGCTGCGCACGCCACTGACCGTGGTGCACGGGTATCTGGACATGCTGGAGCCGGACGACCACCCGGAGTGGGCCGACCTGCTGCGCGAGATGCGGGTGCAATCGCAGCGGATGACCCGGATCGTTGAAGACCTGCTCACGCTGTCGCGGATCGAGGCCCAGGAGCGCGCCGTCGACGACCGCGTCGACATGCGCAGCCAGCTGGCCGGCCTGCGGCGTGAGGCCGAGGCCCTCAGCGGTGGCCGTCACCAGATTGTGGTCAGTGACCGCAGTGATGCCGACCTGCTGGGTTCGGCCAAGGAGCTGCACAGCGCGTTCTCCAACCTGGTCAGCAATGCGGTGCGCTATACGCCGGCGGGCGGCAGGATCGAGATCCGCTTCGAACGCGATACCGACGGCGGCCTGCGGCTGTCAGTGGTCGACAGTGGCCAGGGCATTCCGGCCCAGCATCTGCCGCGAATCACCGAGCGCTTCTACCGGGTGTCCAACAGTCGTTCACGGGAGACTGGCGGCACCGGACTCGGCCTGTCGATCGTCAAACACGTGCTGAACCTGCATCAGGCGCACCTGCAAATCCGCAGCGAGATCGGCCGCGGCAGCACCTTTACCTGCGTGTTCACCGCGTCGCGCGGGATTGCCCGCGACAGCGGCACCAGCGAGGCGGCATGATGCTGGCCTGCCGCGAACGTCCGGTCGTCCGCGCATCCCTGTCCCGCCCCAAAACCCCATGTCACCAACCATGTCCAATTCACCCGAGCTGCGCGACCCCGCCCTCTATATCAATCGCGAGCTGTCGCAGCTGGAGTTCAACTTCCGAGTGCTGGCGCAGGCCATGGACGAGTCGCTGCCGCTGCTCGAGCGGCTGCGCTTCCTTTGCATTTCGTGCACCAATCTCGATGAGTTCTTCGAGATCCGGGTTGCCACGGTGCGCACGGCGCTCGAGTTTGGCGGCCCGCTGCCGCCCGACGGCGTAGCGCCTGCGGCAGCGCTGAAGGCGATCCACGAGCGCGCCAGCGCGCTGGTTGAAGCGCAGTACCGCTTCTGGAACGAGACCCTGCGGCCACAGCTCACCCACGGCGGTATTCGCATGCTGCAGCGCGAGTCCTGGAACGCGCGCCAGCGGCGCTGGCTGCACCGCTACTTCGTCGAAGAAATCCTGCCGGTGCTGTCGCCGCTGGGCCTGGATCCGGCGCACCCGTTTCCGCGAATTCTCAACAAGAGCCTCAACATCGTGGTGGTGCTGGAGGGCAAAGACGCATTCGGCCGCTCCGGCGGCATGGCCATCGTGCGTGCGCCTCGGTCGCTGCCGCGCATCATCCAGCTGCCGGAGCAGGCCTCCGGCGGCCAACATGACTTTGTTCTGCTATCGGCCGTGCTTGGCGCATTCGTCGACGAGATGTTCCCCGGCATGAAGGTGAAGGGCGCTTACCAGTTCCGGGTGACGCGCAACTCGGAGCTGTTTGTCGACGAGGAGGAAGTGGAGAATCTGGCCCACGCGCTGAAGGACGAGCTGGCCGGTCGTGGCTTCCTGCGCGCGGTTCGGCTGGAGATCGCCGAGAACACGCCGAACGCCATCATGCGCACCCTGCTGCAGAACTTCGATCTGCCCGAGAATGCGGTCTACCGCATCAACGGCCCGGTAAATCTCAATCGGGTCACGGCGGTTTACGACATGGTGGACCGGCCCGAACTCAAGTTCCCGACCTTTGTGCCGAGGCTTCCAGCGGCCTTCATCGACGAACCCTTCGCCACGCTCAAACGCGGCGACGTGCTGCTGCACCACCCATTCGACAGTTTCCAATCGGTGGTCGAACTGATCCGGACCGCCGCCCACGATCCCGACGTGCTGGCGATCAAGCAGACGCTGTACCGCGCCGGCAAGGACTCGCAGCTGGTGGAGCATCTCATCGCTGCCGCCCGCAATGGCAAGGACGTAACGGTGGTGGTCGAGCTGCGCGCGCGCTTCGACGAGGAGGCCAACATCCGCCTCGCCGACCGCCTGCAGGAGGCGGGCGTGCAGGTGGTGTATGGCGTGGTCGGTTACAAGACTCACGCCAAGATGCTGCTGATCGTTCGCCGCGAGGGCAAAAAACTCAATCGCTACATCCACCTGGGTACCGGCAACTATCACAGCGGCACCGCCAAGGCATACACCGACATCGGCCTGATCACCAGCCACGCCGAGTTGGCCCACGACGTGCACATGATGTTCCAGCAGCTCTCAGGTTTGTCCACGGCTGCCCGTCTCAAGCATATGCTGCAGGCGCCATTCACCCTGCACTCCGGCCTGTTGAAGCTGATCGAGCGCGAGTCCAAGCATGCTCGCGCCGGCAAGTCCGGACGCATCCAGGCCAAGATGAACGCGCTCAACGAGCCCAACGTGATCCGAGCGCTATACGACGCTTCGCGAGCCGGAGTGCAAGTCGATCTGATCATCCGCGGCGCCTGCGGCCTGCGCCCCGGCGTGCCCGGTGTGTCCGAGAACATCCGGGTGCGTTCGGTGGTCGGCCGCTTTCTCGAACACAGCCGGGTCTACTGGTTCTACAACAACGGCGAGTCCGAGCTGTTCTGCTCCAGCGCCGACTGGATGGAGCGGAATCTGATGCGGCGGGTGGAGAGCTGTTTTCCGATTCTTGATCCGCACCTTGCCGCGCGCGTCTACGAAGAGGAAATCAGCAACTATCTGGCCGACAACACCTCGGCCTGGGTGCTCAATGCGACTGGCGATTACCGGCGGCTGCAGCCGGAAGGCGATGCCATGCCGTACTCGGCGCAAAACGCCCTGATGGCCCGGCTGGCGCGCGGATGAGTCCGCTGCGCAACGCCGACGAACTCGAGGACGGCGATCTGCTCGCCGCCATCGATATCGGCTCCAACAGCTTTCATATGGTCGTGGCACGTTACATGCTCGGGCAGCTGCGGATCGTTGATCGTCTGCGCGAGATGGTCCGGCTGGCGGCCGGTCTGGATGGCAATGGCGGCCTCGACCCCGCCGCCACCGGTCGCGCCATCGAGTGCCTGGCGCGCTTCGGTCAGCGCCTGCGCAGTCTGCCGCCGCATCGGGTGCGCGCAATCGCGACCAACACGGTGCGGGCGATGCGCACGCCGCGCGCCTTTCTGCTGCCGGCCGAGACCGCGCTTGGCCATGGCATCGAAGTGGTCGCCGGTCGCGAGGAGGCACGACTGATTTACCTGGGTGTGGCCCAAGGCCAGCCGCCCAAGGACGAACGGCGACTGGTGATCGATATCGGTGGCGGTTCGACCGAATTCATCATTGGCGAGGGCTTTGATCCGCTGGAGCGCGAAAGCCTGCAGATGGGCTGTGTCGCCAGCACCCGACGCTTCTTCGCCAATGGCAAGCTCGGCCGCAAGCGCTGGCGCGAAGCCCTCACCGAGGTCTCGGCCGAGTTCCAGCAGTTTGGCGCCGCGTATCGCGCGCGCGGCTGGCAGGAGGTGATCGGCTCCTCCGGCACCATCAAGGCGATCGGCGAGGTGCATCGGACGATGAAGTTAAGCCGCGGAACGATCACCCGCGAGGGCATCGGCGTGCTGCGCGACGCGCTGCTGGAGTCCGAGGACATCGAGCGCATCCGCCTGCCGGGACTGTCCGACGAGCGGCGGCCGGTGATCGCCGGCGGGCTGCTGGTGCTCGAGGCCGCGTTCAATGAGCTTGGCCTGGACAGCATGCAGGTCAGCGACACGGCGATGCGCGAGGGCGTGCTGTACGACATGCTCGGACGCGCCCAGCAGCGCGATCCGCGCGAGGCCTCGGTGACCGCGCTGGCCCGCCGCTATGGCGTCGACACGAAACAGGCGGAGCGCGTGGAGGCGACGGCGACGGGCCTGTTCGACCAGGTGTGCGATGTCTGGGACCTGGATGATCAGCACCGGCTGATGCTGGCCTGGGCGGCGCGCATCCACGAGATCGGACTCAGCATCGCCCACAGTCAGTACCACCAGCACGGCGCTTACGTGGTCGCCAACTCCGACATCGCTGGTTTCTCGAACCAGGAACAGCACACGCTGGCGGCGCTGCTGCGCTGCCAGCGTCGCTCGGTGTCGCTGCTGGCCATCAACGACCTGCCGCAGCGGCTGGTCGATCCGACGTTGCGCTGCGTCCTGCTGCTGCGGCTGGCGGTGCTGCTGCACCGATCGCATGCGGACCCGCCGCTGCCGCCGCTGCAGCTGCTGGTCGGCGCGCGCCAGCTGAAGCTGAGCCTGGGTCGCAATTGGCTTGATGGCCATCCACTGACCCGCAGCGACCTCGACGCCGAGCGCGAACATCTGGCGGACATCGGCCACACGCTCAGCGTAGAGGCGGTTTGACGGCGCCCGCCGGTCGCGCGTTCGAGCAGCATCGCTGCGACGGTTCGCAGCGATGCACTGAGGCCGAAGCGGCCATCGGCCACAGAGCGCCGCTCGATGGTCGGCGCCTGGCTTGTGCCAAGCAGTACGTACTGCGCTTCTGATAAAGCGCTGCGCGGCTCAGCGGCGCGAGCTGCCTTTGGCTTGGACCGGGCTTACCTCGACGTTAACGCAAAAGCTGCGCACATCCGTTCCCTGCAAGGCTCCAACACCGACGACTTTGCGCGCGATCTCGTCACCACGCCCATTGCGGATCACGACAACGACGCTGTACTCCCAGGCCTCCGCCGCGCTGGGCGATCGGATATCGCCTTCGACACGCAGCGCGGAAAACGCGCTGAACTCGCCGCTGGCGGGAGTCGAGTCAAAGCGCAGGTGATGAGCGCACGCCGGACACACGCTGGCGCTGGCGAGAATGACTTCTTTGCAATGCGGGCACTCGCGGGTGGTGCCCGCAGTGCCGGCGCGCGAATAGCTCATGGGGCGGAGTCGCTACTCCGCCTTGCTGGTCGGCTTGCTGGACTTGGGCGCTGCGCCGTCATCCCAGCCGAATACGGCCTGCCCACGCATGCGCGCGCCGGCCGCCACCGTCAGCGAGCCCGCTTTGACATCGCCAGTGATCGCACCACCGGGCTGCAAATCGACCCGCGCGGCGTTTTCAATATTGCCTTCCAGCTCGCCAGCCACGACCACCTTGTCGGCCCGTACGCTGCCGGTCACCTTGGCACCCGATTCAATCAACAGATCGCCCTGCACGGTGACATCGCCCTTGAACGCGCCAGCGATACGCACGCTGCCACTGCCTTCGATCTTGCCTTCGATGCTGATGTCGGACGCAATCAGCGACTCCTTGCGCGGAGTGGCGGGCTCGCTGCGCGTCGCCAGCGTGCTCGCGGGTTCGCCGCGGACCGTGGGTTCTGCACTCACCGGCTCGCGTGCATCGAATGCGCTGATCGACGCAACCGACGGCACCGGCGTGGGAGCTGGGCTGGGTTTGGCTGAGCTGTCTTTCCAAAGCGACATGGCGGCTACCCTGTCAAGTGATGGGCCAATGAGCCTACTCCGACCGTGCGACGGCTGCCACCGTATTGGTCAACGCGCACCAAGCCGCCCAACAGCGGTCGCCTTGCGGGCATTCACGATCACGTCCGCACGTGAACGGGCGGACCAAACCGGGCCATACGTCGCGCTCACTCCGGTGCAGTGCGGCGTGCCACGCTATCTTTCCCCGCGCCAGCCTCGCGGTAGCCCGGCATGTTGTCCCGATACCAGTCGTGCAACGCCCGCAGGTTTTGCCATGCCACCGTCGGATGCAGATGGTGCAGGGTGTGGTAGCCGATGTGGTGGGGGTAGAGCAGCATCCGGTTTAACCAGCCGCCGATGTGATCGCGGGTGGTGCCAACCACCGTTGCCGGATCGCGGTCATGCACCAGCACGTGATGGTGTTCGGCGACCACGCGGTTGGCGTTGAGCAGTGCCGCCAGCAGCAACGGCACCAGGTAGCCGAAAGTCACTGCGTTCGGGAACCCGACGCAGATCAAGGCAACTAATACGAAGAACAGCGCCTGACCTGGCTCGGCACGCAGGCAGGCCATGATCTCGGCATCGTCGCGCAGGTCGCGGCCGCTGCGATCGCCAAGCAACACACGGGCATAGCCGTTGCGCAGTGCGGGCCAGCGCAGTGCCGCAGTGCCGATGAAACTGCGCAGAATCCATGCCGGCGGCAGCAGCAATCCCTGCAGTCGGGCGCGCAGCGCCGGCCACCAGCGCTCGGAGGCTCCGGGCTTGAAATACGGGTCCTCGGCCATGCAGCTGTCGCGATGGTGGCGCAGATGGTGGTAGCGCATCGCCGCCAGCGTGGTGGTGATCGGATAGCCGGCCAGCAGTTGCAGCCAGCGCGTCGGTGCCGGCTCGGGTCGCTGCCGCAGGTGACAGGCATCGTGCAGCAGCACGCCCAATGCATGCAGGCGCCCAGCGATCAGACCGATACACACGAGCTGCAGCGGCCACCCCGCGACAGGCGTCAGCGCCATCACGATCCAACAGCACCCGATCAGCAGCCAGTCGTACAGTGCGGTGCGCAGTAGCGCGCGCATGTTCGCCGCCTCGTGCAGCGGCGGCGGCAGCTGACGGGCACGGATCAGCGTGCTCATGCGCGGGCCAGATCCATGTACGGCACCCGCGCATCGATCCGCGCCAGCGCATCCGCGTCCTGCGGAAAATGCGCGGCGTACAGACGCCCCGCGGAGGCGATTGACCGATAGTCAGACAACGCGGCAGCCAGCGGGTCGCGCTCATGCAGTGAGGCAATCGCGTAGTGCCACGCGCCGCCGCGCAGGCTGCGGTAAGCGTGGCGCAGCAGTCCGCGCCACAGCGCCAGATTATCCTCACGCAGCACGATGTTCGACAGGTACACATAAGGAATACGCTGCCCACGCGCGGGCAAGGGCTTGATCGGCAGCACGCGCGCGGCCAGGTTGTACGCCGGCCGCAGCCCACCCAGCCATGGCGAGTACGCTTCGATATGGGTCTGGCGCACGCTTTGTTGATCCCACGCCGCTACGCAGCCGAGCAGACGGCTGCCCGATTCGGCCGCGAAGTAGTCGCTGGTCGACAGGCACGGCAGGTTCGCGTAGTCGACGCGGGCGAATTGTCTTCGCGGTGCCGCCGCCGCATGCAGTTCGCGCAATGCCGCAGCATCCTCGGCGCGGGCGCGGCGGAACTGCACGCCGGGCAGCGGCAGCGCTGCGCGCGGCAGGTCGAGATGAATCGCCGGCGAGCACATGCGGCCGAAGTCGCGCAGGACGGGAAACCCAGCACGCCCGCTGGTAAAGGTGTCAATCGCGCGCCGATTGCCGTCGAGAATCACGGCCAGGTAGAAGTCGACGGGATCGTCGCTATGCCAATCGCGGAACACGCGCAGGCCGCGCGCCAACAGGGTGCCACCGCGGACCTGCGGCGCGAGACGAAAGTCCGATAGCAGCCCGACCCGCTGCGGCTCACCGTTGACGAACACGCGAGTCATCATTCGCGTGGCCATAGCGACCACCGCGCCGTTCTCTTGATCAACGCATTTAAGCACCTGCGGCGCGTCACCCTGCACCACGCAGCCATCGAAATACGAGGGTTCGCGGCGAAAGCTGACCGACAACGGCCCCTTCATCCAGTCCTGCGCCATGCGCGCGCGCAGCGCGGCGTCGTCGGCTGCGGCGGCCACGCTGAAGCGATAGCGGGTCATGGAGCGAGCTGCGCCAGATCGGGATCGTCGATGCGCCCGAGTACGCCCGGCTTGGCATCACCCAGCCGCTGCCCACGCGCCAACGACAGAGCCTGCAAGCGCGCAGCCAGCAGATCGATGCGGCGGGCGGTCAGCGCGCCAAGCTGGCCAAGGTCGCGTGCATGCGCGTACTGCGGGTTGGCGCGCAGCGCCTGATCCAGCCGCAGCGCCAGCTGGATCGCTGCCTGTGCGTCGATTGCCTGTGCATCAAGCAGCAGTTCGTAACGCGGTGCCGGCTGCAGCTGTGGCAGCAGCCGCGCAGCCAGGCTCGGATCGATGCCGATCAATGCGCAACTCGCCAGCACAAAGGCTTCGGTCAGCTTTTCGCCGCACAGGTCGCTGCAGCCGCTGCCACGCCCCAACAGGCGCATGCGCGGCGCACCAAACCACCAGCCGGTAATGCGCACGCGATCACCGAGGCGATAGCGATACAGACCCGCCGAGGTGCTCATCACGACGGCGTATTCCGCGCCGAATTGCACCTCGTCGCAGGCCAGCACGCGGCCGTGGTCGTCTTCGAACTCAAGCACGCTGGAGGTGATCGCGGCCACCGGGTCGCCGCCGTCGCACAGCGCCACGCTGATCATGCCTTCGGTCGCGAGCAGGCCCTTGCCTTGC